>JBCAXQ010000081.1:0-10717 GCA_038534015.1 Pseudomonadota bacterium | reverse complement strand
CGGTGCGCGCATCCTGCCTCTGCCCGGCCTTTCAATCCGCACGGATGGCTCTGCCGTATCGGGTTTTCTTGTCCCTGATCTTCGTTTCTCGGAAAGCAACGGGGTTGAAATCAGCGGCCGGTATTACTGGCGGTTTGACGACAATCGCGATCTGACGCTTGGCGCCTATGTTTACACCGACGTGACGCCGATGGTTTCCGCCGAATGGCGCGAGCTCACGGATAAAGGCGCCTATCAAATCACCGGATACGCCACCCACAGCCGTCGCGTGGTTGACCTGGCCGGAACGCAAACAGCTGAGAGCGACCCGCGCGGATATCTGGCGGCCAATGGCAGATTCCAGTTCGATCCCAACTGGAGCCTGACAGGATCGGTCCGGCTCGCCAGCGATCGCACATTCCTGCGCCGCTATGACATCAGCCGGGACGACCGGCTTCGTTCGACAATCAATCTCGAACGGATTGATGACGATTCCTACTTTTCGCTCGCTGGTTGGGCCACACAAACGCTGCAGATCGGAACCGAGCAAGGCCAGATACCGCTGGCTATCCCGGCGCTCGATTTTCGGCAAAAGATTGATGATCCCCTGCTCGGCGGTGATCTGGAACTGCAGCTCAACACCCTGAGCCTCGTGCGCAATGATGGCCAGGACACCCAGCGTGCCTTTGCCGGTGCACGGTGGGATTTGCGGCGGTTAACACCGCTTGGCCAGGTCGTAACCGTCAGCGCGCTGGCGCGGGCGGACGTCTATCACACGGACAACACACTGGCGACCGCGACGGAGATTTATCGCGGCACCGAAGGCTGGACCGGTCGCGGAGTTGCCATTGGCGCGATCGATGTCGAATGGCCCTTTGTTGGTGAGGCTTTTGGCGGGACCCAGGTGTTCAAGCCCCGGCTTCAACTCGTGGCCAGCCCTCAAATCCGCAATCTCGATGTTCCCAACGAAGATGCACGCGCGATCGACCTGGAAGATTCCAACCTGTTCGCGCTCAATCGCTTCCCCGGATATGACCGCGTGGAAGACGGTGTGCGCCTGACCTGGGGGTTCGACTGGGAATTGCAGCGCCCCGGCTGGCGAGTGAAGACCAATGTCGGCCAGTCGTACCGGTTTGACGCCGCGCGTGAGATTTTTCCTGATGGCACCGGCCTGTCAGAGAGGGTTTCCGACTTTGTAGGCCGGACAGAGGTGCGATTTCGCGACCGGGTCAAGTTCACCCACCGGTTTCGGCTCGACAAGGACAATCTGGCAATCCGCCGCAATGAAGTCGATGCTACGATCGGCAATCAGAGGACCTATGTTGAGCTGGGATATCTGCGGCTCGACAGAAACATTCAGACAGTCGAGGACTTGCAGGACCGGGAGGAATTGCGCGCGGCCGTCCGGGTCGCATTCGACCGGTACTGGTCGGTGTTCGGTTCGGGAGTGTTTAACCTGACCAACGAAGCTGAAGATCCAACTTTCCAGCCCGACGGTTTTGAACCGATCCGCACACGATTGGGCGTGGCATATCAGGACGATTGCATTGAATTCGGGCTGACATGGCGGCGCGACTACATAACGGCGGGTGACGCTGAGCGCGGAAACACTTTCCAAGTTTTCTTTGCGCTGCGGAATCTCGGATTCCGCTGACGCGATTGTCCCCAGATCGACCACATGTCTGCCCGTTGGCAGAGGAAACAAAACCGGCTATTCGGCCCCACACGGGCTGAGTTTCGGGTGGTCATTAAGGCACAAACTCAGATAAGGTTAAGCCGGATCAAGCCATAGGGCGGGCTGAAAAACGCAGGATTGGCATTTGTTGCTTGTGTCCGGCGAAACCACACGATTGAACTCGGGATTGTTTACGTGACATTGAAACCATTGACGAAAATTCTTGCTGTTGCCTCGATCGCAGCCTTCGCTGCCGGATCGACCTCACTCAGCGCTCAAGAGATGAATTCGGGGAATGCATTCAACATTCCCGACGATGTAACCATACTTGAGGGGGCAGACCCGAACAATCGGACGGCGACTGCCATCGTGAACGGGTTCGTTATCACGGACACAGATATCGAACACAGATTCGCCTTGTGGCGCGCAGCAAACGCCTCTGTGACCAATCCAGAGGAACTGAAGATCGTCAGGGCGCAAATTTTCCGCAACCTGATTGATGAAACACTGCAGATTCAGGAAGCGACCAACCTCGAAATGCCGGTAACGCAGGCTGAGATCGACCAGCGGTATGCGGCCCTGGCTGCCCAGAATTTCAATGATGGGCCGGAGCGGATGGATGCCTATCTGCTCGGGGTTGGATCCTCGCCAGTTTCGCTCAAGCGACAGATTCATGGCGAAATCGCGTGGCAACGGGTGCTGCGCCGGACAGTCACCCCGTTCATCAACGTATCCGAGGAAGAGGTACGTGAAGTGATCGAGCGGCTTGAGGCATCACGCGGCACAGAAGAGTTTTGGCTGGCCGAAATCTATCTCTCAGCCAGTACCGAGAACGAAGCAGCCGTGCTCCAGAACGCGCAGCGCATCCTCGAACAATTGCAGCAGGGCGGCAGTTTTGAAGCCTATGCGCGCCAATTCTCCGAATCGAGCACCGCCGCAGTCGGCGGCGACCTTGGCTATGTTCGGCTTGAAACTCTCCCTGTGGCGATGGCCAATGCGGCTCGTGCGATGCAGCCGAATCAGCTGCAGGGACCCATTCAGATTCCTGGCGGGTTTGTAATCATTGCTATGGTGAACCGGCGCCAGGTGCTGACCGCGGACCCGCGCGATGCTCTGTTGAGCCTGAAACAGATTTCGATCGGTTTCGAACCAGGCACGTCACAAGAAGACGCCGCAGCACGGGTAGAGGGATTCGGCCAGTTTATCGAGAATCTGCGCGGCTGCGCGGATGCGGAAACCGCCAGTTCCTTGCTCGGCGCCACAGTCGTAACCAACGACCAGATCAAGGCGGGCGACTTGCCGGCTCAGTTGCAGAGCATCATTCTTGACCTGCAAGTCGGTCAAACCACTCCGCCCTTCGGTTCGATCGAAGAAGGTGTGCGGGTGTTGATGTTGTGCGGACGGGACGACCCTCAGGTTGCCTCTGGTCCAACGCCCGACAGCATCCGCGATAACATCGAGAGCGAACGGATTCAGAAGCGCGCTCAGCGCTACCTTCGCGATCTGCGCAATGACGCTTACGTCGAGTACAATTGAACCCGAGCATGACTGATACCCTGCTGGCGGTTTCGCTTGGAGACCCGGCGGGGATCGGGCCGGAAATCATTGTCGAAAGCTGGGTGCGGCAAAACGCATCGGGCAAACGAAACGACGCACCAGGTTTCTTCGTTGTTGGAGGACCCGAAGTGCTGCGTCAGGCCGCCGAATTGCGCGGCCTAGACTGCCCGATTGTTCCCATAGCCGATCCAACCGAAGCGGCGATGGCGAGACATGCTGGGCTGCCAGTTTTTGCGGGTATGGAGACAGCTTATTCTCCGGGACAGCCCGACCAGGCCGGTGCTTCGGTTGCGCTTTCATCCCTGCAATGGGCAACAAAATTCACTCTGAGTGGGCTGGCCTCTGGTCTGGTTACGGCGCCAGTCTCCAAAGCCGAGCTCGCAACCGTAGGGTTTGAATATCCCGGTCAAACCGAATTTCTCGCCGATGCATGCAGCAGACCATATCGCGATGCGGTGATGATGCTCGCCGGGCCAAGTCTGCGCACCGTCCCGCTTACCGTCCATGTCGCTATTGGTGAGGTTCCAGAGCTGCTTTCAACCGATCTGATCGTTCACAAGGCACGAGTTGTGGCAGCATTCCTGGTCAGCGATTTCGGGATCGAGCGCCCTCGCCTCGCCATCGCAGGCCTCAATCCGCATGCTGGCGAAGGGGGGAAGTTCGGCGACGAGGAAGCACGCATTATCGAACCCGCCATCGTCACATTGCGAGAGATGGGTGTCGACGCGACAGGCCCCCACCCCGGCGATGCGCTGTTCACTCCGCGTGCGCGTGGCAATTATGATGCGGCTCTTTGCATGTATCACGATCAGGCACTCATCCCCCTGAAAGCGATCGAATTCGACGAAGGTGTGAATGTCACGTTGGGCCTGCCCATTATCCGCACCTCGCCCGATCATGGCACCGCGTTCGACATTGCGGGCAAGCGCGTTGCCGACCCGGGCGCGATGATGGCAGCGATCAAAATGGCCAGCGCATGCGCCGCCAATCGACAAGCTTTCGCAATCGATGGCTGAACTGCCTCCGCTTCGGGAGGTGATCGCACGCCATGGCCTTTCGGCATCCAAGGCGCTCGGCCAGAACTTCCTTTTCGACGAACAATTGCTCGCGCGAATTGCAGATCTGCCTGGCGATCTGAGCGACCAGAACGTGCTTGAGGTCGGCCCGGGTCCCGGCGGTCTCACCCGTGCCCTGTTAAGAGCCGGAGCGAAGGTCACGGCGATTGAAATGGACCCACGCTGCCTGCCGGCACTGGCAGAACTCAGCGAGGCATTCCCCGGGCAACTGACCGTGATCGAAGGCGACGCCATGAAGATCGACCACGGCGATCTGATGCGCGGCGAGCCGTTCCATGTGCTGTCCAATCTGCCCTACAATGTCGGTACCGCATTGTTCGTCAGGTGGCTTACGGGTGACGAATGGCCGCCCCTATGGCGCTCACTGACGCTGATGTTCCAACGCGAAGTGGCCGAACGGATCGTGTCAAAGCCCGGAACTGGCGCGTATGGTCGGCTCGCTGTGCTCGCACAGTGGCGGGCGCACGCCAAACTGGCGATGAAGGTCCACCGCAGCGCGTTTACCCCGCCGCCCAAGGTGATGAGCGCAATCGTGCATGTCATCCCGCGCGATGCTCCTGAGGGCATCTCAGCCCGCATGCTTGAACGCCTTACAGAAGCCGCCTTCGGACAGCGCAGAAAGATGCTGCGTCAAAGCCTGAAACAGGTCTCCGGCGCATTGGATGCTCTGGAAACCGTCGGGATTGATCCGACCCGCAGGGCCGAAACGGTGAGTGTCGACGAGTTTGTGCAATTGGCCCGCGCAATGGATACGCTGCGTTAGGGACTTTCCATTAATGCCCCTCCTCGGTTAACCCCATTAGGAGCAAGCTGATGTTCGGTTTCAACAAGAAAAAGCCTATGATCGAAGGTCCGATCGAATTCGAAGCCGAAGTCGAGATTGATCGTCCCGCTTCCGAAGTCTTTCCTCTGATCGATATTACCGATCCACGCTTTCGCCAGCGTCAATTCGGCGCTGAAGTCAAAGCCGAGGACGGCTCTGACAACCGCTTCATTATGACAGTCGAAACCTTTGACGACGCAGTGTTTCACTTCGAAGTGCTGGAACACGTTGAGGGACAACGTCAGAAGTGTAGAGCCAAGATGGTGCCGCAACTTTTCGCGCTGGTGCAATCGATCGAGGATTACACAATCGAGCCGCGCGGCGAGAACGCATGCTGTCTCAAACTGGTGACCAGCGCCGAATTTGATCCGGAGCTTTCCGTCGAAGAGGTTGCCGAAGAAGTCACAATGATGAGCCTGGCGGTCAACGGCGATCTTGCGAAGGTCAAAGTCTTCGCCGAGGAGGGCCTCGAAGCGGCGAAAGCGATGGAAGAGGCCATGAACGGCCTGGAATTCGATTTCGATCTGGGCGAAATCGACATTGAGTGGGACGATATTGAGCCAGAACAGTAGGCGTTGGCGGGCGCGATCAGCCCGCCTTCTTCACCTGTCGCCATTGGTGCAACAGCGGCTCGGTGTAGCCGCTTGGCTGCTCTACGCCCTTGAAGATCAGGTCCTTTGCCGCGCGGAACGCGGGAGCTTCCTCGTTTCCGATCAGCGGCAGATATGTTGGGTCGCCCGCATTCTGCGCATCGACCTTGGCCGCCATCCGGGTGAGCGAATCCATCACCTGTTCCTCGGTCACGACCCCGTGCAGCAGCCAGTTGGCGATATGCTGCGATGAAATCCGCAGGGTAGCGCGATCTTCCATCAGGCCGACATCGTTGATGTCCGGAACCTTGGAACAGCCGACCCCGGCATCGACCCAGCGCACCACATAGCCAAGCAGTCCCTGGCAATTGTTGTCGAGCTCGTCGCGCAATTCGTCTTCGGACCAGTTGGTGCCTTCAGCGAGCGGGATGTTGAGCAGCAGGTCCAGCGAGGGAATATCCCCCAATCCTTGCTGTATCTCGAACACGTTTTCCCGATGGTAGTGCAGCGCGTGAAGCGTTGCAGCAGTCGGTGACGGAACCCATGCAGTGTTCGCCCCGGCGCGCAGATGGCCGATCTTCTCGACCATCATCTGCCCCATCAGATCAGGCGCTGCCCACATGCCTTTGCCGATCTGCGCCTTGCCCGAAAGGCCGTGCTTGAGACCGATTGCGACATTGCGCGCTTCATAGGCCTGCAACCAGGCCGATCCCTTCATCGCGCCTTTGCGCATCATCGGCCCGGCGCGCATCGACGTGTGTATTTCGTCGCCTGTGCGATCGAGGAAGCCGGTGTTGATGAACACGATCCGGTCGCGCACCGCATGAATGCACGCGCCGAGATTGGCGCTGGTGCGGCGTTCTTCGTCCATCACACCAACCTTGATCGTGTGGCGCGCCAAGCCAAGCAGGTCCTCGGTCGCATTGAACAAGTCGTTGGTGAAGGCGCATTCTTCCGGCCCATGCATCTTGGGCTTTACGATGTAGATCGAGCGCTCGCGCGAATTGCCATACTTTGCATGACCCTCAACGTCCAAAGTGCTGATCGCGCTGGTGAACACCGCGTCCATGATGCCTTCGGGAATCTCGCTGTCATCGGGCAGAAGAATCGCAGGATTGGTCATCAGATGGCCGACATTGCGAACGAACAGCAGGCTGCGACCGGGCAAGCTGTGTGCAGTGCCATCGGGATCAAGGTAAGGTTTGTCAGCGTTGAGCGCGCGAGTCAGGGTCCGTCCACCCTTCTCGAAACTTTCCTCCAGATCGCCGCGGATCACGCCAAGCCAATTGGTGTAGGCAAGCAGCTTGTCCTCGGCATCGACCGCTGCGACCGAATCTTCGCAATCTGCAATCGTGGTCAGTGCGGCTTCGACATTGATGTCTGCGATACCAAGTGTGTCATCGCGGCCGATCGGGCTTTCCGCATCGAACACAACCTCGATATGCAGGCCATTGTTTTGAAACAGTCGCCCCTTTTCAGTCTGCCCGACATATTGGCTTTCGTCCGCTATCGCGATCCCCTGGCTGGCGTCCGTCAGGTTGGCCCAGCTGCCCTCAGCCAGCGGAACCGCTGAATCGAGAAACTCTCGCCCGCGCGCAATCACCGCGTCGCCGCGCGCTTTGTCATAGCCGCCCGGTTTGGCCGGCGGCGCATCAAGCGCATCGGTGCCATAGAACGCATCGTACAGGCTGCCCCACCGCGCGTTCGCTGCATTGAGCAGGAAACGCGCATTCAGGATTGGCACCACCAGCTGCGGCCCGGCCATCGTCGCAATTTCGGCATCGACATTCTCCGTCCCGATCCGGAACTCGTCCGGCTCCGGAACAAGATATCCAATATCCCGCAGGAATGATTGATATTCGGCCTGATCAATCGCTTTTCCGGCACGCTTTGCATGCCACGCATCAATCTGCCTCTGCAGCTCCTCGCGCTTGGCCAGCAGGGCCGCATTGCGCGGGGCATATTCCGCCAGCAACGCCGCAAATCCCTGCCAGAATGCATCCAGGTCGCGACCGAGCGGCGAAAGCACTTCGGTTTCGAGAAAAACCGCCAGCCGCTGATCAATTTTCAGCCCGGCGCGCTCAATCATTTTCGTCATTGTGGTCCTCGAGACTCTACCAAATAGAGGTCCTGGGGAGGAGGACGTGGAGGCCTATGGCGAAATGACTGCAAGTTTGCAACGGGGTTGGAGTGCGTCGATTGCCCCGCTAGAGGTGGCTGCAGATGAAACCGGAAATTCTTTCACAATTTGATGCTGCCGCCATGCTGGATCAGGTACAGGCATGGTGCGCAATCAACACCGGCTCCGGCAATGTTGATGGGTTGAAAAAACAGGCGAGTGCGCTTGCCGAGGCGTTCTCGGCCTTGCCCGGTGAGGTTGAACTGGTCGATCCGGCGCCCGTGACGGGCATCGCCGCTGACGGGACCGAGTTTGAAAAACCCAACGGCCAACACTTGATTGTGCGAGTGCGACCGCAGGCCAATCGGCGTATCCTGCTGACCGGCCATATGGACACGGTGTTTCCGAAAGATCATGCGTTCCAGCGCCTGACCTGGCTGGACGCCGATGTGCTCAATGGTCCGGGTGTCGCCGATATGAAGGGCGGAATCGCCGTGATCCTGCACGCGTTGAAAGCCGTCGAAGCGACCGGCACGGCGTCCTCGCTGGGCTATGACATTCTGATCAATTCGGATGAGGAAACGGGGTCGCTCGCAAGCGCTGACTTGATCGCAGAAATGGCGCGGGGAAAGATCGCGGCGCTCACCTATGAGCCAGCCGCCCTGCCCGACGGCACGCTCGCCCATGCGCGCGGCGGGACGGGCAATTATTCGATCATCATCACCGGCAAGTCCGCCCATGCCGGTCGAAACCCCCATGAAGGACGCAACGCGGTGGTTGCTGCCGCTGATCTGATCCTGCGTCTGAAGGGAATGGAGCGCGATGATATCACCGTGAACCCTGCCAAACTCGAAGGGGGAGCGGCCAACAATGTCGTGCCTGATCACGCCGTGCTGCGGTTCAACATCCGTCCCAAGAGCACCGAAGCGATGGAGGGCTTTGACAATGATCTCAACGCTTTGCTGCGCAGCATTGAGGCTGACCACGACGTCTCTCTGCACCGTCACGGCGGTGTCACCCGTCCGCCCAAACCGGTAGACGATCAAGCCCAGCGGCTGTTTGATCTGGTAAAGGAATGCGGTGCGCAGCTCGGTCAGGACATCAAATGGCAATCCACCGGCGGGGTCTGCGATGGCAACAATATTGCGGCCTGCGGTGTGCCGGTGGTCGATACGATGGGCGTGCGCGGCGGATCGATCCATTCACCCGATGAATTCCTGATCGTATCGAGCCTGGCGGAACGCGCCGCGCTCTCGGCTCTCGTCATTTCGCGCCTTGCCGATGGGGCACTCGCAGGAGACATGAATTGACCTTTCGCATGCGCGCCTCGCGTCCATCCGACCTCGAGCATCTATACGAGATGGCGAAGCTGACCGGAGGCGGTTTCACCAATCTCCCGGCTGATCGTGACGCGCTTTCAGCCAAGCTTGAAACATCCGCAGCGGCTTTCGCCAACACGGGTGACGAACTGGTCGAAGAGACGTTCGTGCTGGTGCTGGAAAACGCGGCAACGGGCGCAGTGCGTGGCACTTGCCAATTGATGACCAAGGTCGGGCAGCGCTGGCCGTTCTACTCCTACCGGCTCAACACGCTGACACAGTATTCTCAGGAACTGGACCGCACTGTCAGGGCTGAATTGCTCAGCCTGGTCACCGATCTTGAGGGCGCGAGCGAAGTCGGCGGGTTGTTCCTGCATCCCAATGAGCGCGCGGGCGGGCTCGGGCTGTTGCTGGCGCGCAGCCGTTATCTTTTCATCGCCATGCACCGTGCGCGCTTTGCCGATCGCGTGCTGGCGGAGCTTCGCGGGATTATCGATGAGCGCGGGGGTTCGCCATTCTGGGATGGTGTTGCGGGACGTTTCTTCGGCATGGGATTTCAGGAGGCTGATTACTTCAACGCCATTAACGGCAACCAGTTCATCGCCGATCTGATGCCCAAGCATCCGGTTTATGTCGAAATGCTCGACAATGAAGCGAAGAAGGTGATCGGCCTGCCCCACCCCACGGGTCGGGCAGCGATGCGCATGCTCGAGAAAGAGGGCTTCGCCTATGAAGGCTATGTCGACATTTTCGACGGCGGACCGACCATGCTGGCCCGTACGGACACTGTGAAGAGCGTGGCTGGGAGCACACGTTCGACGATAGCGGATATCGATTTGCAGAGCGGCGAGAAAGCGATCGTCGCCACGGGTAGCCTGTCCGATTTTCGCGCTTGCTATGGCGCGCGCGCCCTGGACGAGGACGGCATGGTGGCGATCGATTCCGCTTCAGCCGATACGCTTGATGTCACGACGGGCGATGAAATCTGGAGCGTCAGCCGGTGAACGATCTGATAGAGATCAATTTCGATGGCATTGTCGGCCCCAGCCACAATTATGCGGGCCTGAGCCTGGGCAACATCGCCAGCGCGAGCCACAAGGGCGATCCTTCATACCCGCGCGCAGCAGCATTGCAGGGCCTGGAGAAAGCGCGCGGCAATCTCGCTCGGCTTGGCCACCAGGGGTTCCTGCTACCGCTCCCCCGCCCCAACACCGCATTGATCGGGCAGCTTGGGCTTGATGAGACCTCGCCACGCCAATTGCTTGCCGCCGCGTGGTCGGCATCGAGCATGTGGACGGCCAACGCCGCGACAGTCAGCCCTGGGCCTGACACTGCTGACGGCAAATGCCACCTAACTCCAGCCAATCTGGTGACTATGCTCCATCGCGGTCAGGAATGGCCTGATACCAAGCGGCAGCTGGACATCGCATTTGGCAATACGGGTCACTTTGCCGTCCACGATGCAGTTCCCCCAAGCTTTGGCGATGAAGGGGCAGCCAATCACATGCGCTTTTGCGAGGGGCATGGCAGCGCCGGGGTCGAAGTGTTCGTTTATGGCAGGCCGGGTGGCAAATTCCCC
>JBCAXQ010000080.1:0-10721 GCA_038534015.1 Pseudomonadota bacterium | reverse complement strand
ATGGCAATCGCGCCACAGCAAAGTGTCGAAGCAATCGAGCGAAAGGACTTTTGCTCCTTGTGCCCGGTCTAGCGCGTCGGGCAGTTCGTGCGGCAGGATCGTTTCAGTCATTCGGGCCTCCAACTGGGCCGTCGTGACGTCACGCGGCCGTGCTGGAGCCAAGAGCTAAACAGTCATGGTTTACTCGATCGCAGTGGCATCCTCCGGAATTCCCCCTACCGATCCGGACGCGAAGCGTTGGGGCGGAGGAAGTGCGCTGTCATTCAGCAACAGCACGGATATGCGCCGGTTCCGTGGATCCGCCGGATCATCGGCAATCACGGGTTCCCGATCCGCCACGCCCTCAATCCGGGCAACGCGGCTTTCAGGCAGCCCTTCCAACATCAAGGCCTGGCGCGTCGCCTCGGCGCGACCGGTTGAGAGCGACCAGTTATTCGCCCGAATGCCTTCGCGCCAGGGCAGCGAATCCGTGTGACCTCGCACGATCAAAGGCACTTTGCGGTCCGACAGAGTCGCAGCGATGATATCCAGCAGCTCACGCGCCTCACCCGTCAGGATTGTGGTCCCAATCGAAAACATCGAGAAATCGGCATCGTCGACCAGGTCGATCCGGATGCCTTCCGGGGAACGCATGACCCGCACCTGTTTCGCCAGATGGCGGATTTTGCGTTTCTCCTGCAGCCGCTGCTCAATCTCCTCGCGCAACTCCCGCATTCGCTCGGCCTCCTGCTCGCCGCGACCCCCGCCTTCAACCGGACCACCAGTGGCAGCGCGCGGGATCGTGATCGTCTTGGTCCCCGTCTGGCCGGCCGCGTTGGGATAATTGTCAACGTCGGTGATCGAAGACCCGCCCATGAAGCCATCCGACCCGGCGCTTTTCTCCCGCACCTTCACCAAGGTCGGCGTGAAATAATCGGCCAGACCCTTGCGCTGGTCTTCGGTCGTCGCACCCAGCAACCACAACAGCAGAAAGAACGCCATCATCGCGGTCACGAAATCGGCATAGGCGACCTTCCAGGCACCGCCATGGTGCCCGCCTTCTTCGATGGTGATCTTCTTGACGATGATCGGCGCGGGCATTTCAGCCACCGCTGCGCCTTCGCCGGACTGGGTTGGATCAGCTTCAGCCATCCTACTTGCCCCGCATCATGTCCATCAGCTCGGTGAGCTTGGGACGGTGCGCAGGTGGCAGGCCCGACCGAGCAGCTTCGAGAACCAGCGGCTGCGGATAGCCATGCAGCGAAGCGATTATGACCTGCTTGATCGAATGGAAAATCTGTTGATCGTGCGTGTTCACTTGCTTCAACCGGCTCGCCATCGGACCAGCAAAGCCATAGGCCAGCAGCACGCCCAGAAACGTCCCGACCAATGCTCCGCCAATCATCTTGCCGAGCACTTCGGGTGGCTCGTTGATTGATCCCATCGTCTTAATCACCCCCAGAACCGCAGCGACGATGCCCAGCGCCGGAAATGCATCGGCAAGTGACTGGATTGCGTGCTGCGGCTCCTCCATTTCGTGCAGCTGGGTCTTGATCGCATTGTCGATCACGTCTTCGACAGCATGGGTGTCGAGGGTGCCGCTGGAAACCACCATCAACGTCAAGGGATCGCAAATCAGGTCCCGCACCGCCGGATCATTCTGCAGCTTGGGATACTCGCTGAAAATCGCCGAATTCTCCGGCTCGGTCACATGGCTTTCTAGCGCGACTGCGCCCTCGGTCTTCAGCAGCTTCATCAGCTTGCTGCACAAAGAAATGGCATCGATATGGTCCTGATCGGAATATCTCGGACCCTTGAAGACCTTGCCCAGGCCGCCGCCAAGCAACTTGATCTCGTGCATGGAGTTTCCGATCAGCGTGGCGCCAATCGCAGCCCCGCCGATCATCATCATTTCCAGCGGCAATGCGGCAAGGATAGGTCCCATCGAACCGCCAGCCAGCGTGTAGCCTCCGAATACGAGCACAATCAGCACTACAATCCCGATGCCAGCGAACACGTCGAATTCTCCTTGGAATCGAGGATTAAAGGGCGTTGAACAAAGAGAGCGAGCTCAGCCGGGCAAAGCTGGCCTGACTGGCTTCGAGCACCGTCAAAGTCTGCTGCAGCTGCGCAATGCTCTCGGTCAGGTCAGCGCCGCCGACTTCGGCTTGTTCTTCAGCTCGCAGGAACTCTCGATCGATCTGGTTTTGCTGCAGGCTATCGATCCACGCCAGACGCGCGCCGACAACCGTCTGGCTGCGGTTGGAGCTTTCCAAAGCGGCGTCGAATCCAGCCAGAGTATCGCGTGCTGCCGCGCCTGGATCAGTGCCGGTCCGCAGCGCAACGGCCAGATCGGCAATCAACGCGAACGCATCACCCGGCGTGCCCCCGACCGCGAATTCGAACACTTGCGGCCCGGTCACGCCGCGTTCGATCGACACGCCATCGGCCACGGTGAGCGATCCCGAAACGGCTGTGCCGGCGTAGCTGGCCGAGCCATCCGGATTGCGGACATAGGCAGACGTTCCAATCTCCCCAGCGAAAAGAGGCTCCCCGCTTAACGCGTTTGAATTGGCCCGGTTGAAGAGTTCCTCTCCGAGCTCTTCCAGCTCGGTTGCAATCGCATTGCGCGCTTCGTCGCCAATGGCATCATTGCCTGCATTGATCGCGATCTCGCGCGCCCGGATCAGCAGGTTAGAAACGCCCGTAATCTGGTCCGATGCAGCCTCAAGATCGCGCGAAAGGCGATCTGCATTGTCACCATTTACGGTGTCGAGCCGTTCGGCCCGCGCCAGCGCACGCAGTCGTGAAGCCGCAACCGGATCATCCGATGACCGGTCAAACCGTTCACCGGTTGCGACCTGCGCCTGCAAGCGTTCAAGCTCACTGCGCAGACCGCTCATCTGGCCGAGCGAACGCTGGTAAAAGGCCGCCGTGGAGTTGGACACAATGCTCATGGTCAGCGGATCCCGAGCATGGTGTCGAAGATATCATTCGCGACCTGGATTATCCGGCTCGATGCCTGAAAAGCCTGTTGGTAGCGCACGAGGTTCGCCGCTTCCTGATCAAGATCCACCGCCGTCTCGGCACCCAGCGCGCTGTCCGCGCTTTGGGAAATCGTGGCCAAAGCATCGCGCGTCACTTCCTGACCGGAGATTCGGCTTGAGAGACCGAACAGCAAAGCATCTGCTCCATCGGCGGGACCATTGCTGCCAAGCGCCGATCGCAACGCCGCAATGTTCCCGGTGTCGAGACTAAGCGCAGGCGAACCCGCCGGGGCGGTCGCAATGCCCGTCCCAGATGCCAGAGCTATGCCGATGTCGGTCGCTGTGCTGCCAGAGAAGAAAGGCTGGCCAGCTGCGCCATTACGGTCAACACCGTTGGTCTGGGCGCTGTTGACCGTGCTGATCAATTGCGCAGCGATGCCATCAAGATCACTCTGCAAATCGCGCTGCGTGATCAGAGTGGAACTGTATCCGGACAGAGCGCCACTTGCGGGGACGACTGCTGTTCCGTTGAGATCGAAGCTGATCGTCCCGTCTGCTGCAATCGCGCCGCTGAGAGCATAGGCCGCAGTACCCGTGACGACCACCGGACCATTGGCGTCGCCCATGCGGACATTGACTCCGCCATTGGGCAAGTACTCGACGGCGATCCCGGATTGTTCGGCCATATCCGAAAGCGTGGCGTCGCGCCTGTCGAGCAAAGCCGCATAGCCAGCCGTTCCGGGAAGAGCGCGGAAGATCGCTTCGTTGATTTGTGCAAGCTCGATCGCTTCGACGTTGAAAGCGTCAACGCCCGCTTGCGCCTGGACTTGCACGGATTGGCGCGCATCGGTCAGCGCGTTGCTCGCAAGCTGGAGCGAATCTGCCGCCACCCGCCCGCTTTCCAGCGCTGCAGCCCGCAAGGACGGATCCAGCGGATCGCCTTCAAGCTGGCCAAGCGCAGCCTCAAAATCGGTGATGCGTTCGAAAACACCTGCGCTTTCGAGCGCGCCCTCGGTACGGCGAAGGTTGGTCAGCTCAGCGTCCGCTCGGGCGAGGTCACTCGCCGCATCGCGGGCACCGATCTGGAGAAAAGTGGAATCCGAACGGTTGATCGACCCGATCCGAACACCGCTGAACGCCGTGTTGGTGAACAGGCCTATTGTCGCCGTTCCCACTACCTCGCTCTGGCTGAGGGTCCGCCGAGTGTAGTCGGCGTTCCCCGCATTGGCGATGTTCTGGGAAGTCAGCTCAAGCGCAGCGCGCGCCGCGGCGGCTCCCGATTGACCGATATTGATGAGGACGCTCGACATTATGGCCCCTCTTGCACTTCAACATATTGAGCAAGCTGTTCCTCGATACTCCGTGCAAACCCGAAGCCGCCTGATTCCGCTGCGATTTCGGCGAAGTGTTCGTCCCGCATGGCTTCGAACTGTTTGAGGCCACCTCCGGTCAACGGCGTATCCTCGGCAAAGCTGGAAGCCCGAGCCGTTTCGAGGAACTTGCGCAGCATGATCGCTTCGAAACCCTCGGCCGCTGCACGCAGTTCGAGACGTTCCGGCGAAAGCGGTTCGCGGGCAATATCTGACGCGATGGCGGGCGGGGTGATCATCACAACACCACCATTTCGGCCTGCATGGCCCCTGCTTGCTTGAGACTTTCAAGGATCACTACAAGGTCCGACGCTCCAACGCCCAGCAGGTTGAGCGCGTCGACGACTTCGGTGAGCGAGGCTGCGCCCGGCATCAAAGCGACGCGAGAAGATTGCTGGTCGATCGAGATGTCGCTCGCTGGTTCGACCGCCGTCTCGCCATTGGCGAAGGGGAGCGGTTGGACCACGCGCGGCGCTTCCTCGATCCGAATGGTGAGCTTGCCATGGCTGATCGCCGCGGGAGAGAGACGCACCGACTGATTGATGACAACCGTGCCGGTACGGCTGTTGATGATGACCCTCGCAGCCTGCGGTGCCGGAGTCACCTCGATCATCTCGATCTGAGCGAGCTTTTGCGCCCGCCCATCATTGCCAAACGGCAGCGTCAGCTCGATGCTGACACCATCAGAGACCCTGGCTGTTCCGGGGAAACGGCGGTTGATCGCGTCCCTTACGCGAGACGCGGTAAGAAAATCGGCGGTGTGCAGATTGTATCGCAGTATGCCTTCACGATCGAAGCCGGTGGCAACCGCCCGCTCGACCGTTGCGCCGTCGGGTATCCGCCCGACTGTCGAAACGTTCACGGTTAACTGCGACCCGTCCGCCCCAGACACACCGAGGCCTCCCACCGCGACATTGCCCTGGGCCATCGCATAGATCTGGCCATCGGCGCCGTAGAGCGGCGCGAGGATAAGAGCGCCACCACGAAGGCTTTTGGCCTTGCCGATAGTCGAAACCGTGATGTCGATCCGTTGGCCCGGCTTGGCAAAGGCGGGGAGTTCTGCCGTCACGATCACCGCGGCCGCGTTCTTTAGTCCCGGGCTGACTCCGGGCGGCAGTTGCAAGCCGAGACGCCCGGAAACGCCGCGCATCGCTTCGGTGAGATATTCGAGGTTGTCATCGCCAGTGCCTTGCAAACCGACCACCACACCGTACCCGGTCAGCTGGTTGGCGCGCAGACCTTCGAAAGCGCCCAGATCGCGTATGCGCTCCGCCGAAGCGGTGGCAGGCATTATCGCCACGATCAGCGCGACGGCGATGGAAAGGAGTTTGGTGAAAGTCACTTGCCCCCTCCTCAAAATGGCGTGATGAAGTTGAAGAAGCGCGACAGCCAGCCAGGTTTGCTGGCCTGTTGCACGACGCCATTGCCGGAATAGATGATCCGCGCATTTGCTACGCGCGAGGACGGGAGGGTGTTTTCCGCGCTGATATCGATCAGGCGGATTCGTCCGGCGAACTGGACCCACTCCTTACCCTGGCTCAGCGACATGTGCTTCTCTCCCACCACCTCGGCGGTGCCATTGGGATAGATCGCAGCGATTGTGACTGCGACGGCCCCGTTCAGCTGGCTCCGCTGGGCAGCATTGCCCTGTCCTGTGAACGACGCTTCGCCCGCAGCTTTAAGGGCATCGGGATTGAGAAAATCGAGCGGACCGGCGATTGGCGGCGTCAGGGACAACCCACCTTCCCTATTGGTCGCGCCGCTGGTGCTCTTCGATGTGCTTGTGCTCTCGACCAGCAGGATGGTGACCATGTCGCCAATGCTGCGTGCGCGTGTTCCGACATGCAGTCCGGCATAGCCATTGGTAACCTGGAAGATTGCGCCCTTGCTCGCTTCGGGCGAAGTCTGGATCTGCTGGATCGGTGGTGATGGCGGAGGCGGTCCGGCAAAGCCAGGCGTGGGCTGCCCACCCGACATGCAGCCGGACAATACCGATGCCGTAATCGCCAGACAGGCAAAGTTGGTCTTCATGGTCATGGCTATCCTCACAACGTCTGGTTGGCGTTGCGCAGCATCTCATCGACTGCGCTGACCATCTTGGAATTGATTTCATAGGCGCGCTGAGCCTCGATCATCTCGACCAGCTCCTCGACGACGTTCACGTTCGATGCTTCGAGCATGCCCTGGCGGATTGATCCTCGCCCTGCTTCACCAGCCGGTCCAGTTTCGGGTGCGCCGCTTGCTGCAGTTTCGGCCAGAAAATTGTCTCCAAGTGCGCGCAAGCCCGCAGGGTTGACGAAACTCGCGACTGTAAGCTGACCGATCTCAACCGGGGCCGCATCTTCCGAAGTGCTGGCGCTTACCGTTCCATCAGGAGCAACGAAGATCGACTGCGCGCCTTGCGGGACCTGCAGACCCGGCTGGACGGCATATCCCTGCGCCGTCACCACCTGCCCATCTGCAGAAAGCGTGAAATTGCCAGCGCGGGTGTAGGCCTGTTGCCCGCCCGGCAGCTCGACTTCGAAAAAGCCGGGGCCATCAAGCGCGACATCCAGACTGTTTCCGGTCGTGTTGAGCGTACCCTGGCTGTCGATCCGGCTCGTCCCGGTTACCTGCACGCCTGTGCCAAGATTGAGGCCGATCGCATAGGCCGTTTCCCCGTCGATTGCTGCCCAGCCACGCGTTGCTGCTGATAGGCGAGTGTGGCGAAATCGACGCGATCGCGCTTGAACCCGGTCGTCCCGATATTGGCGAGATTGTTGGCAATCACGCGCATGCGCGCATCTTGCGCTTCAAGCCCGGTGCGGGCGACATGGAGTGCGGAGTTTGGCATGGTGCGTTCCTTTGCTGGAAAGTCTCTTCAAGGGGGCTATCAGCTCATCGACATCAGGCGGCTGCCAGCCTCATCGAGCTCGCTTGCGGTGGAGATGACCTTGGCGCGTTGTTCGAACGCCCGCTGGGCATCGATCATGTCGACCAAAGTTGTCGCGGTATCGACGTTCGAGGATTCGAGCGCTCCGGACGTCAGTCTTGCCGTGGGGTCTGGCGGCAGCACGCCGCCATCCGGCACGCGGATGAGAGTATCGATCCCCTTTTTCAGCTCGCTGCCTTCGGGCGACACGAGTTTGATCCTGTCAATGGCCTGCGCAGGAGCATCAGGCACTGCGGGATCGGCGACCAGAACGCTGCCATCTTCCGCGATCGAGACAATTGAGCCTGCTGGCACGGTCACCGGGCCGCCATTCCCCATAACCGGCAGGCCATCGCCATTTTCCAGCACGCCGGTCGCGCCAATGCGCAAGTCGCCCCGGCGGGAGTAAACCTCTCCGCCATCGGACGCCTGGAAAGCGATCATGGCCTTGCCTTGGACGGCGACATCCAGCGGCTTGCCCGTCGGCGTAACCTTGCCGGCGGTCAAATCGACCCCGCGCACCACACCTTGTGCCATGGCCCGCGCTTCGAATGAGCCATCTCGCAAGGTTGCTGGCGTGACTGTGAAAGCTTCGCGGCGGAAACCCGGCGTCGATGCGTTGGCGAGATTGTTCGCCACCATGCGCTGCCGGTCCATCGCGGCATTCATGCCGGTCAATGCAGTGTAGATCAGGCGGTCCACTGGCTCAGCTCCTCAACGTATCCGATCAGGTCCGAAGGTTGATGATGGTCTGCGAAATCTGCGTCGCGGTATCGATCGCCTTGGCATTCGCCTGGAAGTTGCGTTGGGCCGTGATCAGCGCGACCATCTCTTCGGCCAGATCGACATTGGACCGTTCCAAGGCACCGCTCAGGATTGAACCGCGATTGCCGTTGTTCGGGCTATCATATTGCGGCGCGCCCGAGATGCCGGTTGATCGCCATTTGGTCTGCCCAATCGCCTGCAGCCCATCGGGCGCAGCGAAAGTTGCCAGTGCGATCCGCCCGACAGGGTCAGTGCTGCCATCCGCATAGGAAGCCAGGACGACACCATTCGCTTCGATCGTAACGCTGGAAAGTTCGGATCCGCCGCCATTGGTCGTGGGGACCAGCGCGTCCTGTGGCGTCGCGCTCGTTACTGTCCCTGTTGCATCAACCGGAAAAACCTGCAGACGTTGATCGCTCGAATCCTGGATGTTGCCGGCGGCATCGATCTGGAGATTGCCGTTGCGGGTGAAGAAGAACTCGCCGGTTTCGGCATTGCGGGTGGAAAAGAAACCATCGCCATCAATCGCCAGATCGAGACTGCGACCGGTCTGTTCGATCGCGCCAAGCGAGAAATCCTGATTGATAGACGAGACCGTGGCACCGATCCCGACTGTCAGGCGCGGGTCAACGCTCGACCCGCTGGAAACGATATCGGCGAATTGTGCGCTCGATTTCTTGAATCCGGCGGTTTCAGCATTGGCAATGTTGTGCGCGATTACGCTGAGGTCGGTCTCCGAATTGCGCAGACCGTTGAGCGAGGTGTAAAATGAAGTCATTGGAAAACCTCCTGAGAGTGTTTGGATCAGGCGAGAGAATTGATCGGAGCCGTGCCTGGCTCAATCGATTGAGCGGCCAGAGCGGCCGCTTCGGCAGCGGAACGAGCGGCTTCAGTTGCCGCCTCGGCAGCCGCGTTTTGCGCCGCGATCAGATTGTCGAGCTTGGCCGAAATTTCTGCCAGTGAATCGCTGGAATCGGTTGCCGCTTCGAGACTGGAAAACTGGGCCATCTGTGCCAGCATTTCCTCATTGTTCATCGGCTCCAGCGGATCCTGAAGGGTCAACTGGGTCGTCAGCAGCAGCAGGAAATCGCTTTGATCCAGCGTCTGCATAGAGCTTTGCGAGGTGATCGGAGCCGGTGCATTCAGCTGGTCGATCGTGCCCTGCGCCGCTGGGTTTATAGTCGTATCCATCGTCATTTGCTCCTGAGGGTTTCCAGCATCAGCTGTTTGGCGGTCTGCAGCGCCTGCACCATGTTCTGGTATTGGCGCGCGCTTTCCATGATCTCGACCATCTCGGCGGTTTCATCGACGGGACTTTCCCAGACGTGACCGTCTTCGTCGGCCAGCGGATGTCCGGGATCGTAACGCTTGATCGGCGCAGTTTCGGACCTCACAAGCCCTTCGGTGCGGACGCTTTCCAGGCCGCTGGCTCGATCCAGTTCCGAACTGAAAACGGCGCGCAACGGACGATAGGCCTCGCCTTCACTGGCCGCCACCGAACCTGCATTGGCGAGGTTGGATGTCGCTGCATTCATCCGCACGAGTTGAGCGGACATGGCCCGTTGGGTCATTGAGAACAAAGTTTGGGGGCGGTCAGCGCTCATCGTCACTCGCCTTTCAGCGCGCGGGTGATGTTGTTGACCTTGCCCTGCACGAAAGAGAGCGTTGCGCTGTAGGCCAGTGCGTTTTCGGCGAACGCGACCTGTTCATTGCCCAATTCAACCGTGTTGCCGTCAAGAGATGGCATGGTCGGAAGACGATAGACTGTGTGCGACTGGGCAACCTGCCCGGCGGAAGCTCCGCCAAGCCGCGCATCCAGCGCCGAAGAGAAGTCAATATCGCGTGCCTTGTAACCCGGGGTCGCGGCATTCGCTATGTTGGATGCAATGACTCCCATGCGCTGAGAACGCAATTCGAGCGCTGCCCCGTGAATGCCAAAAATCCGCTCGTTCATCGCAAGCCTCCTGTGCCAGTGCGAGACCAACACCCTTTTGCATGCGCTATGCCAAATATCGGAAATGTATTTGAGATCAGCGGGTTGTGAGTTCGCGGTGAGTTCCCGGGCAGTATGTCGGCAAGCCCTTGCCGCTCCGGAGGCAGCGCGCTGCCTGCATCATGGTTTCCGGGTCCCTAACGTTATCAGAGTCCCAGACTTAAGCGGGCGCCTCTCGCGCCGTCCTGAAAACAAGGTGCTGACCAAAGGGGATCAACAGTCGTGTCGAACAGTTTTGCTTCCCTGTTCGACCCAAGCGCGTTCGGTGTCGTGATCTGCGGTACCTTGCTTGCCACCCTGGCGCGGTGCGGTTGGCGCGATTTGACCGTCGCGATCACCATGGTCGCCAGTCTGGGCCGCCAGGGGTTTGACGAACAGGCCAATCGTGTCGCGATTGCCAGAACCATTCGCAAGGTTGAACGGGACGGGCCTCTTTGTGCGGACCCTCCGCCGCCTCCTGACACGGAGATGCGCAAGCTGTTCGATATCTACTTTCGCAAAAGATGCCTCGAAACGCTTCGTCACACGCACAAGGCCGCTCGGGTCCAGCGGGAAATCAGGCGCGTCCAAGCAGCGCGCGCGTTCGAAACAGCCGGGGAGCTTGCACCGATTTTTGGTCTCGTCGGCACGCTCTATGCCATCACTGGCCTGGCCGGCGGAGAAGAGGGCGTCGTGGCCGCAACCATGGCCTCTCTCGCGACCGCCGTGCTGTCGAC
>JBCAXQ010000079.1:0-10742 GCA_038534015.1 Pseudomonadota bacterium | reverse complement strand
GGGCGACTCTGGCATTTCTGGCTTCGCGCTATGTCTTGCGTGACAGCATCGAAGCGCGCTTCGGCGACCGATTGAAAGCGGTGAACGATGGGCTTGAGCGCGACGGTGCCTTCTACCTGTTCACCATCCGGATGATCCCGCTCTTCCCGTTCTTTGTGGTGAACCTCGTGATGGGGCTCACCCGGATCAGGACCTGGACCTTCGCCTGGGTCAGCCAGATTGGGATGCTGCTGGGCACTATCGTCTACGTGAATGCGGGAACCCAGCTGGCACAGATCGACAGTCTCTCAGGGATTGCCTCACCTCAAGTGCTGGTATCTTTCGCATTGCTTGGCATCGCGCCCTGGATTGCCAAGGGTATCATCGGCTGGATCAAGGCACGCAAGGTGTATTCTGGCTACACCAAACCCAAAAGCTTCGACCGTAACTTAATCGTGATCGGTGCCGGATCTGCCGGCCTCGTTTCGTCTCTGATTGCGGCGACGGTCAAGGCCAAGGTAACTCTGGTCGAGGCCAACAAAATGGGCGGCGATTGCCTCAATACGGGCTGCGTGCCGTCCAAGGCGCTGATCAAGAGTGCCAAGGTCGCAGCGCAGATGCGCAATGCAGACAAATACGGCCTGGAGGCTGCTGAGCCCGAAGTGCCCTTCAAGGATACAATCGCGCGCGTCATGGGCGCGGTCAAAGCCATCGAGCCGCACGACAGTATTGAGCGCTACACAGGCCTAGGGGTCGATGTCGTTGAAGGCTACGCCAAAGTGATCGACCCCTGGACTGTCGAGATTGCGCGCAATGATGGCGAAACGCAGCGCCTCACAACGCGTTCTGTTGTTATCGCTGCCGGAGCCGAGCCCTTCGTACCGCCGATTGAGGGGCTTGCTGGCAGCGATTACCTGACAAGTGACACGATGTGGGATGCCTTTGCCGAGATGGATACGGCCCCTGCTCGTGTGGCGGTTCTGGGTGGCGGCCCAATCGGTTGCGAACTTTCGCAGGCGCTCGCGCGATTGGGCTCGAGCGTAACCCAGATCGAAATGGCCGACCGCGTTTTGAACCGGGAGGATGAGGACGTTTCCGAGGTCGCCCAGATCGCGCTGGTAGAGTCGGGTGTCACTGTCCTGACAGGTCACCGAGCGACCAAGGTGGCCGATGGCAAGGTTATCGCCGATCACAATGGCAGCGAGGTCACCATCCCGTTCGACACTCTCATTGTCGCGGTTGGACGTGCAGCAAGGCTGAAAGGCTACGGTCTCGAAGACCTCGGCATTGATACCGACAAAACGGTCGTGACAGACGAGTTTCTCGCCACCAAGTTTCCCAATATCTATGCAGCGGGTGACGTTGCCGGGCCTTTCCAGTTTACCCACACAGCCAGCCACCAGGCCTGGTTCGCCAGCGTCAACGCGCTGTTCGGTCAATTCAAGCGGTTCAAGGCCGATTATCGGGTGATCCCCGCGGTGACATTTACTGATCCCGAAGTCGCACGCGTCGGGATCAATGAGAGCGAGGCCAAGGAGCAGGGGATCGAATACGAGGTAACCCGGTACGATCTCGACGATCTCGACCGGGCCATCGCGGAAAGCGAAACCAAGGGATTTGTGAAAGTGCTGACACCTCCCGGCAAGGACACCATTCTGGGCGCAACGATTGTGGGCGCGCATGCCGGCGAATTGCTGGCCGAATATGTGATCGCAATGAAGTACAAGCTTGGGCTCAACAAGATACTCGGCACCATTCATTCCTACCCGACCATGGCCGAAGCCAACAAGTTCGCGGCAGGCGAATGGAAGAAGAAACACAAGCCGGAGAAAGTTCTCGAACTCGTCGAGAAATATCATAACTGGCGGCGCGGCTAGACAAGGTGGAGCTGTTTGATCAATTCCGGGGCCTGATCGGTATTGCGCTGCTGGTCCTGCTCGCGTGGGGGCTGTCGGAAAGCCGTGCGGACCGCCCGACATGGAAATGGATCGCCGGTGCTCTGGGAATGCAGGCGCTGCTGGCCCTGTTGATCGTGCGCGTACCGTTCATCTGGGATGCGATGGATTACGCCAACAGAGGTGTGCAGGCGATCGAACGCGCCACGCTGGATGGATCATCCTACATGTTCGGTTATCTTGGCGGCGCGCCGCTGCCATTCGAGCTGAAGGATGGGGTCGATGCGCCCGTTGTCATAGCATTCCAAATCTTGCCGCTTGTGATCGTGTTTTCCGCATTGGCGGCGCTGCTATGGCACTGGGGTGTGCTGCGCTGGATCGTCAGGGGCCTGTCTTTCGTGCTGCGACGCACCCTCAAGGTCAGCGGGGTCGTAGGCCTTGCAGGCGGAGCGAACATGTTCCTGGGTGTGGTCGAAAGCCCGCTCGTGGTGCGCGCCTATTTCGCGAAGATGAGCCGGGCAGAGCTTTTCCAGGTCATGGTCTTGGCCATGGCAACCATCAGCGGGGCGATCCTGATCCTCTACGCCACGACCCTTCGGGAAACAGTCGACAATGCCGTTGGCCATATGATCTCGGCGTCGCTGGTTTCGCTGCCTGCCGCCCTGCTGATCGCCAAACTCATGGTGCCGGGTGAGCCGGAGGAAGGAGGAACGGAGGAAAGCGGGGAAGACGGATCGGGCCTCAAGTACGAATCCAGCATCGATGCAATTATCAAAGGCACGATGGACGGAATGCAGCTGTTTTTGGCGGTCATTGCCGTGATTATTGTCGTTTTCGCTCTTGTTTCGCTGACTGATCAAGTGCTCGCGCTGCTCCCGCTGGTGGGCGAAGAGCCGATCACGCTCAAGCGAGTCTTTGGCTGGCTGTTTGCGCCGTTGATGTGGTTGATCGGTGTCCCATGGGAAGAGGCCCAGGCCGCCGGTGGGTTGATGGGAACAAAGGCGATCCTCAACGAATATGTTGCCTATCTGGAACTGGCAGCATTGCCCGCAGACACCTTTGCGCCACGCTCGCTGCTGATCGTGACTTACGCACTGTGCGGTGTCGCGAACCTAGCGAGTGTTGGCCTGTTGGTCTCGACCATCGGGACGTTGTGTCCGGAGCGGCGCGGCGAAGTAGCAGGTCTCGGGATCAAGAGCTGGATCGCAGGGAACATCGCCACCGCAATGACTGGTGCCTGGATTGGCCTCATAACATGGTAGATCAACGCACTCATGCTTGATGCCAGGCTTCGCCCTTTGATCGATCCGCCGCTCAACCGGGTGGGTAGGGCGCTCGCATCGGTTGGTCTCACCGCCAACATGCTTACCTTTACAGGCCTCGCGCTTGGACTCTTGGGCGCGGCAGCCATAGCGGTTGGCCACCTTGGCTGGGGTCTGTCGCTCATCATCGCGAACCGCGTGTTCGACGGACTGGATGGGGCAGTGGCGCGCGTGAATGGACCGACAACGCTCGGTGGCTATTTCGATATCGTCGCGGATTTCGCGTTCTACGTGTCTATCCCGCTTGGCTTCGGAATACTCGATCCGGCCAACACGCTGGCCGCATTGGTGCTGGTCGCCAGTTTTGTGCTCACCGGTGTGAGTTTCCTGGCGTTCGCGGTGATCGCTGCACAGCGTGGTGAAGAGACCAATGCCCATGGCAAG
This sequence comes from Pseudomonadota bacterium, assembly GCA_038534015.1. GTDB lineage: Bacteria > Pseudomonadota > Alphaproteobacteria > Sphingomonadales > Sphingomonadaceae > Erythrobacter. The sequence goes on along the minus strand of JBCAXQ010000079.1, from coordinate 7,162 downwards.
AAGAGTTTCTTCTACTCAACCGGCCTTGCTGAAGGGGCGGAGACCATCGCGGTGTTCATCGCGATGGCGCTGTTTCCAGCTTGGTTTGTTCCCGTCGCATATGGTTATGCGGCGCTGTGCGTGCTCACGGTGTTTCAGCGCAGTGCGCTGGCCGTGACTCAGTTCGGAGACTGACGGCTATTCTGCGTCGCGGGCTTCGATTGCTTCGATCAGCTTGCCAATCCTTTTCGAGTTGGCTCCAAGATCGCTCACACCGACCCTGCTGACCGAACGGATGTCAATCATTCCATCGGCGACCCTGGCGACAACATCGTCTTTGAAGCCGAACCAGAATGTCTCGGCCACTCCTTCGACGCGCCCTGATTCTTCATCCACTACAACTTCGGTTAGCCCAATATCCTTCATTGCCGCGGCAATATCGGCCAGAGCTGCTGCCTTTTCTTTAGGTTGGTAGCTCAACGATCCGAGGTCCGGATAAAGCTCGCTCACCAATTGAGCGTGAGACTTGGCCTTGAGTTCCTCGCCCGCCTTGTCCGACCACCACTCGATCTGGCCAAGCGGCGTTGCATAATCGCTCACCGGGTTGGCGTCGATTTCCGCTCGCGCCGCCATTGTCATTGCGGAAAACTCAGGTGGATTGGCAGTATCGGTTGCAACATCGTGGATCGGATTTGCGCCTGCGGTTGAACCTACGTTTGCGAGCATCGCAAACACACCCAAAGGCAGAGCGAGGGCAACCAGCGAAAGCCACCAACCCGTCCGAGGGGCTTTGCGGACACACATGATCAGCGAGACCAGACCGACAATCGCGACTATGCCCAGCAGCAGTGGCCCTGCCGTAATGATCAGGGAGCCCAATCCTACTTGCCAGCCCCACAGTCCAAACTTGGTGCCAAGCGCGGCGACGGCGAAATAGACCGGCAGCAACAGGGCCAGAGTGAGAGCGAAGCGGCTATGCCAGGGGGCGTTTTTCATGGTGCTGCCCTAGCGCGCTGATCAAAAGCCGCAAGGGTGATCGGGATATTCCAACAAGCGAAATTCGCAAAAGATAACGACGGAGCTTTTACGCCAATCGCTCGCCGTTAGGTACACTGCCAAGTGGGGCAGCAAGCACGATCCTGCTTTCGGCATCCGGAAATCCGAGCACAAGCACTTCGGACATGAACGGTCCAATCTGGCGCGGCGGAAAATTTACGACCGCCATTATCTTGGTTCCAATCAAGTCGGCAGGCAAATAGTGATCAGTGATCTGCGCCGAGCTTTTCTTGATCCCGATCTCCTCGCCGAAATCGACCTCGAGCTTGATCGCTGGTTTGCGGGCCTCTGGAAATTCGCTCGCCTTGATCACTGTTCCACAGCGGATATCGATCTTCTGAAAGTCATCAAAGGTGATCTGTTCCATGAAGAGAGTTGTAGAGATTGGTAGCTGAAGGGACCAGTTGAATTTCCTTGGCTGATGATCACCTAAGGCGAATGGCAAAAGTTAAGGTCTGGTTTGATGGAGAATGCCCGCTTTGTTTGCGCGAAATCGCGCTCATGCGGCGTCTCGACACTGGGCAGAACATTGAATTTGTCGATGCGTCTGGCGACGGCGACCCATCGTGCCCTATTGATCAGGCGCAATTGCTCGCCCGTTTCCATGCCGAAGAGGATGGCGAGGTTGTCAGCGGTGCGGCCGCTTTTGCGGCGATGTGGAGGGCTATCCCGCGTCTTCGCGCACTCGGGCTTATAGCACGCAACCCATTGGTACTCGCGCTGCTGGAGCGTGCATATCGGATGTTTCTGCGGTTCAGGCCTCGTATCCAGCGCCTTTTCGATTGAAAGCCAATCGCGGTTTGCCATGCAAGCATCGCTTGGTTAGGTCCTCGGCATTACCACTCAGACATATTTGATGGCGCTGCAAATTCCTCCTCGATCTTCAATCTCGAGCATTCCGGTTGCTCGCCCCAATGTATTGGCGGGGGGCGCAGAGGCCGGGCTCGTTTCGGCGATTGTGCCAACGTACAACCGGGCGAGTCTTGTCATCGATGCCGTCGCGTCTTTATCCATGCAGGATTATCGGAATATCGAGATCATTGTCGTCGATGATGGGTCGAACGATGAAACCCTCGAACGTCTTGATGAGTGGGGGCAGAACCGCCCGGAAGTTGGTCTAGAGGTTATATCTCAACCGAATTCGGGCGTTGCTACTGCACGCAATGCGGGGCTCGCAAAGGCCAAAGGCGAATTCATCTACTTTCTCGATTCAGATGATCTTGTGCTGCCAGACGCATTGCCAAAGCTGGTTGATGCTCTGGAGCACACGCCGGATGCGCCGTTCGCTGTCGGTAGAGTCAGCAGCGAGGATATGCAGGGCAATCCGATCAAGCGTGACCGGGTCAGTCGACCGATGCTTTCGACCACAAGCATTTTTGAAAATCAGTGGTTGATCAACGCTGCGCTGTATCGCCGGACAACGCTCCAGAAGAGCGGGCAGTTTATCGAAGGGCTTCGCAATGGCGAGGATTCCGAGCTGCGTTGGCGAATAGTTGCCTCGAACGGCACTGGTATCGAAGTTGATGCCGATATCGCGATACATCGTCACCATAATCTCGGTCACCTATCGCTGCACAAGGACTCGGACGGCTCAGCGCAATCCTCGATCGAAGCTAGCGCTGCTCTCGCTGATTGGATGGACACTCATTCTGCCTCGCCGCAACGCATGCCGCTGAGGCGCCTTGCAAGCTTGGCAGGCCTGGGCATCAAGGCAGGCGCTCAAGGGGACGATGCGGCCAGACGCAAAGCGTTTGCGTTGCCTGGATCTCTTTCCAGAAAGACGCCCGTTGCAAACAAGCTGATCGGCCTGATCGGGTCGCCTTCATCCCAGTCATATTATTCGCTTGCGTTGTCCCTGTTCAAAACGGGCAAGATCGTGCGCGCCCAGTTGGCGGGATTTAGACGGACGTTGGGCCTTTGATCTGCAGCCTTTGGGCTTGCTCCGGCGTCTTTAATACGCTCAATCTCAAGCCTGGTTAGGGAGAGGAACTTCATGAGCTATTTCGGCGCGATGCAGAACGAGATCTACAACGCTGGCCTTAGTGGAATTCTGCCGCAATTCCCGGTCGATTTTGCCACTTTGGAAAAGCGTGCGCATGAGGCTCTCGGACCGTCATTGACAAACTATGTCGCCGGTGGCTGCGGTGATGAACACACCCAGAACAGCAATGCATCAAGCTTTCATCATTGGGGAATGGTCCCGCGGATGATGGTTGATTGCGCCGAGCGTGATCTTTCGATCGATCTGTTCGGCATGAAGCTCCCAACGCCGATCTTCATGGCTCCGATCGGCCTTAACGGCGAAGCGACACAGGACAAGCATGGCGATATCGCTGCAGCGCAGGCTTCGGCGCTAACCGGTGTTCCGTTTTGCGCTTCGACGCTGGCAAACGATCCGCTCGAGGACGTGCATAACGCTTGCGGTGATACACCCGCCTTCTTCCAACTCTACACGCCTCGTCACAGAGGACTCGCCGAGAGCCTGATCCATCGCGCGGAAGAGGCAGGCTACAAGGCAATTGTGGTAACGCTAGACACTTGGGTAACAGGTTGGCGCCCACGCGATCTCAATGCTTCCAACTTCCCGCAATTGCGCGGCAAAGTGCTTCAGAACTACTTCACCGATCCAGTGTTCCGCTCGCTGCTGCAGAAGCCCCCGGAAGAAGATCCCCAAACAGCGATACTGACTTGGGCTGCGACTTTTGGGCAGGTGCTGACTTGGGACGATATGGAGTGGCTCAAATCCACGACCAAGCTGCCTATCGTACTCAAGGGGATATGCCATCCGGATGATGCAAAGCGCGCGGTAGATACAGGCGCCGATGGCATTTATTGCTCCAACCATGGTGGCCGGCAGGCGAATGGCGGCATTGCCACCATCGACTTGCTCGAAGATGTAGTGAAGGCATCGGGCGACGTGCCTGTATTGTTCGATAGCGGCATACGCTCCGGCACTGACGCGGTAAAAGCTCTTGCTATGGGTGCAGCTGCAGTGGGAGTAGGGAGGCCGTATCTTTATGGCATGGCCATCGGCGGGGCCGAGGGAGCCGCCTGGGTGCTCCGCTCAATCCTTGCCGAGGCCGATCTCCTGATGGCTGTCAATGGCTATCCAACGCTGGCGGATGTTCGCGAAGCGGGAGTTCAGCGCACCGACCGTTAGGTGTCATGGGCAAGGCTCGCCCGACCACTGTCCAGCTTTGACGCCGCGCGCGCACATCCATTGTCCCCATAGACCGGAGAGTTTCCACTCACCCGCTTCATCCATGCGAACCTCGGCAAAATAGCGTCCGCCTGAGACGGAATCGTCGAGATAGCCGTGCTGGGTTATTGTGACCGCTATGAATGGCGAGGGATCATGGCTCGGATCACGAAGCGAAGCCTCGCGCCGCCACTGCATTTGCTTCATTTCGATCATGGCGGTTGGCCGCCCCTCTTCACCTTCGGGATGGCCATCAAGGACCGGAGCAAGCAGATTGAGCACGCCGGTACCGCGCCATTCGCGCCAGCCACTCACTGGATCGTTGTTCCAGTCTTTGTACGCTGACTTAAACGCGAGATCGTAACCTGATTGGATACCGCGCGCTCCGGCATTGAGGCATTTGTCGGGTTTGGGGTTCTCAATCAGATCGAGCGTATCCAGCCATTCGCCATTGTAGCTGACCGAATAGCGGCGCTGTTCAATCCCCTCAGCCGTAAGCGTGATATCCTTGCGACCCATACAGTCCGCCGTCTGGATGCGCCCGCCAGAATTGAATTGGAGATCTCCTGTCACCCGGATCTGAGCGTAGTTTTGATCGACTTCGAGCTCCAAATCGTTTCCAGCATAGCTCGTAGATGTGCTCATACAGCCGCTGCTCACCCGAACCTGAAGCTCGCTGTTGGCAGTGTCCAGTTGCGGACAGATGTAGGTTACGCGTGCGTGCACCGCCTGAGCCTGGCTTGCGAGCGCGATCGTCGCCGCGCCGATCATGATCTGCTTCTTGGTCATCACTTACCTCCTGTCTTTGTTAGTTCTAGGAATAGCCGATAATGTCGCTCAAGCCACGGTGGGAACATGGGGCCGATACCCCATCCGGCATCTCACAATCCTGAATGATGGGGAATCCACCCCATGTCTTGCAGGTCCATGAATACTCTAGATATTGCGCATCGAATTCAGGCTCATGGAGTGGGACATGCTCAAGACACGTATCGCACTGGCTATCGGAGTTACCGCGATCACAGGTGCCGGTATCTACGCTGCGGATCAGTACTTCACAGGGGCACCGGCAATCGATGCGCCCATCAGGCTTGCTGTGAACAGCGCACTGGCGGAGGAAGCCGCAGCGACAGATTGTGGACTGAAGAACAATGTCGGAGCGGAGCGAGACGAGCAATACACCGCGCTTGCGATCAGCGTCAGCCGCGCGCGTGTCATTGCGTCCGAACCGATTCCGCAGAACGCAGACATTGATGCTCTGGTCGCAGCCGGGGATTGTCGTTTGCGGATCGACGGTGTGTGGGTAGAGGACCTGCCCCTTGCCCTCGACACGAGTGTAATTCCTGAGGAATTCAGCGGTTTCGACAATCGCATTGGCGATCCGAATTTGATGCACTCCACCTATGTCACGCCAGAGGTGATGCTGATCGATGCATCGGAAGACGGGCAGCTGCTCAACCTGCGCAATGGGAGGGGCAATGGTGAAGTATTGATTGCTGAAGCTGTCAATTCGAGCCCCTTGGCCGACATTTTCAAGAAAGCAGGCGAAGTGAAGGAATATCGGCTCACCGGGTCTCGCCCTAGTGATGATGCCGGCTTGATCGAGATCGATATGCCAATCGATGGGACGGTTCGTATCCGTATCGGCGGCAGCAACTTCTATCGGCCCGCGCCGAAAGATCTCAACCCTGAAGATATCAGCGGTGACAATCCCTTTATGCTCGACCGGGCCATCATGAATCTTGGCTCAACCCGGCAGGGATACAACGTGGTTACACAGGACATGTGGAACCTCGGCAACAATGGCCTAAGCAATGTCTTCGCGCCGCCCAATCCCGCAGACTATGCGATCGAGGAAGCGCGCGTTGTCCCAGTCGGCTATCGGCTAATGCCCGAGATCATCAGCGGTACCCTGGTCACTAGCTCTATGATGCGCTCGCAGGAAGAGTTTCAGCGCACAGTCAGCTGGAACGTCGGCGCAAAAGTCGGCGGCGGTCAGGACAAGGCTACCGGAACAAACAAGCCGGGGGTCGGCGCGAAATACACGCAAAGCCAGACGAAGGGTATGATGAGCGAGCAGGCCAACTCGATCATGCATGGCCTGACGCGGCACAAATCCTTCACAGTCGTGCTCGATGAGCCGTTCGCTCGTTTGTCAAAGGAGTTCGTAATCGCGGTGGAAGATGCGCGTCGGCGTGGACGCTATGACGAGTTGATCCAGCGCTTCGGGACGCACTATCCGTACGCCATTACTTATGGCTCGGCGGGGCTTGCCATCACCGAATTCAGTGAAGAGACGGTCAGTGATTGGCAGGCAAAATCGCAAGGTGCGAGCGCCAACGCGCAAGCGGCTATCAAGGGCGTCAATGTCGGCTTGAGCGGTGGTGGACAGGTTTCTGAAAGCGAATCCCAGACATTCCTGCAGCAGGCTTCCTACACCGATTGGCGCGCAGTTGGCGGCACTGGCGGAAGCTCCATTGAAGGCCATTCGACCGGCACGCCTGCGCCAATTCTCGCCGATTTGCGCCCAATCCATGAATTGCTCAATCCGCTCAATTTTCCCGGGGAGCCGGAGATTTACACCGAAGTTCGCGAACAATTACGCGACCGGATCGAAGCCTACATGGAAACGGCAGAGGCGGAGTTGAGTGCCAGAAAAGCCAAGATGAATCGCAAATTCAAGGTTACGCCTGCGCGCGTATCTTGCACGCGTACGAGGAAAGAACGGCGCCTTGATCTCTATGGCTGGATCGACTTTCGCCAATGGGGTCCGCAAGGTCGCATTGGCAGCGAGCGTCTGGTCGATTGGGAGGACAAGATCGGCAAGCGTTTCAAGCTGAATTGCGAGAAGAGCACAAAAGATTGGGCCTCTTTTGGCGCTAAGGTTCCGAGTTACACCATCGAAAAGCATCCCGATGAGATCGACGA
>JBCAXQ010000078.1:0-10746 GCA_038534015.1 Pseudomonadota bacterium | reverse complement strand
CGCCGCATGGGCCGCCGCACGGGACGCCGCACGGGACGCCGCATGGGACGCCGCAGGGGCCGCCGCATGGGCCGCCGCACGGGACGCCGCACGGGACGCCGCATGGGACGCCGCACGGGACGCCGCACGGGACGCCGCAGGGGCCGCCGCATGGGACGCCGCACGGGACGCCCTCCAAGAGACAGTCACTGTTCTTCAGGCATCTGCCGTTGATCTCGTAAAGCGCATGTCCGCCCTCCCCTCTCAAACCGATGGAGAGGGGTGATGGAAAAGACTTCTTTACCAAACAATGATTTCGCCAACGAGTTGATCAAGGCGCTTGAAGAGGCGGTGCGCACACGAGTCTCTGAGGCTGGACACCCCATCATTGAAAAAGCGCTGGCTGACTTTGAAACCGAGCTTCGCAACAGAGTTGCCGAGTTTGCCGTGGCGCTTGTTGGCAGCGTCGACATGTACCGGCGCGAAGACCGGCTGATCATTGAGGTTAAAAATCCGAGGGCCACCCAATGACCCTCGCCCTCACCCTAGCCGCCTCGCTCCTGACGCTCGCTAGCGTTGGTACTGCGATGATCTTCCACACCGTTCCGGTTCAACACGATCCTTCAGAGGAGTTCGAATAATGTCCTATGACAATCGGGCTCACGAAGAAGCGCACGGCGATTACCTCTCCCAAGAGGAAAAAGATCGCCGTGAAGACGGCCTCCGGTGGCATCGCGCGCAATTCTATCTCCGCAATCCGCATCTGAAAATGAGCAAGGCGGAACACGATCGCCGCTGGAAAAAACACGTGCGGAAGTACGAGGCCGACCTCATCGCGGCGACCACAATCGACATCGAAACCAATCCCGTGTTCCGCGCCAAATGGCTCGTGAACTACCGCGAACAGATCACCAACCGGGCCTTGAAGGCCGACGATCAGGCGTTGCTCCAGCGCATCTACAAGATGGGCGACGACGACCTGATCCAACACAGAAAGGAGAACCTGACATGTCATCAGTAGGTCAAGCAGGTGCAGAACTGGACTTCCTCAGTGTGTCCGCCGGGCGTCTTGAGCGGTTCATTGATCTCGCGATGAAGCGCCGGGACCGGGAAACCGTGGTGCCCATGGAGTGCCTTGTCTCCGAGATGGACGCGATCCTTGAAGTGTTGACCATCCAGCGCGATCGCATGGCGAAGATGAAGGCCCATCAGCCTAACCCGAACTGTGAGGTGGCGTGATGTCTGGCTTTTCGAAACAACAAGCTGATCACCTCGCAATGATGCTTGATCCGGCCAATGTCAGCACTCGCGACGGCATGAGTTATATCGAGCAGTGGTGGGCCATTATGATGGCAAACAAGATCTTCGGGTTTGATGGCTGGAGCCGCGAAACCGTGGAGACCAAGCCCATCTATGACGAGCCCCGCAAACTCTCCAGCGGCGATGGCTTCCATGTCGGTTATTCAGCCAAGGTCCGCGTCACGGTTTACGCTGGCGAGCGCGTCATCGTCCGTGAGGGCTCAGGCTTTGGCGAAGGGATTGGTAAGAACCGCCCACAGCAGCACGAGAGCGCCATAAAGGAAGCCGAGAGCGACGCCATGAAGCGGGCGCTGATCACATTCGGCAACCAGTTTGGTCTAGCCCTCTATGACAAGAAAAAAGAGTTCGTCGGGCGGGCTCCAGCGGCGAATACCAATGTTGAGCCCAAGGCCGACACGGACGAGGGCCCATCTGCAGAACTGGAGAAGCTACTCGGCGAACTAACAGGCAAAGAGTGGACCGTTTCAACGCTGGATGAGTGGGCCAAGACCCCGGCAACGCAAGAGGCCATCAAGGCCCTCATTGAGCCAGAGCACAAGCGTTTCCGTAGCCAGTACGCCCACACGCTGATGAGCCTCAAACAGCCGGTGGCCGCAGAATGAGTGACGCCCTCATCCTCGAAGCGGAATACGCTGACATCAAGACCGTGAAGACCCGCAAAGTGGTCCAGCTCGTTTTCGAGATGCCCATAGAGCGGTTTGAGGCCGCTGTGGATGTGCTTGGGAACCCGACCGCTCAGACACGTGTAGCAATTGCCCGACTGGCCATCCCTGACGCGCCTACAGTCAACAAAGCCCCAGCGGCTGAGAAGGACAAGCGCAGGTGGTCAGAGCTTCCCTTGCCCCAGCAAGCGGGGATGCGGTGCGCCGAACCGAAGTTCCAGGAGTTCATGAACACAAACTCTGAAGCTAATGCGAGGAGCCATTTGCTCAGCAGTCTCCGCGTGTCTTCACGGGCTCATATCCGCCCGGACTCGTTCGCGGGCAAAAAGTGGATCGAGATAGATCAGGAATATTTGAATTGGCTCAAGTATCCCGAGGAGCGCACCGGAAAACTTGTTCAAGGACGGATGAGCTGATGATCCTCCAATACCTCACCTTAGGTGCGGCCGCGTTTCTCCTTGCGGCGCTCAACACCATCGCAATCTTCGCGCTGTGGCGTCGCGTTTCAAAGGCTGAAACTCAGGTCCAGCACTACGGCCAGAAGATCACGACCGCGACCAATCTTATGCAGGGGAGATGGAATTGATCCCCGCTGAAGAACTCACCCGCCTCAAAGCCCGCGAAGTCGCCCACCGTAAGCGTGCGCGTGACAAGGGGCTGCCTGTAGAGCCCGTCAATGTCGAGGCCCTGCTGATGCTTCAGAACGGCAAGTGCAGGAAGACCGGCAAGCCCCTGATCTTCTCAGCCAGCGATACTGACCGCGACGCTGGAAAGCCCATTATCGCGCACGAGTTTCCACTTGGGGCGAAGCGCTCTCCTGGTCATGTCGTGGGCAATGTCTGGCTCTGGCGCAACGATGCAAACCAGGCCGAGGCCCGCATTGAAACAAGCGATATCGCGCACGGAAAGCGGGTTCGTGGGGAAACCTGCCGGCCAAAGCAATCCATCCCCTCACGCCCCAACCCATGGCCTCCCAAGGGGTCTAGGAAGCTGCCATCCCGGAGGATGTCGAGATGAGCGATGCCCTATCGAACTTCCCGGAGCCTAAGTCAGAGTCTGACCTAATCCTCACCAAAGCAGCCGAGCTTCTGGACGCTGACAATTGGCAGGCTGTCACAGACGATTTTCTGACCATCAACGGGACCAAGATTCACGTGGGATCTTCTGCTGATGGCGTCTACGTCATGACCCGCCCCTCGGATTTGGAAAGCAGATACGACAAGGCACCCAAGCACTACGATAAGGGCTGGGCAGCCTTACCTATCCGTCAGGCCTTCTGGGAGAGCTTTAAGGGTGCCATGGGTCGCAGAGGCGAGAGCTTGCTGAGCTATCAGCGCCTGAACATAGAAAACCCAAACTACACGAAGGAGAAGGCCGAGGCTGCCAAGCGGGAAGATCGTCGAGAAATGTGGCACACACTTCGACTGATCGCTGTTGTTACTGTTGGTGTTTTAGCGCTCTTGGGCGGGATTGTTTCCTGTATCCAACGGGAGGATCGCGCACGCGCAGCTGACTTGAATCAAACCAATGAATACGGCTTCCGAAAGGGTGACTTCGCAGTCCGGAAACGTTGGGACTACCCCGGCGAATGCTCGAGAGTCGACCAGGATGACCCCGCCTACCACTGGGCTCGCACCTTACCGAGTTGCAAGTCCCATCTTGAGGAGTGGGAAGAAGAAGGCCGTGTCTGGGTCGATTGGGAGAGCGCCCAATGACCTATCGCCCCCGCAAAATCCCCCGCACCACCATAGCCGCTGTCCTAGCCGCTATCCCAACAGCCTGCGCTGTAACCGGCCAGCCTGATGCGCTTCTCTTTGATGGGACGATCCCGGAAGCCTTAAGGGCGGACAGTGTGGAGATCGTTCCGCATATGGTCATCGTGAAGGATGGAGAGCGTCTGACGTTCCCCGTTGAATACACGCACACGCCAGCGCTGAAATGCTCTGAGATGTCCATGAAAACGGGCGGGTTCCCAGCCCCAGCCAATGCCTGCACGTATTGGGGCGAGTTCACAGATGGAATGATCCATATCGTTCTGCCACACGGGGCCAGCAAAGCCATGATGATCCATGAAGGAGCGCATGCAATTGCGGCGGCTAAGGGCTGGAGCAAGCCGACATTCGCCAGCCACTACGGATCGCCACCAACCGCAGGAGCCCCCAATGCCCAATAGCCCGACCCCCGTGGATTTGGATGAGCTGGAACGGCTTGCCGAAAAGGCTGACGCAGCGCCGACAGGCTTTGTCCAGAGAACCCACAACGCCGGTTTGGACAATGAGTTCGAGGACTTCCGCCAGCACAAAGACGTTGAACGCTACCAGCGGGCAGTTCTCAACAATGCGGACGCCCTGATCTCCCGCATCCGCGAACTGGAAGCGCGTGAACACGCCTACAGAAACTTCATTCGCGGTGCCGTCTACCAAGCCGAAAATGGCAAGATTTTCCCCGCAAAACAAGATTGGGTCGACTTGACTGATGGGCTTTCCGACGACGAGGCCGCTGTGATCCGAGCTACCCTACAGGAGAAAGACCAATGACGCGTGAGTTGGATGAGAAGGCGCTGGAGGCTGCGCTTCTGGCGATGTCCGAAGTTGATAAGTCATCGCGGGGCGAGCTTGAGGCGCGTATGTGTCTGCGCACGGCCATGTCTGCCTATCTCACCGCCCTCCCGGACGAGCCAGCGGAGCGAGGGCCGATCAAACTCCACATTGAAGCCGTTCACCGCATCCATGCGGAGATTCACCGCCGAGCAATCGTCGCGTGCATCGCTGAAATCGAAGAATGCTCAAAAGACTACACTAGCATCACTTGGGGCGACGTTATCCAGCGGGTTCGGGCCATTCCTTACGACGGGGTTTCGGATGAAAAGACCGACGCCCACCGACCCAGCGGGGGATGGCGTCCGATTGAGAGCGCGCCGAAGGATGGGACGGTTTTTCTTGCGCTATCCCCAAAGGGAATTTCAGCCTGTCGCTGGGACATGGTTGATTGGGGCGATCACCCGATGGACCGCACATCGTATTGGTGGACTGATCCATATGAGTTGGTCTTCTTTGAAGACGGCCCAAATGATGCGCCGACCCGGTGGCAGCCCCTAGATCCCCCCTCCCCACCCAAAGACGAGGACTGAGCCATGGATAAGGTGGAAGAACTGAAGCGGTTGCTGGAGAAGGCGACGGCGAGACCGTGGGCCTATCGATACCATCCGGGCGAAACAGATGATGACGAATGGTTCTTGGGCACTGAGCGTCACGATCCCGAGCACGGCACTCGCTTTGATAGCATCTTTGAAGGATCAGGCGTTGTCGAAAGCGATGCGGTCAATAGGATCAATTCTGAACTAATCGTCGCCCTCGTCAACAACGCCGACACGCTGCTGGAGATCGTGGAAGCGGCAGAGCAGGCCCGCTCAATAGCGATTGGCGCGTGTGCTCAGCAAGGGACAAGCTCTGCCGAGCGCACAGCCTGCGGACGGGTTTTCAATGCTTTGGCTCCCGCCCTCTCCAAGCTCTCAGACGGGGGTGCTGGGGATGAGTAAGGTGGATCCGGTTGAGATCATGGCCAGCGCCCTGTGGAGGAAAGACAATCCCCATAGCGCTTGGCATCTTGCTACCGAAAGCGATCAGGCGGTGTACCGGAACGCCTCTGAGACTGAGCTGGAAGCCCTCGCAGCCAACGGCTTAGTGCTTGTGCGGGTGGAGCCTGAAGAGCACGAGGTTCAAGCCGCATGGGATGCGTATCTCGGTGTGGTCCGAACTGATTACCGCATAGCTGTAAAAACGATCTGGCGAGCCCTTCTCACAGCCCAAGCCAAGGAGGGCGGTGATCATGGGTGATCGCGAGTATATCAGCGAGCTTATCTGGGCGATGGGCAAAGGGATTTATGAGGCCCGCCCTGCCCTTGTTCTCCATCCCGAAGAGCGGGTTATTCCATGGAGTGAAGCCGAGAAAGCCGTTCCAGAACGAGTGGCAGAATGCATGGATGACGCCCGCGCCGCCCTAAGCGCGCTCCTTCCAGTGCTGGCTGAGCCGAGCGAGGGGATGCTTTCCAAAGGGGCGCTAGAGCTTCAACGCAGAGGCTACATGTACCAAGGGACGCGCCCAGCAGGACAAGACATCTTCGCCGCCATGCTCGCCCACCTCTCCGACGCTCTGCGGGAGGACGGGGGATGATTGAAGAGTGTTCAACCTGCCGGTTCTGGTTTCGCGAGAACTTTTGTAGGCGCTCGCCGCCACAGCTCATCACCTGGCAAAGCCCAGACTACGGCACGCAGATCGAGCAGCACTTCCCACACACGAGCGGAAGCGAATGGTGCGGCGAGTTCAAGCCCCACCCCAACAAGGAGCCGAACGATGGCGGATAGAGAGGAGCTGCTGGCTTTGGCGGAGAAGTTGGAGGCGTCAGGGGGCGGATCAAATCAACTTGATCTCTGGATCGCCATGGCCCTCTACCCAAAAGCGCCCAGCGGCGGTTATGCCAAAGCTACCAAGCGCTTCACCTTCTCACTCGACGAAGCCGTGGTTCTCGTGGAGGACGTCGCGCCAGAGTGGCAATGGCTAGTCGACTATGACGACCTCAGGTCTCCGTCCTATTGCGCGCAGGTAAAACGCCAAGGAGAAGACTGGGAGCATAGCTATAGGCAAACAGCAGCGACACCCGCTCTGGCCCTCACTGCCGCTTTACTCCGCGCCCTCGCGGCTGACGACGGGGGTTCGTGATGGCGGACGGTTCGTCAACACCGCTTGAATATCGCTTGGTCGATCTGATGAAAGACCCGGACGTTACGTCTGATGTGATGACCGCAATCGCGTGCATTTTGGTTTGGTATCAAGCCCGGAAATCTGCCTCCACAACCAAAGACGGGAAATCGTAATGGCAAATGGCTGGCATTACTGGACTTGGCGCTTCGGTTTGCAGTGCTGCAAACACTGCGGCATCGTCCGGCGGCGTGACGAGAACAACAAGCCGTGCCCCGGAAAGGTCCGCGTGGCACTTCGGGAAAATCGCACAAAGACCGGCGCGTTTGGCCCCTCCGACAACGAGGCCCGCGAGTAGATGGCTGACGAGATTCCATATGTCCCACCGAAAGTGAATGGCGCTTTCAGGCTCCTTCAATGGGACAACTGGATGGCCGATGAATGGTTCACCGATGAGGGAGAAACGTTCGTTCCGCCGTACAACTCAGAATACGCTACACAGATCCCGGTATTCGATATCGATCTCAGTGAGATGATCACCCCTGAGAACCTCGACTACCCCGATCTCGCCGAAGAATACAACGAGGGCGGATCAGAGCCAACGCATTACATTTACTACGTTTATTGTGAGATCACACACCTTATCAAAATCGGCATTTCCACAAATCCGATCGCTCGGTTCTCAGCGCTGCAATCAGGGTGTCCTACTGACCTCATACTGCTTTGCTACCATGGCGGAAACCAGCGCTATGAGCATCATTTGCACCAATCCTTTCGGCCGATTTGCCGTCGAGGCGAATGGTTCTGGCCTCACAAGCGGCTCTGCGAGTGGGTGGCGTATTACGCTACGTCAGGAGTGCTGTGATGGCTGCGCTCCGCGACCTCATACAAGATGCGCTGAACGCGCGTTTGACGGTCGTGGAGATCATCCAGGAGCCGGACGGGACGATTCGTCTATTGACACAATCGCAAGACAAAGCCCCAAAGATCGACCCTTTGGAAGCGGCGAGGGCTGGGCGTGCATCTAAAGGTAACGGGCATGTGGACCGCAACTAAGAAGCTCGCCGATGGGCGAATCACCTACTACGCCTATGCTTGGAAGGGCGGGCCGCTTGTCGGAAAGGGTGTCGGCAAGAGCAAGGATGAGGCTCGCGCGGCAATGGAGGCCGACTTGGCGTCGCCGGACGGCATGGCTCGCGTCATGGCCGCCAGAAACGCTCAGAAGATCAAACCTGCGCCATCGATCCACTTCATTGAGGGCATCGTTCGGGCTTACCTGAAGTCCCCTGAATGGGAAAAACTCGCCCCGCGAACCAAGAGCGACTGGAGACACCACCTCGACGACTTTCGGGCAGAGTTCGGGGATTGGCGCACCGCACTGTTTGAAGATCCGCGCGTCGTGCAAGACCTCGCTGAATGGCGCGACGATCACCCGAGCGTGCGACAAGGACAAATGCGCATCGAGGTTGTCAGCCGGCTGTTCTCTTGGGCGCGCTCACGGGGAATGACCACGGCAAAACCGACCGAGCCGCTGACGAAGATCTATAAGGCCGACCGAGCCGAGCTGATATGGAATGATGAACAGCTCGCCGCAGTGAAGGCTGTGTCTGGCGAGCCGTTGCGATGGGCAATCGACCTCGCTGTCGAAACCGGGCTGCGCCAGGGCGACCTTATCGCTCTCCCATGGTCAGCCATCAGTGACGTATCGATCCAGTATCGAACGGCAAAACGCAAGAAAAGCGTGATCATCCCTGTGACGGAGCCCATCCGCTCCATCCTTGCGGACATTCCGAAACGCTCGCCTGTTGTCCTCACAAGCTCGACCGAGCGGGCGTGGACTGGGGACGGTCTCCGGGCCTCATTCGATTCCGCGAAGAAACGAGCAGGCATCGAGGGGCTGCGCTGGCATGACTTCCGGGGAACGGCCGTCACCCGCCTCGCCAAAACTGATCTCAAGCTGCGCGATATTGCCCGGATCATAGGATGGTCTGAGGACCGCGTTGAGCGAATTATGGAGCGCTACGTGTCTGCCGATGCGGTTGCTTTGGACATGCTTAAGCGGATGAACGGAGAACAGAGTCCACAAACCGCGCACAAACCGGAGGATGACCAATGAGCCCGATGCCTCGCATCCTGTTGTCCCGCCTGGCAGGGGCACCAGGACTTGAACCCGGGACCCTCGGTTTTGGAGTCAGACCCTATTTCCGAGATTCCAAGGCTTTGGCGGACAAACCGCCCGAGAACGCCTGTCGAACCGACAAACCGGAAATCACTACAGATCGCGCGGATGGGCATATGTCCACCAAACGCTTAACCGCCCCCATGGGCACTACACCTTCCGATGAAGGTGTCCACCGAGGAGAATGAAATGAGCGACTTAATGATTGACATCGAAACAATGGGAACTGGGCACAACGCAGCCATGATCCAGCTGGCCGGTGTATTCTTTGACCGAGCAACCGGGCAGCTGGGCGAGGAGTTTTGTGAGAACATTTCTCTTGAAAGCTGTTTGGCCGAAGGCTTCGAAAAAGACGCCTCTACAGAACAATGGTGGTCCGAGCAAAATCCAGATGTGCTGGCACAGATCACGAAAAACCCATTGCCAGCCCGCGACGCCATAGGGCTTTATTCGGACTTCGTTGGTAGGGGCAAAGGCCTGAGCGTCTGGAGCCACGCCACTTTCGACTTTGTGATCGTGCAAAACTACCTGAAGGCCTTCGGCGCTCGCACCATGCCTTATCGCGGAGCAAGAGACATTCGGACGCTCGTCGATTTATCCGGTATCGATCTGGACCAATACGACTGGAAGAGTGGCAAAACGCACAACGCGCTAGACGATTGCAAGTTTCAGATCACTTACTGCGTTGATGCGATGAGAGCCATTCATTCTGGATGCCGTGGCTGCTGTCAGCAATTACGATCTACATGACGGTACTAGCCGGAAATAAAGCGCGCTGGGCGTGGGCAATCGGCCTCGTCAATCAAGCGCTTTGGCTGGTGTGGATCGTCGCCTCAGAGAGCTGGGGCCTGATCCCCATGAACATTGCTCTTTGGATAGTCTACGGCCGCAATCACCTGAAGTGGATGCGAGAGCCAGCCTAACCCCGACAGCCCAAACGCCCCCGTCGCTACTACAGTGTCCGGTTCGAGTGTCCACCAGAGGAGAATGAAAATGGACCCTTATGATAGAGCGCACGACCTCAATGACCGAGCGTTGATGGACGGAGAAATCTCTCCAGAAGAGCACCGTCAAGAGCAGAGAGCCATTGAAGAGGAGCGACAAGCGGAGGCCGCGGAAGCTGCCGAGAACGCTTACCGAAATGTGATGGGTGGCTGGTAGTTGACACCCTAACCCCGCCTTCCACCAAACATGTCCAGTGAGGAGAGAGAGAATGACTGAAGAAGAAGCAGACGAGCTGGGCCAAATGGCCGACAGCCTGAGCAATGGACTGGCGGCGAAAATGCTTCCGGTTCCAGCGGAAATGCACGTCGAGGGCATGTCAGGGATCATGGAGGATGTGGAGAAGAGGCTCAAGGCCTTTCTGATCGAGCGCGGCCACGACTTCTGGACATCCTAACCCGCCCCCCGTTTGTGAGAGAGCGCGTGCGGGGTTAGGGTTTGGGGATGGAGGGATTGAGATGAGTGACGAACGGTGGAGAGACCCATGTTATGCAATGGCCGATTTGTTGGCCAGCACAATGCAGAAACTGGCTGAAAATGAGGGACGAAAGTACCTGTTCGTATGGGAGCGAGATGCGTGCCTGTATTTGATTGATAGGCTTGATCAGGGAACCTATGAAGGCACCTTGTGGACCTCGAACTTCCTTCGCCTGAACAGGCAGGCCATTGAGGCGTCTCAAAATCCAACCATGAACTTTAATCTTCGACAGGCTCGTTTAGACGGCATTCTGGAATGAACCGCCTCGAAACCATCTACCTCGCGCTGACAAAGCCAGCCGCAAAAGACCTCATGGCACAGATCGGATCAGGTGAACTTCTTCCGGCTCGTCAGAACGGGGTTCTTCGAGAACTTGCCGAGCTGATTGATGCTGATCTTCAGGCGCTCTTGGAGAAGCGGCGAGGTAA
>JBCAXQ010000077.1:0-10837 GCA_038534015.1 Pseudomonadota bacterium | reverse complement strand
TGTCGGCACAGCTATCACGGGGCGTGGCGCTGATATTCTGATCATTGACGATCCGCTTAAGGACCGAGAGGAGGCGGAGAGCGAGATCCGGCGCGAGACAGTCTGGAACTGGTTCACGTCGACGGCATACACGCGCCTGGAGGGCCTTAAAGCGATCATTGTCATTCAGACGCGATGGCATGAGGACGATTTGACGGGGCGTCTCCTTGAGGCTGAGGCAGAAGGCAAAGACCAATACAAGAAGCTCACTCTGCCCGCGATCAATCATCGAGGTGAGGCGTTGTGGCCAGAGCGATTTCCTGCTGATGAGCTGATCCGCACAAGGGATAACATAGGCCCCCGCGATTGGTCAGCACTCTATCAACAGGAGCCGAGCCCCGAAGAAGGCACGTTCTTCAAGCGCGAGTGGTTCAAGCGCCACAAGATGATGCCGACGGACGCTGCGCTGTATCTGACGTCAGACTACGCGGTCACAGAAGATGACGGTGACTATACGGAACACACCCTGGTCGGGATTGCGCCAGACGACATGATCTACGTCAGCAAG
Source organism: Pseudomonadota bacterium (assembly GCA_038534015.1). GTDB lineage: Bacteria > Pseudomonadota > Alphaproteobacteria > Sphingomonadales > Sphingomonadaceae > Erythrobacter. Next base: position 10,290 of record JBCAXQ010000077.1, on the reverse strand, counting down.
GATAGCTGGCACGGGCAAACCGAGTCCGATGTCTGGGTTGAGAAGAAGCTCGATTTGATTAAGGCGCATCGGCCCAACTGCGCGTTCGGAGAGGCTGGCGTCATTCAGAAGGCGATGGCCCCGATCATCAAGCGCCAGATGATCAAGCGGAAGGTCTACTGCCGCATCGAGTGGGTGCCGAGCATCAAAGACAAGGCAACCAAGGCTCGCGCCATTCAGGCGAGGGCATCAATGGGCATGGTCAGCCTGCCCGAAGGACCGGAAGGAGATCGCATGCTAGATCAGCTCGTCGCTTTCCCGGCCGGAAAGCATGATGATTTCGTGGACACGCTTGGCCAGCTTGGCCGTGTTCTTGATGAGGCGCACCCAGGCATTGCGCCCCGCGCGCCGAAGAAGCCGAAACCAAAGACTGGCTATCAGGTGCCGATTCGCAGCGGAGCAAAGGGATGGCGCTAGCTCCAAACATCGTTCAAGGCCCCTGGCAGCAGGATGTGGGCTCATTCGGCCAGCCTCAGCAGGCCGCGCCCCCGCAGGTCGAGAGTGAGGCTCTGTCACTCACGAAGAAGAAGCAGATGTTTCAAGAGTCCGAGGACGCGTTGCAGGATGCCCGCATCCTCGCGTTTCGGGACGAGGACTTCTACCACAACTTCAATGACAATCAGTGGTCCAAGGACGAGAAGGCGACGCTAGAAGAGCGTGGCCAGCCGATCTACACGCACAATCGCTGCAAGCGGAAGGTGAAGACGCTTAAGGGCATTGAGCAACGCAGCCGAACGGACCCCAAAGCGTTCCCCCGCAAGCCTCAGGGCGAGGGTATGGCGGAGGTCGCTACCGACGTTCTCAACGCGATCGATGACAAGACCAAGTTTGATGCCAAGGCGTCCCGCCAGTTCGCCGATATGACGATCACGGGCATCGAGGCCGTGGAGGTCATCTGGGACAGCGAAGAGAATGAGATCAAAGCGGACAAAATCCGCTACGATGAGCTGTTCTACGACCCGCGCAGCAAGGAAGAGGACTTCGAAGACGCCCGCTATATCGGTTATGCCAAGTGGTGGGATCTGGAAGAGGCGCAGGCCAAGTACCCGGACAAGGCAAACGAGCTGGTGGCGACCGTCGACAGCTCAAATGCCCAGACCGAATATGAGGACCGCCCTGTCAGTCTGTGGACGTCACGCCATGCAGGCCGCCGGCGTATTCGCATTCTGGTCATGTACTACAAAGACCCGAAGGGCACGTGGCGGCTCGCGCATTTCGCTGGGAATGCTGACCTCTACGACGAGCCGAGCCCGTGGGTTGATGACAAGGACAAGCCGATCTGCGGAATCGCGGCCCAGGCCTGCTACAAGGACCGAGAGAACCGTGCTTACGGCGTGCTGCGGGACATGATTGGCCCCCAACAGGAGCTGAACCACTATCGTGCCAAGATGTGGCACTACGCCAACAACCGCCGCACATGGGGCAATGATGGTGCGTTTGACGATGTAGACGGTGCCAAGTCTGAGATGGCCAAGGTTGATGGTCATGTCGTCACCAATCCGGCGATGAAGCGCGGCGAGGACTGGGATTTCATTGAGAGTGATGGTGATGTCCAGATCTTCTCGCTGATGCTGGAGAAGGCTGAGCAGCAAATCCAGGTCGATAGCCCCAATGAGGCGCTTGTTGGTCGTCAGGCCGCTTCTCAGTCAGGCCGCGCCGGTCAAATCCAGCGCGATGCTGGGATGACGGAGGAGCATGACGTGTTCGACCTGCACCGCCAGTGGAAAGAGGCGGTCTACAAGCGCATGTTCTGGATGGCTCGCCAGTGGTGGCGTGAGCCTGATCTACTTCGTGTGACGGATGAGAAAATCGAGGGCGGGTTTCGGTTTGTGCCGATCAACGAGCCCGTTGCTAATGAATTCGGCATGCCCATGGGTGTGCGCAACGACATGAGCCAGATCGATGTGGATATCGTTGTGAAGACGATGCCAGAGGTCGCTGTGCTGCAGGAGGAGCAGTTCGAGCGCTTGGCTGGCATGGTTGAGCAAGGCTTCCCGATCCCGCCAAAGGTGGTGATCCAGGCCTCGCAGCTTCAGGACAAGGAAGAGATCCTCAAGGGCATGGAAGAGATGCAGGCCCCGCCGCCTGATCCCATGGCGCAGCAGGCTGCGGCCCTTGAACTCGCGGATAAGAAAGCGGGTGTGGAGGAAAAGCAGGCCAAGACCGCCAAAACAGGTGCTGAGGCGCAAGCCCAGGCCATGAAGAATCAACTCGGCCTGTTCTAGGCCGAAGCGAAGCGAGCCGCCGTCGCAAACGGGCGTTTTCGACCACATGCCGCCGCCGGGCTTTCGGGCGATGAAGTGCCGCCAACTCTAAGGGCGTGAAGGAGAGCGTATGTCTAAGGATAAGGATTTCGATGACGCGGATGACCGCCTGTTCAATGGCAAACCGCTGGAAGACGTCGAGCCGGACGAAGTTGTAGCGATAGAAGGTGACGCGGAGACGGGCTTTGAGTCCGTCGTCGAGGAGCCTGAAACCGAAACGGCTGAGCAACCGGCTGAGACAGAAACCCAGCCTGCGCCAGAGGGCGACGGTGATTTCCAGGGGCTTCCCCCTGCCGCAATTGCCGCGATGAAGGATGAGCGACGCAAGACCAAGGAGGCTCGTGATGAGCTTCAGGCGATGCGTGATGAGGTCAATCAGTTGAAGGGAGCGGTACAGGCCCAGCCCGCGCCACAAGCCCAGCAACAGCAGGCCCCGCAAATCCCGAACCCGGCCACAGATCCGCAGGGCTATCACGACTACATGATGGCTGTGCAGAATCATGGGTTGGAAATCGCGGCCTTGAACCTGTCGGAAAGCAATACCCGGCGTGTTCATGGCAATGAGGCTGTCGATACTGCCTTCGCGGCGGTTCAGTCGACAGGTCAGGCCGATGTGCTTGTTGCGCAGTTCAGGCAGAGGCCTGATCCGTGGGGTGAGATGATGGTCTGGCATCAGCAGCAAAAACTGCTGTCCGAAATCGGAACTGATCCAGAGGCATACAGAGCAAAAATCGAGGCGGAAGTCCTTGCAAAACTCCAGGGCGGCGGACAGCCGGCCCCGGGTCAGCAGCCATCCGCCAGTCCCCAAAGTGGGGCTTCACCTCTTCCACCACGAATGGGGGCCCAGCCCGGCGTTGCATCGCCTGGCCCGGCTCAGCATTCCATGGATGATGCGGAGCACAATCTTTGGGGCCGCTAGAGCCTTAGAGAGAGAAAATGGCCCTACAAGCAACCGCTGCAGACCTGATTCTGCAGAAGTTCCGCTCGAAAGATTACGAGCAGTACAACCGACAACATCGTTATGCGAAGTATGTCGGAAAAGACCCGTTCTCCCTGATCCAGCGGGAAGACTCGCTGATGGAGAATGGGGAGTTCGTCAACATTGCGTTTACCGACGCGCTTGGACAGACCAACAAGGGCGCGCAGGTCCTTGATGGGAACGAAGCGACGTTCGGTCAGCGCAAGACGACCCTGAAGCCGTTCTGGCATCGTGAAGCGGTGAAGATCAAAAAGAGTGAGGCCAAGAAGGCGTTCACTGATCAATACCGCATCCAGCGCCGTGAGTTGCGTCGATGGGTTCAGAACCACGTCTACGCCGCCGTTGTGGATGCGTTCGATGTGGTCGCCGAGGACGCCAGCGCCTTTGAAGAAGGTGATGCGGACAATGCGACGGGTAACGCCCACAGCCAGCAGCTCACCTATGCTGAGGCGAGCAATGCTCAACGTGATGCGTTTGTCCTGGCGAACGAGTCTCGCCGTCTCCTGTTTGGTGGCGCGACCTCGAAGCTGGTGTCCGGCGACATGTCGGCGTCCCTTGCCAATGTGGCAGCGGCAGATGTGCTGAGCCCGGCCTTTCTTGGCCGGATGAAGCGCATGGCTCGTGCGGACACGTGGAAGACTAACGGCAAACTGCCTATGCGGCCTATTTCTTCTGAGAACGAGGAAAGCGGCCGGGAGTTCTTCAAGGTCTTTGTTGGCCCGCAGAACTTCGAGGAATTGGGCAACAACGAGGACATGAAGCGTTACAATACTGACGCCCGTGTTCGCGGTGTTGAAGACAACCCGATCTGGCAGGATGGCGACTTGCTCTACAAGGGCTTGATGATCTGTGAAGAACCCACAATCGCACCGATTGCGGGCGTGGGCGCAGCAGGCATCGACGTCGAGCCGCTCTACTTCTGTGGTGCCCAGACGCTCGGTTGGGCGATGGGTCAGAAGTACCGTTACACCAAGTCGGACAACACCGATTACCAGTTCCTCCGCGGCGTTGGCGTGGAAGAGCAGTGGTCAATCGAAAAGCTGTTCGATGGCGGTGAGCAACGCGGAATGATCACCGGCTACGCAGCCGCTGTGGCTTAAAGGAGAAACCATGCCGAAGACATTTGTGTATGTCGGCAAGGATGAGAGTTCCCCGGACGAGATTACCGTCCGGGGGCTTACATTCGTGCGCGATGGAGAGGCGGTTGTCGTTGAAGACGCCGCATTGGCGGAGGGCCTTTCTGGCAATCCGGAGTTCGTCGAGGAGGGCAACGCCGATGGCGACTATGGCCGTCCTGAATCAACAGACGAGGCGAATGCGACAGCAGAGCTGCAGGACAGGCTGGATGACGCTCTTGATGAGGTCGATGACCTGAGAGAACAGCTCAAAGCTGCGAGCGATACCATTGAGGCGCTGCGCGCGGCGCAGGTTTCTGATGAGCCCGCTACGCCCGCCGAAGAGCCTGTTGATGCTGGCCCTGAGGCGCTTGCTGAGATCGACGCTTCTGAGGATTGGGCGGCAGAACATCACTCCACCCGTATTCGCTGGGCGAACGCTTTGTCTGAGGGTCAGGTCACGACCAAGGACGAAGCTGATGACATCATTCTGAGCGTGTTGGCGGACCGTGAGCAAGACTAGGCAGGATCTTGCAACGGCGGTTCTAGAGGAACTTCATGTCAAGATAGGTGGGGCTCCTGCGGAGGCAGAGGATTCAGCTGTGATCCTCGCCAAGATCGACGAGGTGATGCCAGAAGTGGAGCGCAAGGGCGTTGTCACGGACTGGCGCGGTGATGCGATCGATGAGCTTTACATGGACGCCTTGGCCAAGCTTGTTGCGGCCCGAACATGCCGGAAGTTCGTTACAGATGGCGAGATAACCTCATATGAGGCCTTGGAGCCCCGTGCCTGGCGGCAGTTGTCTCAAGCAAAGTCTGAGCCGTATCAATCTCGGCCAGTGCGAGCGAGCCACATCTGATGCCCCAGGCACAGGTAGCAAGCTCCCACTACGAGCCTGACGGGCCCGGAGACAGCCCAAAGTATCTGATCAACGCCTATCCCGAAGAAAACGGTGCCGATCCAAACCGGCCGGTTAAGCTGGTCGTGCGTCCAGGCTCTCTGGACCGGGACACGGGCGACGTTCTGGCCGCGAACACAATCCGAGGTATCGCGCAGACCGATGGCCACGCTTCGGGTCATGTCCTTGTCGTGAATGGAGGAACGGTTCGCAGCTATGACCCCACTGGTGTCTCGTGGAGCACCCTGACGGGCTCGCTGGCAGGCACAGACCGGGTGCAGGCCGCGTTCTCGGAGTCTGAGGGCGCATTCCTGTCCGGCGGTGACATCTACGTCTCCACGGGCTCCGCTGTGGCGGCTGCAACTGATGCGGACTGGGCGACCCTGCGCGCCGATCATGGGGAAACGGACTTCACATCGATCACGAGCCTGTCTCAGCGCCTGATTGCGACTTATGGTTCACGGTTCGGCTATTCTGCCAGTCTCGACTTCAACAACACGACCACGCTCAATTTCTACACCGCTGAAAGCTCGCCGGATGGGCTTGTGGCGGCGGTAACGCTTGGGGCCTCGCTTTACCTCTTCGGAACGGAAACCATTGAGCGCTGGGTCCAGACCGGCGACAATGACAACCCGTTCCGTCCGCAGACCTCGGCAGTGATCCAGCGCGGTGCCCTGGCGCGCGATACGATCAAGCTGCTCGATAACACGCTGTTCTTTGTGGCCGATGATTACACGGTGCGCCGGATCGCAGGACAAGTCGCCCAGATCGTCTCGGAGCCTTGGGTGGTTCGCGAACTGCGCAAGGAAACGCCGTCTGATCTCATTGCCTCTGTGATGGAGTACGAGAACCACAGCTTCTACATTCTCAACGGGCTCAATGTCTGTGCGGTCTATGATGTCGCCACAGGATCATGGGCGCTCTGGAAGACGTACGGTTCGGAAACGTTCGAGTACCCTTACATCGTGGAAGCATCCGGGGATCTGTTCGCAGCGTCTCGGAGCACATCCCGGTTCGTGGAGCTAAGCCGGTCTTATGCCAGTGACTATCAGCCCTATGCGGGCACCTACAGCACTCCAATCGTCTGGGAGCACACCGCGCACCTTCCTGTGATGGGGGGACGCAAACCCATCGCCAGCATCCGCCACGAGGGCACCACCGGGCTTGGTTCCGCTGCGAACAATGCCGCAGACAATATTGTGTCGATGCGGCTCTCCAAGGATGGGGGACGCAACTGGGGGCCATGGCGCGACCGAAGCGCCGGCAAGATCGGCGAATATGACAAGCGCCTGATCTGGAACCAGAACGGCCGGGCGCGGGAGCCACAGATCATCGCCCATTTCCGGGGCAACGATAACCGCCAGACCACGGGCGTCATGGTTGGGGAAGATCGGTGACCGATCGCCTTCGAGGGATGCCAACCGGGCGTATGGTTGATCCCGAAACCGGCGCGGTCGAGCAAGAGTGGTTCGATTTCCTCGAAGAGCTGGTGTTCGGGCAATCCGAACTCAGCGTTGGGACCGTCCTTTCTGGCGTGAACGCGGCGCAGGCGGCGGCTGATAGTGCCGATGCGAAGGTAACGGGCATTGAGAACGGGACGCGCGCGGTGACCGATATCCTTGTCTCGGGGCGGGGTCTTCTGACAGCGGAACAGGATGCCCAGTCCGAGAATATCAACGATGTGGCCTCAGGCGGGGTCACGGTCTCGATGAGCCCCACGTTTGCGCATGATGATATTTCCGGGGCGGGGACGGGCACCACGAACAGCGTCACGGCCTCAGCAACGGGAGGCACCGGGCCTTATACGTATGCGTGGTCCAAGGTCAGCGGCGACACATTCACGGTGAACGGCCCGTCTGCGGCGTCGACGTCGTTCTCAGCCACGGTCAGCGCCGGAGAGACGAAAAGCGCGGTCTACAAAGTCACAGCAACAGACAGCCTCACGGCCACCGGCTCAGCGCAGGTGTCTGTCAGCATCTCGGAGACAAGTTGATGGGTTTATTCCTTCCCATACTGGCAGGCGGAGCGGCGCTTGCGTCTGGCATCGGCAGTATTGTCGCTGGCAACGAGGCGGCCGACGCGGCCTCGGACACAGCGGCCCAGAACAGCCGCGACAGCCGATACGCGTTCAACAAGTCGGTGGAGCTGAACGAGCCGTGGCGTCAAAGCGGAATCGGGGCGTTAAGCCTGCAAAACGCCTTCCTCGGGGTCCAGCCGTCCAGCACGCTGGCCGGTGCCCCTCAAGGCTCAGGCCCGGAAGGCATCGACTGGGACGGCTATGTCGGGCGCTCGGACAATCTGACCAATGCGTTCAACTCGCTGACCTCAGAGCAGATGGGCTCAATCCGCAAGCAGGGTTACGATGCTGACGGCGATGGGCAGATAACGCCGGAAGAGTTCGGTGCCTTTCATTATAAGACGATGGGCCAGAACCAAGGCTATAGCAAACCGCCTACCTTTTCTCAGTCTGCCGAAGCCAGCCAGCCCGCCAATGCGTTCGCTGGGGCACAGGCAGATCCTTATCAGGTGTTCAAGGATAGCGGCTTTTATAAGAGCCGTGTCGCGTTCGATGACGCCAACATGGACCAGATCACGGGCCAGTTCGGGGCCGCAGGCTCCAGCCTGTCAGGAAGCCATATGAAGGCGCTGGCGGACTATTCGAAGCGGGCTGAGGGGCAGGCATTTAACACATACTACGACGCCTTGAGCGGGCTCTCTGGCACGGGAGCCAATCTCTCTGCCAATCAGGGTGCTCAGGGCATCGCTGTCCAGGGCCAGATCAACAACCAGAACACCAACGCGGCCAATGCGCAGGGCTCAGCCTACATGAATACGGCCAATGCGTTCGGGAACACGGTGCAGAACTTCGCTGATCTCGGGGCCTATACGGCTGGCGGCGGGTTCGGGAAAGGCGCGGCGAAAACAGTGAGAGGGTGGTTCGGCTGATGTTTAACGCAGGTCAGACAATCAATGCCTTCCAGACGGGACAGGATCGCTCCCGGGAACGCAAGCTGGACAATGCGTTCGCCGCCGCTGGGGGCGCGCTCAGTGCCGGTGACTATGGCAAGGCGTCCACAACCCTTCTGAGGGCTGGAGAGCTTCCCACGGGCCTCCAGGTCATGGAAATGGGCCAGAACCAGCAGGCGGGCCAGCGCGAGCAACAGGCCGAACAGCTCAAGGCGGTTCGCGGCGTCCTCGGTAAACTCCAGTCCATCCAGGACCCGATGCAGCGCGGCCAAGCGCTTCAGAGCATTGCCCCACAGCTTGGCCCTGAATTGTCGCAGGGGCTGCTCAAAGGCTTGCAGAAGACCGGCGGGCTCTATGACGACGCCGACTTCCAGGAGGATTTGCTCGGGGTCGATGCCCAGCTAGCGCAGTTGGGGGTGGGGCCGGAGGTGGCGGAACCTTACACGCTCGCCCCCGGTGCCAGGCGGTTCGAAGGTAATCAGATGGTTGCGGAAAATCCGAAGGAGCTGACACCAGACCTTCCAAACGGCATGATGATGGGCCCGAACGGCCCGGAATGGGTGCCCGGCTATCTCGAAGGGCAAAAGGATCTGAAGGCGGCGGGGCGGTCCACAACGACAATCAACAACAATCTGCCCGCCAACAAGGGCGAGACGGCATTTGCACAACAGGCCGGCAAGCAAGGCGCTGAGGGCATGGCCGATATCATGGATCGCGGCGACAAGGCGAACCGCCAGCTTTCCAACCTCTCAACCATGGAAACCCTGCTTGATCAAGTGGATTACACGGGCTTTGGCGCTGAAAGCCGTCTGGCAATCCAGAAAGCGGGTCGCTTGTTCGGGGTTGAACTCGGCGACGTCGCAGCCAGTGAAGCAGCGAAACGGCTGACGTCTGAAATGGGTTTGGCGCTCAAGGAAAATCTGCCCGGCCCGATGTCCGATGCTGACCGTCAATTCCTCTTGAGCATCCCGCCCGGTATTGGCAACACGCCAGAAGGCAACGAAGCGCTGCTCTATATCATGCGCAAGCGCTCCCAGTTTGATTTCGACATGCAACAATCCATGCTCCGGGCAAATCCGCAAAGCCTCGAAGAGATGCGGGCTTGGGAGAACGAGTTTCGCCGGACCTATCCGCCGCTCTTCAGCGATCAGGATCGGATGGACCTTATGCAAGCGCTGGGTGCGGGTTAGTCCGAGGTGTTTTCCAAGTAGGTTTCGACGGTCTCGATTGCGAACTCGGCATCGTCCAGCCGGTCTTTCATGGCGTTTCGCTCATTCCAGAGCAACCACACATTCGCAAGCGCGAACAAGCCCAGAATTGTCGCCAAAACAGGCAGGATTGAGCGCGCGCTAAGCTCGTTCTCAACGCTGTCGGCCCATTCGTGAGGGTTATCGGCCCGCTTCCGGGCTCTGGCCCCTTTTTCATCGTCCATCTGGACCCCGCCTCATTTGGAGAACGCCACTATGGCAGGATTCCGAGAATACCAGCAAGAGCGCGAGCAAAAGCGCCAGCCCGTTGCGGAGCCGGTGCAACAGGGCGGCTTTGCCGAATATCGCGCGGCCCGTGAAGCATCGCGGCCCCAAAAGCCGAAGCCCACGTGGGGCAGCCGTGTGCATGATTTCGCAACAGGCACCGCCCACGGCAAAGGCTTTGGCTTCCTGGATGAAGCGGAAGGCAGCGCGGCTGTTCGAGAAAACGCTCTCGGGTCTGCTGGACCGATCGTCAACAAAATTATCGAGAACACTCCAGGACTTCAGTACAGCGCAGGCGCGGTTGATGCCACGATTGGCTTGCTCATTGAAAATCAGGCTGACCAGGGATCGCCCGTCCGTGAGACGTATGAAACGGCGCGGGATGCGTCCCGAGACGAGATCGACACAGCAAGAGACCGCAACCCGCTTTCGACCTTCGCAGGAGAGATCGTAGGCACGTCCTACGTTCCCGCCACAGCAACAGCCGGCCGTGTGAGCCTGATGGGCAAGACCGTGCAGGGCGCGGGTATTGGTACAGGAACAGATGCGATGATG
>JBCAXQ010000076.1:0-10843 GCA_038534015.1 Pseudomonadota bacterium | reverse complement strand
TGCCCTCAGACGCCGGGCGCGGGCCATCCGGCCCGCTTGGCTTCCGCGCCATTCGGCGCGCCGCGCGGTCGCGCTTGCGGCCCTCCGGGCCGATGGCCCAGAAACAACGCGGCACAGTTCAAAAAATCTCATGCCTTCTGTAACCCCAACCCGCTGTTGTGCGAACTCCTTTGCGACACGGCCGGAAATCCGCCGGTCCCCTTGATCAAGATTGCCATTCGGAGTCGCACAACATGCTACGAATTTTCGCCCTTATCGCCGCCATCGGCGCCCTCACCATCGGCGCGTTTCAGATCACCGCGCAAGCCAACACCAATGGCTGGTCAAGCTACAGCGCCAGCGAGTTCAAGATGGCGCAGGCCAAGGGCCAGACCATCGTCGTCGATGTCTATGCCGATTGGTGCCCCACTTGCCGCGCGCAGGCCCCGATCCTGGATGGGCTGCGCAAGGAGCAGCAGAAGAATGGCGTGAAGTTCGTCAAAGTGAACTTCGATGATGAAAAAGCCTTCCTGCGCATGCACCGCATCCCGCGTCAGTCCACCGTGCTGGTGTTCAAGGGCGAGGAAGAGGTCGCGCGTTCGATCGCCGAAACCAATCGCGCGCGTTTGCGAAGCGTCGTGCTGAGCGCGCTCTAAGCCAAGGCTTGGATCGCACGTTTAGGAATCCGTCATGATCGGCAGCACGTTGCTCAGCTTTGTCGCGGGACTGGTGACGATCCTAAACCCATGCGTGCTGCCACTGATCCCGATCCTGGTCGCATCGGCGCTGGGCAAGCATCGTTATGGCCCGCTTGCCCTCGCCGGAGGATTGGTGACCAGCTTCACCCTGTTCGGCTTTACCGTGATCGCGTTCGGATATTCGATCGGGATTAATGAACAAGCCATCCGTTTGTTTGCCGGCGCGATGCTGGCGATAGCCGGCGGTGTGCTGCTGGTGCCGCGTGCGCAAGCAGCGCTCAGCGCGGCGGCCGCCCCGATTGCCAATTTCGGCAATCAGCGCCTTGCCTTGATCAGCGAGTCCAAAGCGGACAGAGGCGTGGGCGGCCAATATCTGGTCGGGCTGCTGCTCGGGATTGTGTGGGCGCCCTGCGTCGGCCCCACCCTGGGCGTGGCGATTGCCGCGGCGAGCCAGGGTCAGGATCTCGCGGGAAGCTTTTTCATCTTCCTGGTGTTCGGCCTGGGCGTTGCGACCTCGATCCTCGCCTTTGCCTATGGCTCGCGCAAGGCGCTGGGCGAGCGGCGCCACACGCTGCAAGCGCTGGCAAAATACGGCAAGCCGCTGTTTGGCGGAGCGCTGTTGGTGGTGGGTCTGATGGTGCTGACCGGGTTCGACAAGGTGATCGAGATTGCCCTGCTGGATACGCTGCCGCCAAGCGTGATCGAGTTCACGACGCGTTTCTAACTCCGCACCCCATCCGGGGCGCGATTTCCTCGCTCGTGCGATCATAGATCGCGTCGCTGCGGGCGGGCGCTTGCCCTTGCGGACGCTATGCGTCCGAGCGGGGCATATGAGTAGAGCTTGCCACCCGCAGACTGAAAACACATCCCTTTCCTACCGCCCCGAGCTCGTCCATCATCCCATCCGGGACTGAGAAATCGAGTCGGAGGGAAAGATGACAGAACCAGATAGCCCGCGCGTAACCGGCCTTGGCGGCGTTTTCTACGTGGTGGAGGACCCTGCGGCGACGCGCCAATGGTACAAAGAGAAACTTGGCATTGATGGCGAATATGGGCCGCAGCTCGCGTGGTCGGATGAACCGAAGACGAACCCCTATTCGCTGATCAGCCATTTCAGCGATGATCAATATATGAAGCCCGGCACTGGCGGATTCATGATCAATCTGCGGGTCAACAATCTCGATGGCTTCATAGAAATTCTGAAGGCGCGCGACGTCGAAGTGCTCGACACGGCCGACGAAGGCTATGGTAAATTTGCCTGGATCCTCGACCCCAATGGCATCAAGATCGAGCTGTGGGAGCAGGTCGCCGAACAATTGCCCTAAACCGCGCTAAACGCTTGGTTTCCGCTCGACCCGTAATTGCCACGAAACGTCGAGTAACTTCTGGTTAAGGCTTAATCTTGCGCTGCCGTTAACCTCACTCGCGCAATAGTCCTTAGCCATGGCACGTAGGACGATCACTGATGCAATTGTGGTTCTGGCGGGAGCGCTTGCGTTGGCCGGATGCGGCGGAATCATACCGTCAGCCAGCGCGCCGAGCGGATACAGCTCCAGCTCAAGTGCCCGGCCGACATCCACGGGTGTCCGCCCGGCATCGGCGCAAAGGACGATTTCGTCGCCACAACAGGCAACGCCGCGCCACAGCGACCGCACCTGTCTCGCCCAGTTGAACGAGAGCGGCGCAAACTTCACGCCGCTGCCCGACAGCTATGACGCACCGGGATGCAACCAGCTTGGCACTGTGCAACTGTCGGCCTTGTCAGGCGATTTGTCGCAATTCGGGATCAGCAATATCGGCCCGGTCCAGTGCAAGACCGCGGCCACATTCAATGGCTGGGTTCGGTTCGGCGTGGATCGCGCCGCGCGCCAGATCCTGGGCAGTCCACTCGCCCGCGTAGAGACCATGGGCAGCTACTCCTGCCGCAATGTTGCAGGCAGCGAACGGAGATCGGCCCATGCCCGGGCAGCTGCGATCGATGTATCAGGGTTTGTTCTGGCGGACGGTCGCAGGATCGTGCTCCAGTCCGACTGGGACGGCGGGACAGCAGCCGAACGCGAATTCTTGCGGGTGGTGCATCGCAGCGCGTGCAAACGCTTCGGCACAGTGCTTGGCCCGAACTACAACCCGGCGCACAAGGATCACTTTCACCTGGAAGAATCGGACAGCAAGTTCTGTCGCTGAGCGGTATCAGCTTGGTTCGGGATCCAGCTTCGCTTCCAGTTTCAGCCGCACTGCCTCCGCAGCATGACGCGCACCCAGCTTATTCATCATATTCGCGCGGTGGATCTCGACCGTGCGCGGGCTGATCTCAAGTTCGCGGGCGATCACCTTGTTGCTGCTCCCCTCGGATAGCCATTCCAGCACTTCCCTTTCGCGATTGGAAAGGCTTGAAATCCGATTGCGGGCCTCGATCATTCGGCGTTGCGAGGCGCCAAACATTTCCGCCTCTTGCGCAATCCGGTTCAGACATCGAGCAAAGCGATCCGGGTCAAGCGGAAGAGCGAGATAGTCAAGCGCCCCTGCCTTAATGGCCTCGACGATCCGACCTGGTCGTGGCTGGCCATCAACCGCGATGACCGGGAGCCAGATGCCAAGCTTACTGAGACGCTCCAGAATCATGGTCACGCCGCCTTCCTCGGCAGCATCGCGTGCAACGATAATCCCATCCCGCGGGGGATGGACCGAGAGTTCCGATAGATCGCCGTAAACTTCGCAGTGATGCCCAAGGTCGAAACCGATACGTGACAACTCGGCCCGGCTGCGGCTTGAGGAGTCGATGAAATGAAGTATTGCTTTACGTTCCATGCCTAAGGACATGACCGGACAAACACGGTTAATCACGCAAGATTGGAGCCAATCCGGAGCAATGATCTGGTAACAACCACGGAAAGCCGCGCAAATCGGCGAAAGTTAACTGTCCAAAACGAACCAGACTTACGCGTTGGCACTTGTGATAGACTCCTTACGAAGCCCTCACACGCAATTATCCGGACTTGAAGCCATAGTTTGGCAGCGAATGAAACGCGGATTTCAGCGCGTCTCCCCAACCGGACGAGATCGCTCTGAAGTATTCGTCGTCCTGCGTGACTCGGTGCTGATGTGTTGGCTCGAACCCGTCACGCTCGATCACCATGAGATCCAGCGGAAGGCCGACCGAGAGGTTTGCCTTTAGCGTGGAATCGAACGACACCATCACCAGCTTGACTGCATCTTCAAAACTCATGTCTCGATCATAGCCACGGATCAGGATCGGTCGCCCATATTTGGTCTCGCCGATCTGGAAGAACGGCGTATCCCAGCTCGCCTCGATGAAATTGCCTTCCGGATAGATCATGAAAAGGCGCGGCTCCATTCCTTCAATCTGGCCAGCTAGGATGATCGAAGCAGTGAAGCGCCCCTTCCCTCGATCACCATTGGCTGCCTGCCGCTCTTCAATTGTAGTTCGCAGCAACTGCCCGATCTCGGTCGCGACGTTGAACATGGTCTTGCCTTTGATCAGAGAGTTGTCCCGATCCTCCGGCTCTTTTGTTCGCTGGTCCAGTTGACTGATAACTGCCTGTGTCGTCGCAAGGTTGCCTGCTGTCATGACGGCAATCATCCGTTCCCCCGGAACTTGCCAATGGAACATCTTGCGAAAAACGGAGATGTTGTCGACGCCCGAATTCGTTCGAGTATCGCTCATCAAGACCAAGCCCTTATCGAGCACCATACCAACGCAATAGGTCATCAAGATTCTCCGGAAAATCGAGCTGTGTCGCTAGCGCAAAAGCCGGCGCCGGCAAACGCTATTGCTGTGCACCTGCCCGCTGTTGCTCAACAGCGATGTCCACTTTGAGCGATTGTTCCGAACTCCCGAAACTGATCCCCGTTACTGGAGCAGCATCGCGATAGTCACGACCCGTGGCCACGCGAACATAGCGCGGGTCTGGGCTGATCCCGTTGGAAATGTCGAAACCGACCCAGCCAAGATCATCGATGTGTGCCTCGGCCCAGGCATGGCTGGCCTCCTGATCGATCCGATCATTCATCATCAGATAGCCGCTGACGTAGCGCGCCGGGATCTCGGCTGCACGCGCGGCACTCAGAAAGATTTGCGAATGATCCTGACACACGCCGTGCCCGGCCTCAATCGCTTCTTCAGCGGTTGTATCGACTTCAGTCTTGCCAGTCTCGTAGGAAACCTCCTCGCGAATCTTCGCAGAAAGTGCGTGAAGATAGTCCAGCTTGCTGTCAGCTGGCGAAGGCAATTCGCGAACAAGCGCCCGCAATTTCGGGCCCGGCTTGGTCAGCTGTGTTTGCCCAAGAAAACTCCACAGCGGCATGTGACCGGAATGCTGCCCTATGACACCGGCACTGTCCTGCGTCTCAACCGTGCCGCGGCACGTCACAGTCACATCATGGGCGCCAGGCTCCACCGCGATCAGGGTGACTGTGTTGAAATGCTGGTCGTCATACTCCAGCTGTGCGTGCGCGTTTTCATATTCCATCGCCCAGTCCAGAATGCGCTGGCCCTGGGTTTCCTTGGGCGTCAACCGCAGGCGCTGGAGCGCATGCACAACTGGTTCGGTGAAGGAATACCGCGTCGTATGACGGATCGCCAACCTCATGCGTCGCCCCTCATGCAAGAAACCTGTAATCTTCGGCGATAGCATTGCCGATTGCGGCGCTGCGATTGGTGAACACAAGAATGAACTGGTGCAGGCCTTGCTCGAAAATGTCGTCTACAGTCATCCCGCTGATCTCCATATCAGCCTGTCGCATCAATTCGTTGCTTTCCCCTTCAGAACCATGGAGGCGAGCGAGTGCCTCCAAATGCCCACGCAAGGCACCGCGGCAAAAAGCCAGGCTACGCGGGAATCGTTCATCGAGAACGAGAAACTCCACAATACTCCGGGCGTCGATCTGGCCCGCATTGAGCCAACTGTATGCACCTGCTCCCGCGACAGAGCGCAGCACCTGATCCCATTGCCCGGTATCAAGGCTGGACCCGACATGGCGAAGCGAAGGCAACAGCAAGTAGTACTTCATATCGAGGATCCGGGCAGTGCTTTCGGCACGTTCGATAAATGTGCCCGCGCGCGCAAAGTGATAGCCTTCATTGCGCAGCATCGTGCCCTCGAATGCACCGTGCACCATCGTGCCAGCACGGCGGATCATGCCGATAACGTCGCCGACTACATTGGGGCCGATGGGCCGCGAAAGCCGCTCGTCCAGTTCCATCCAGCTCTCGTTTACCGCGCTCCACACTTCTGACGAGATATTGGTACGAGCCATTCGCGCATTGGTGCGAACCGCGCCAAACATCTCGCGCACGCTCGCCGCGTTGGCCTTATCGCGCAGAATGAAGTTCCACGCCTGATGGCCGGTATATCCTTCATATTCGGCATTATAAGCTTGGCTCTGGCCAGATGTCGCAATGACAGAGCGCCATTCATCGGCCGCTGTTTCACTGTCACGGGTGAGTGCCATCCGCATACCGGCATCAAGCAGGCGCGCCGTGTTCTCAGCCCGCTCAAGATATCGGAACATCCAGAACAGACCGTTGGCAGTACGGCCTAGCATGAGGGCACCTCCGCCATCAGTCCTTCAAGACCCAGGTATCTTTGGTACCACCGCCTTGGCTGGAATTCACAACCAATGACCCCTCTTTGAGCGCAACCCGGGTCAACCCGCCGGGTGTTATGTCGATCCCGTCAGGCGATACCAAGACATATGGCCGCAGATCGACATGGCGCGGCGCGAGGCCTTTTCTGGTGAAGATCGGACAGGTGGAGAGCGAAAGCGTTGGCTGAGCGATGTAGTTATCCGGATTGGCTTCCAGTTTGGCCCGGAACTTCTTGATCTCGCGCTTGCTCGCTGTCGGACCGATCAGCATCCCGTATCCGCCGGAACCGTGCACCTCCTTCACCACCAATTCTTCCAGATTGTCGAGCACATAGGCGAGACTGTCCGCATCGGCGCAGCGCCAAGTCTCAACATTGGGCAATAACGGTTTCTCACCGGTATAGAATTCGACGATCTCGGGCATGAAGCTGTAGATTGCCTTGTCATCGGACACGCCCGTACCCGGGGCATTGGCGATCGTCACATTGCCCGCTCGGTACACATCCATGATGCCCGGCACGCCCAGCATGCTGTCCGGGTTGAAGGTCAGCGGATCAAGATATTCGTCATCAACCCGGCGATAAATCACATCGACCGGGACATAGCCATCTGTGCAGCGCATCTGCACTCTGCCGCCAACCACACGCAAATCGCTCGCTTCGACGAGCGTCGCACCCATCTGGTCAGCGAGAAACGCATGCTCGAAATATGCCGAGTTGTAGATGCCCGGGGTCAATACCGCTACGTTAGGTTTGCCCTTTGTGCCTTCGGGCGCGCATGCTGCAAGACTGCGCGCGAGACGGCGGGGGTAGCTCGATACGCTCTCGACACCGATCCGCGAGAACAGATCGGGGAACATCGCCATCATAGTTTCGCGGTTTTCGAGCATGTAAGACACGCCCGACGGGGTTCTGGCATTGTCCTCCAGCACGAAGAAATCATCCGGACCGGTACGCACCAGATCGATCCCGACAATGTGCGTGTAAATCCCGCCAGGCGGCGTAAAGCCGACCATATTGGGCAACCAGGCATCGTTGTTGCGCAACAAGCGTTCGGGCAAACGTCCGGCGCGGATGATCTCCTGGCGATGATACAAATCGTAGAGGAAGCTGTTGAGCGCCCTCACCCGCTGTTCAATCCCACGAGTAAGTCTGCGCCACTCGCCCGCGGTAATGATGCGTGGCACCATATCAAACGGGATTAGCCGCTCTTCCGCTTCATCTTCGCCATAGACATTGAAAGTGATGCCTGTGCGGCGGAAGCTCTCATCGGCCTCACGCGCCTTGCGCCGCAAGGCCTCGACCTCTTGTTCTTCGTACCAGACAGAATAGTCCGAATAGGCTGCCCGCTTGTCGCCAGCGCCATCAAACATTTCATCGAAATTGCCGGAAGGTCCGACCATTGATCCCCAATAGCTTGGCGCGAAGGCGCTGATGCTCTGGGCTGCTAGCTTAACCACCTCTTCTCAAAAGAAAAGGATCAGTCGCGTTCCAGCTCCGAAAGAACGGTCTGAACCGCCTTGGGATGGTAGGAAAATCCAAGATGGGTACACCGAATGCCGATGGCGCGATCACGCTCCCCGGGCATCCCCCGCGAACTGCGCGGAGACACAACCCCGTCTCGCGGACTCCACATGGCCACAGTCTCAACCGGGGGTTTGCCAGAGACTTCGTGCTCCACCGGAGGTTGGTCGACCCGGTGGCCGGTCACGAACTGATAAAGCCGCCAGGCGTTGTTAGCCCGTGGATTGCCGGAAAATGGCGATCCCATTGTGATAACCTTGGCGACCTTTTCCGGCTGACGCTTAGCCAGCTCGCGCGCGAACAGGCCGCCCAGACTCCATCCGAGCAAAACCGGCTGGCAGTCATAGCGATCGTTGATCTCGAGCAGGCGCTGCTCAAGCATTGCGATATTCTCTGGCGTCGGACCAAAATTGAAGCCGAGCCCCCAGCGTTTGGTCTTGTGTCCGGCGCGTTCAATTTGCTTCGCCAGATAGCGCATTCGCATCGGCCCGGTGAAAAAGCCCGGCAGGATCATTACGATCTTCGGATTAGCGCTCTGAACGATATCCAGTTTTCGCACTGGGCGACGAACCGGCTCCAGCAAGACATCCAGTTCACCCGCCAGTCGCAATCCCGATGGCCGACCATGTTCATCTTCCGGGCGGGATTCACGTGCCAGTTCCAGACGGCGCGCAAGCTCGCCACCGGCCTGCGACGGCGTGGACCAGCTAGAAAAGGGAGCGCGAGAAGCCATGATTTCCGTGCGTTAGCGGCCTTGACTTGAAAATGAAACAATCGACTTTGATTGTCACATTAGCATCAAGCGCTGAACAATTGGTGAAGCAATGGCTTCGCGCGCAGCCCATCTTTCAGGCCCTGTTTCAGGCCTCGTTTCAAGCCGTTGACAGAGTTACGCGTCGCATTCGCCGATGCGCTCTTGAACCAGTTTCATTTCCACCGTGCCGCCGCCCATTTCGGCCATCATTCCTTCAGAAATCATGGTCATCTCAGACCGCGTCGGCGTGACGTTGCCAGTCATGCTCATCGTCATAGCGCCCGCGCCATCGTCTTTGCAGCTCATGGCCATTTCGACATCGTTGCCGTCGATATTGAATTTGTCGATCGTGCAGCTGTCGTCCTGGCTTTCCTTGATCGCATCCTCGAAACCGCGCTCAGCCATTTCATCGGTGATGCAGATTTCCGAGCTGTGCGACATCTGCGAACCGATCATCGATTGCATTTCTGGTGGCGCATTGGGAATGTCCGCGCTGACAAAGGTCATCGTGGCGCGATACTTGCCCGGTTCCGGCTTGATCTGTCCGCCATCGGATTCGACTTCTGCCCGCGCTTCATCGTTGCTGATGACGCCGTCGCCATCAGTGTCCGCGCCGCCGCTGTCTCCACAGGCTGCCAGCGCCAGCGAAAGACATGCCACTCCAAATGCTCTCTTCATTGAATTCCCTCCGTATGAAAACTGGTCACGCCCGCATGTTTTGATTTAACGGGAAAGCTAGGCGACTGATCACGGCTTCACAACCGCCCATTTGGCCTCCATATGTTCCGCATGGCTGAACTCATCATAAGACGCGGACTGGACGAACCCGAAACCGGCGAGGAATTCACTCCGCACCGCCCGGAGCGGCCCGAGAAGATTGAGGGCGGAAAGCCTTTCAGGATCGTTTCGGACTATGAACCAGCAGGTGATCAGCCCACCGCGATAGCCGAACTGGTCGCGGGCGCGCGCGACGATGAAAAGACCCAGACGCTGCTCGGCGTGACCGGATCGGGCAAGACCTTCACCATGGCCAAGGTGATCGAGGAATTGCAGCGCCCCGCCCTGATCCTTGCCCCCAACAAGATCCTCGCCGCGCAGCTTTATGGCGAATTCAAGAGCTTCTTCCCGGACAACGCGGTCGAGTATTTCGTCAGCTATTATGACTACTACCAGCCGGAAGCCTACGTCCCGCGCTCCGACACTTACATCGAAAAAGAGTCGAGCGTGAACGAGGCGATTGATAGGATGCGCCATTCGGCCACGCGCTCCCTGCTCGAACGGGACGATGTCATCATCGTCGCCTCGGTTTCTTGCCTCTACGGGATCGGATCGGTCGAGACGTATTCGGCCATGATCTTTGACATCAAGAAAGACGATACGGTCGACCAGCGCGAGCTGATCCGCAAGCTTGTCGCGCTGCAGTACAAACGCAACGATGCAGCATTTGCGCGCGGAAATTTCCGCGTGCGGGGCGACAATCTGGAACTGTTTCCCTCGCATTATGAGGACATGGCCTGGCGTATCAGTTTCTTCGGGGATGAGATCGAGGAGATCAGCGAGTTCGATCCGCTGACCGGCAAGAAAGGCGCGAGCCTCGACAAGGTGCGGGTCTATGCAAACTCGCACTATGTCACCCCCGGCCCAACGATGAAGCAGGCGACCGAGGCGATCAAGTTCGAGCTGCAGCACCGCCTCAAGGAGCTGGAGGAAGAGGGCAAACTGCTAGAGCATCAACGGCTTGAGCAGCGCACCAATTTCGATCTGGAGATGATCGCTGCGACAGGCTCTTGCGCGGGGATCGAGAACTATTCGCGCTTCCTTACCGGACGCTTGCCCGGCGAGCCGCCTCCCACCTTATTCGAGTATCTGCCAGAGAACGCTCTGCTGTTCGTCGATGAGAGCCACCAGACGGTGCCGCAGATCGGTGCGATGGCGCGCGGGGACCACCGCCGCAAGATTACGCTGGCCGAATACGGTTTCCGCCTGCCGAGCTGCATCGACAACCGCCCGCTGCGTTTCAATGAGTGGGACGCGATGCGCCCGCAAACCTTCGCGGTTTCCGCCACTCCCGGCGGTTGGGAGCTGGAGCAGACCGGCGGCGTGTTTGCTGAACAGGTGATCCGTCCAACCGGCCTGATCGACCCTCCGGTCGAAATCCGCCCGGTTGAGGATCAGGTGCAGGATTGTATCCAGGAATGCCTCGCGACCGCGAAGAAGGGTTATCGGACGCTCGTCACCACGCTGACAAAGCGGATGGCGGAAGATCTCACCGAATTCATGCA
>JBCAXQ010000075.1:0-10849 GCA_038534015.1 Pseudomonadota bacterium | reverse complement strand
CCTGAATCGGAGGTGCTTGCGCCGGGAGCGACCGCAGGCGCACAGGCACCAAGAAACGCTGCGCACAGGACAGCGAACGAGAAACCCATTCGTAAATCAATCATGCTGCGCGTCCTAGGTAAGTTGGCTCTCACATTCAATCTCACACCTGCGCCAAGCTGCAAGGGGGACCTCATTTCACGTCAGACCATCGATTGCACAGCGCCTCGGCATCGCCTAAGACCCTACCAAAGCGCACCCATAGCTCAGCTGGATAGAGTGCTGCCCTCCGAAGGCAGAGGTCGAAGGTTCGAATCCTTCTGGGTGCGCCAGTCTTTCAGCGCCTTCAATGCGGCAGCATCGACAGGCGATTTCTGGCACTCGGTTATCGAATGACATCTGAGATGTATGACAGGGGGTTGGTGCCCAGAAGAGGACGAAGGCACCCACTTGCATTTTAATTTCTCTTATTATTACAGCGTACTAAAAGTTTCGTCAACTCCCATCCAAGGTGCTTTGTGTAGCACTTGTGTAGCAATCTCGTTCGGCCTGAGAGCCGCAAGTGGGTATTGCGCGATTGAGTAGGCACAGCCTAACCGGCGTCAAGGCAGCGACAAATTTCTCCGTCGAATTGTCGCTCTTCGCGGGCCGCGTCCTTCGAGATCCCTGCTAAGAACTAGCATACCGGCTCGAAACATACCTTTGGCAGTGAGCTGTCCGAGATCGACCCAGGCATACTCATCGAATTCCCGATATGCATCCGGCTCGGACGGCTCCAGATCGGGCGTGGTGCCAGTCACAGGGATTCGGGTAATGGCCTGGCTCAACCATGAAACGAGCGTCTCGTTCTCAGCCGCATCAGGCGCTCGGTATGCCCCACCATTCCCAGAAACCCTGTCGGAAAGTGGCCCATAACGAGGGGGCTAGACAATCCGGCACAGAGTTTGGAAGACTGTTTGAGCTCTGGGGATTGCTGAGTCTTCAAGATGCTGAAAGTGTGTATCGAAAGACGTGTGGGGGACTTGTACATTGCCAGACATACCTATTCGAAATCGACTTGCTTTCATCAGCTATGCAGTCGCAGACGATGCAGCAGTGTCTGAAGAACGCGGTTGGGTGTCCAAGCTGAAGGATGAATTACTCATCGCACTCCAGCGTGAGGGTGTTCGCGCGGTATCCGACGATATTTTCCTGTTTAAGGATCGACGTCCCGGCAGCATGGCACACTTGGAAGGCGGGCTGGTGCAAGTCATTGCATCGTCAAAGTTCTTCTTGTCGATCGTGTCCCGCAATTACTTTGAATCCAGGCCATGCTTGCTCGAATGCGCCTGCCAGGCCGATCTGGACCCAGATGCTAAACGGCTCTTTGTCATCGATCGCAACGGGGCGTTCAACCAGCAGGAT
The DNA here is from genome assembly GCA_038534015.1 of Pseudomonadota bacterium. Lineage (GTDB taxonomy): Bacteria > Pseudomonadota > Alphaproteobacteria > Sphingomonadales > Sphingomonadaceae > Erythrobacter. The sequence continues at coordinate 9,466 of JBCAXQ010000075.1, read as the reverse complement.
TTCGCAAGGGCCCGCGAGAAAGTCTCGACAGAATTTCCTCGCGAGTACAAACGACTGAGTGAGCACAATCGGATTGAGATGTTTGACCAGGCCACCTACCGTCCGCTCGCTGGCGAGGGCTGGGACAACGCCAAACCGGAAGACAAGGGAAAGGTGCGCGCATTTCTCGGCGGGCTCGCCGAGGAGATGCGTTTGCGTCTGGACACTGCGGCCGAGCCCACCGGCGACGCCGCTTCTGCTGTTCCCGCAACGGGTGCCACCAGCTCCCAAGTGCGCGCTCGGACAGATGGCGAGGCGAAGGTTTTCATTTCTCATCCAGTCAGCGACCGCATGAGTGAGCGCCGTAAGGAAATGATAGCTTACCTCCAAAGTGCGCGGCCCGGCCTACAGATTGCACCAAGCCAAAACCTGTGCGGGGACCTCTCGATTGACCAGTTTCGCGCTGCGCTGCGGGAGGAACTTGCCGACTGCACCCATTGTGTACACCTGCTCGGAACACCGATCGGGTATCGCAGAGATCAACGCGACGAATTGATCGACCACGACTATTTCGACGTCCAAATTACCGAAGCGCGCCAAGCCTTTTCCGACGTCCTGGACGACACCCGTCGCCATCACAACGACCGTTACATGCTGTGGTACGACAAATCGGTGCTCGCCGATGATCTACTGACTAGCGAGCGTTTGCTGGTCGAAAACGAACCAACCGAAGACGTCACGATCACACAAGTCTGCACCATGCTGCTGAAGCGGGTCGAGGATTTTGAACCGAAGTCGCTGGTTTCAGCGACGTCGAAAAATCTGAAAGTCGTGATCAACGCCCTGGCCAACAACCAACCCGTTATGAAGGAGGCGGTGGCCCGCTTGAGGGAAACACGGCCGACCATGGCGGCGTTCATTCCGACATCGACGCTGTCGGCGGCCAAGCTGCAGCTCTTCAAGCAGAAGCTGTATCGCGAGTTTGATGCCATCGTCATCGTCAGCGACGAGGACAGCGATACTTGGGTCAACAGCGAACTAATGGACTATGCGAGCCTAGAGGCCGGCCGCCAGAGCGACCTGCAAGGCTTCATCATTATCCAACCTGAAACCGCACCCGAGCCGATCCTTGATTTCGATGGGCTTAAACTCCTAAACGCGCGCACCCCACTGGACGTCGACTTTGTTCGCTCCGTTCTGGAAGCCATTCCGGAACCGTTGTGAGGGTGACGAACATGAACGGACCGAAGGCTGACCTCTCTAAAGCTGATGAGACACCGCCGCTAAACCCGTATCCGGGATTGCGTTCCTTCGAGCCGGATCAGGCCGACGTCTTCTTCGGTCGCGATGCTTCGGTCTGGGCGATGATCGAGCGCCTTGAGCGCCACCATTTTCTGGCTGTGACGGGGCCGTCGGGGTGTGGTAAGTCATCGCTCGTTAAGGCTGGGCTAATTCGTCGATTGAAAGCGAACGGCCTGCCCTCAGCGGGCATGAAGTGGCGCGTCGCCACGTTCCGTCCCGGCGGACATCCGCTGACCTCATTTGCACGCGCCCTCAACGGCGTTGCGCCTGAGGAAGATCAATCCAGCGATGCCATCGCCGAATGTCTATCGACCGGTCCTGCCGCGTTGGTGAACTGGATCAACCAATGCGACTTTCCAGAGGACGAAAACCTCCTCCTGATTGTGGACCAGTTTGAGGAAGTTTTCCGGTACGAGCGATCCAACCCGACTTCTAAGGACGAACTCGAAGACACACCGCATCAGACGGTTCGCGCTCGGGAACGAGCTCACCGCCTAGCCCACCGCGAAGAAGTCGAACGCTTTGTCCAACTCCTGCTTCACACCTCGGCCCATAGCGACGCCGAAGACTTCGAAGCGCTGTTGACCGACCAGTTTGATTCCGAAAATGCGACGGGGGATATTGAGGTCCGTGAGATTGTCGACCCCGACCAACCCAAACGCCGCATTTACATCATCCTCACCATGCGCCTCGATTATCTTGGGGATTGTGCGCAGATCGACGGTCTGGCCGAAGCTATCAATGACTCGCAATTTCTTGTTCCGCGGCTGACGCGTGACGAAATGGCGACAGCGATCCGAGAGCCGGCACGTCGCGCCGGCGGCGACGTTGATGCTCACCTGCTCAGCCATATTCTGAACGACATCGCGTTTGATCCGGACCGGGACGCCGCCGAAGAGGCCCGCCGACCGGACCAGTTGCCGCTGATGCAGCATGTACTCAACTGGATGTGGGCGCGGGAGCAGACCCGTCTCGGTGCCGCCCCGGTACTGAGTCTTGAAACCTATGCAAACCCGAGCGTTGGCGGATTCGAACATGCTCTGTCTAGGGACGGTCGCGACATTTGGTCGAGTCTCGATAACGGGACCGATGACCTCCGAATGCTAGCCAAGCGCGTGTTTCAGGCCCTGGCCGAGCCGAACCAAGGTGGCCGCCTTGGGCGGGACGTGCGTCGGCCGATTCCTTTCCGGCAACTCGTCGACGAAACCGGTGAAGACCAAACCAAGGTGATCAAAGTTCTCAACCGTTTTCGCGGTGCCATGCCCGGCGAGGCATCCAGTGCGATGGGGCGAGCACGCCGCCCCGGTTTCATCACCATTGAGCCGGCTCCAACGGTTCAGGACGGGCACATTCTGTCGATCGAGCCGACAGCGAGCGTCGATATCAGTCATGAGAGCCTGATCCGGCAGTGGGACCAGTATTGGGACTGGGTGGACGAGGAGCGGCGCGACCGCAATGAGCTCGACGCATTGGCGCATTCGGCCGCGCGCTACGCGTCTGAACAGGGAGGCGACTTGCTGGGGCCTCGAGCGACTGGCCAGGCGCGAAGATGGATGGCCGAGCGCAACCCGACGCCGGCCTGGGCCGCGCGAAGCGGTGTGGATCTCCGCAAGATCAATACATATCTGAACGGGAGTTCCCGTCGCCGGACACTCTATTACGGTTTCGCCGCAATGGTAGGCGCGATCGTTGTGGCAACGGTGGGCACAACCTTCTGGGCCGATCAGCGCGCAAAGCTCTTTGAAGAGCATCTGGCCGACCAGCTCTCGCGCGGTATCCAGGATGCGTTCGATGAGCGTCCCGGTGCAGTTGGACCGTTAAGGCAGGCCGGCACAGTGCTCGATATAGACAACATGGCCAATCAGCGGCAGCGCAACTATAATACGCCCGCCGAGCGCGACGTCGCCATGACCAGCGTCGCCATGCAGGGACTGTCACCGCTGTCTGGCGACGCAGTTGTGTCGCAGATGCACGCTGGCACAGTGACAGCCGTAGATGTGACAGCAGGTGGCGGCCTGATGGCGACTGGTGATAGGTACGGGCTGGTCCATGTCTCCGATGTATCGACCGGTAGCTTACTCTCGACACTGGACCATTCCGGTGCGTCTATTCGTTCGGTCGCGTTTCAGCCCGGCGCGGCAACAACGTGTGACGGTGAGGGAAACGCCATCCTTGCGACAGGCTCCCAAGCTAACCTCGTCCGTTTTTGGGATCCCTGTTCGGGGACTGAATATGCCTACTCACCTCTCGCTGTCGGGGATAATCCAAATGATCTTGGCTTTTCGGCAGATGGTCGCTTCCTGATCGTTTCTCTGAATGATCCGAAAACTCCGATTTACGACATGCTCACTCTGGCTGAGCCGGAGGACGATGGGCCTAAGCCGTTTGTTGTGCTTGATCGTGAAAGTGAAAGGGGTCAGGCCTCGAACGAGGATTGGGAAACAGCGATGGACCGCTGGGGGTCACTCACCTGGGGGCTCCATGGCAGTTTCGTGCATGCCGCACCGCAAGACGGGCGCTACTACGTCGCGACGGGGTCGGACGCCTCTACTGCTGCCTTGTGGAGCTTTAGCGTTGACATGAAGCCCAGCGTTCGCGGTGCCAGTCCTGAAGTCGAAGATGACAACAGCACGCTGGTCCATGTCTTCGATGACCTCGGAGGAACACCGCGTAGTGCTGCACTCTCGCCGGATCAGACTCAGCTTGCGATCGCCCTGTCCCAAGACGGGATCACCAACGAGATCACCGGCGGGATCACCATCGCGGAACTGAACCCGGATGACCTGAGCTTCAAGCGCGATCTTGGCCGCATTGACGTTGATGAGTCGTTCCGCTCGCTCGCGTTCGATGCCCCGGGCAACCTACTTGCGGCATCGTCGAATGGCTGGCTGAAGCGATACGCATTTGTTAGCGGCGAGGAGCCGGATTGGGAGCTGATTTCAGCGCACCGTCTTGCAGAGTCGTTGCTGGATTTCAAGCTTACTTCCATCAACGGCGAGCCCGCATTCGCAGCTGCGTCCGGCAACCCAAACGTAGGTCGGATCGTCCCCGAGGCGAATTTGAACAGACTGCCGGCCCGAACACATGATGACTTCAGGACACTTGCCGGAGCCCACTTTGGTGGGAACCGGGTGCGCCAGATTATGGACTCCAATGGCAAGAATGCGATCGCCTTTGATATGGGTGACGAGACTGTCATTCGCTCGATCCCCCATGTGGGGATGTCGTTTGGTGTTGCCTCGCCGAATTCAGCGCAGGCCGTGCTGGTTGACCGTGAATCGAATCTCTTCCTTTGGGAGCGCGACGGGGCCGCGCTATTGCCTCTGCAGGGTGGACCAGAGAACCTTGTCACCACTGGCGTATCGGAAAATGGCGACTGGGTGTTTGCCGTTGGCGAGGACGAGATCTTGTTCTGGGCAAGCGAAACCGGTGGTTCGCCGGACCGCCGGCATGCCTTACGCGACACGCCCGAGGCGTTCTGGCCCGGCGATAACTATGCCACCCTCGCCATAGCGTCTGATGACCCGGAAGTTATCATGGTCAATCTCAACGCCGCGACCGTCACCGAACATGACGCTAATGACCATCAATGGTCGCGGCTGGACCGGCCGTTTTCAGCGTCGGGCAATTATTTCTACCGCCGTTCGAATACAGATGGCGGCGGTTGGGACGTGTATGTCGAGCCTGTCGATGCTGTCGGTGAAACCCAGGGGCAGCCGCATTTCAGTAACGTTCAGCCAGGCGTTAGGATCTCGCCGGATGAGCGCTGGGTTGCAACCTCTGAATCCCCGGACCAGATGACCCTGGTCGACATCGAGACGCGCCGCCGGGTGTATCTACGGGCGCGTACCGACGATGGCACCGAAGCCAGCATTCGCAATTGGGTCGACACATTCGCGTTCTCCCCCGATGGGCAATGGCTGGCCGCGATTGGACAAGATGGTGAAGTGATCGTCTGGAACATGGAGCGCCTGCTTGCAGGCGGGGCGGGACCGTTCATCGCCGAACAAATACTGAAGCCGGATGTCGAAAGCCCTGACCGGGACAGTGCACTTGTCTTCGGGGCTGAGAGCAACGAACTCTTCATCGCGGTACAGGGCCAATTGGTCAGTTTCCAGGGCGGAGGCTCGAGCAACGGTTGGGAGAAGGTTGCCGAACACGATGGCGATTTTGATTGCTCCTCCGGCGGCGCAATCTATGCGGTCGGCGAAGGGTCGATTGCTTACCTCTGTGAGGGAGCCAACGGTGTTGTCTGGTCATCCGAGACCGGTGACGTCGAGACAATTCAGGACTTTCGCTGGGGCATTCTACCGGAGGTATTTGTCCAAGGCGAAAGCACGGACTTGGAGCAGGACTATGCACTCACTAAGCTGTCCGGTTCGGTGATCGGTCAAACCGTTCTCACCGGCATGGTCGGCATCACGCAAAGCGTCGATCTTTCGACTGATGGGCAGACCGCCGTCAGCGTCGGAAGCGAAGGTGATCTCATCGTCTACGAACTTGCCAATCCTGGGGCAAATGCCGACGGCGAATTCAGCTCTTACTTCGTCAGAACGCATGATAGCATTCCGTTCGCATCTAATCCGATGGATACGCTCTTGGTTGGGGAAGGCGGAAACGTGGTCTATGGATCAACCAAGCGCAATGACGCCTTCCTGTATGACACTGACACAGGCACCAGTACGATTATACTCGACGGATCGGATGTGGAACAACAGACCCGCAACGTATGGTTCAGTTATGACTTGAGATCGGGTTTCATGGCCCTCGAAGACGGCACACTGGCCTCTTTTACTTACCAAAGTGGCGAAGCGGTTATCACACCAGAGCTCCCGCCCGAGGAGCCTTTCGGCCGATTGATCATCTCGCCCGATGGGAAGTTCATAGCCCTGACCGATGGTGAGCGCATTCACCACCGCAACCTGCCGAATGGTGCCTGGCAAACGTCGGACCAGGTGTTTGATGCGTCCGATAAAAAACCATACGGCGCTCGCAGCGATGCTCACCACCGGTTTGTGCCGGGTTTCAGGAGCGAATCGCAGCTGCTGCTCGCGGCAACGACCAGGGGCGAGCTCGCAGTTGTCGACTATGCGCGCGGCACGGTTGGTGCGAAGCTGGCCTTCGATTCTTCGAGCGCGATCAATCAGGTTGCAATGTGGGGTGTGGACTGGACATCTGACGACGCCCGGCGTCTCTTCTACATGGAGCGGGAAGAGTCTGGCGGAACCGTGCTTTCGGTCCATCAGCTGATCGATTTCGAGACCGTCCTGACGCTCGCGGAATACCGGCTCAATGACCACAAACAGACACTCGGTTTCGTCGATGACGGGAGGGCGCTACAGGTGATCGACGATGGCGGACTGCTCAACCTGCCCATCTGGACACCCTCCGATCCGGGCGTGATGCGGAGCATTGATGACCTGAAAGGCGAGATCGTATCGGACATTGAGGCGCGTTATCCGCCCCTAGAGCAGCAGAAGGACTGAAGAAGTAAGGTCACGAGGCTAGAGTTGTTGGTTTTCTGTAAGATGTCGCTCTGCCACACCGCTAGATCCGTAAGATCTCTGATCGCCCATTGCAGCACTCGCAGTCAATGCGCGCGTTGCTAGGAGTTGCGATACAGTAGGAAACGGCAAGCGCGATGGGGCACCATTCAAGTATTCGTAAGCTTCTGTTCGAAATCTTACAAACCGGCCAAAACCTGAGCAATTTCAACGATCGCCTGAATCCTCGGTGAATCTTCTAATGCGACACTCATCCCAATCCAGAAGGGATGAATATGATGCACGGCCCCGCAAAAACACTCGATCCCCATGCCGAGGCGCTTGTCCTTGCGTATATCGTGGCCAATCGCCCTCGCACAGCGCGCCGCGACCGTGTCGCCGTATTGCTCTCCTGGCGCGCCGGGCTTCGCGTTTGCGAAATCGCCCGGCTTTGCTGGGCTGACGTCACTGACGCCTCCGGCACGCTTGCCGACACAATCCGGATCCGCCGCGAGACAACCAAGGGCAAGACCTTCACCCGGTTTGTTCCGATGCATGGGGATTTGAAAGCCGCCCTCTTGCGTCTTGCCGGCAATACAATGGTCGATCCGCGCCGCCCTCTTCTGCTGGGTCGCTCGAAGCAGGCTTTCTCAGTCAACGCACTCACGGTCTTCTTCCACCGGCTCTATGCAGACACTGGCCTGGATGGTTGCTCGTCTCATTCTGGCCGCCGCACGTTCATTACCCGCACGGCAAGACGGTGCACGGATGTCGGCGCATCGATTGAAGATGTGCGCTTGATGGCCGGCCATGCGTACCTGTCGACCACGGCGGGCTATATCGATCCGAACCAGGACGCAAAACACAAGCTTGTTGCGCTGATCTAAACTGAACAATTTTGAACACGGAACGCACGCGCGCCGGCGGGCCGGGAGGGGGCCGGGGTCATCCCCCAACCACCCCCTTCCTATAGACCCCTAGTCGTCATTCCAGCCACGTGTCTCCCGCTGAAAAAAGGAGGCGAAGGGGGGGCATAACCGAACAGCCCCCTTCCTGGATGTTGCGGCTTTGATTTGGTAAAATTCAGGAATGAAGACGCCCTCCCCTTCCCGCGCTGGACGTAAGCCCCGTTTCGATAAGAAACGGCGCGCGGTCTATTTGGACGCGCTCTCGGAGACAGGCGTGATCGGCGAAGCGATGAACGCTGCCGGGGTCTCAAGCCGTGCGACGATTAAGGCTGCGAGAGATGGCGATCCAGAGTTTAAGCAAGCCGAAAACGAGGCACTGGACGCAGCGGCCGACAAGGTTGAAGCCTTGATCGCCACAAGGTCCATGTATGGCCACCAAGTTCCGATCGTCGATCACGAGGGCCGCCCCGTTCTTGATCCCGAAACGGGAGAGGCAAAGACCGTTTTAGTCCAGCCTGACAACAAAATGCTGATGGCTCGAGCAAAGGCGATGCGGCCAGAACGCTATGCGACCGAGCGCCGTCACCACACGGGCCAGAAAGAGGCGACGGTCGTTATGATGCCAGTGGTCGAGCACGAGGCAGAGTTCGAGAAGATGCTCGAAAATCAGAAGCAGCGAACGGATGCCATTCTCGCCGAATCTGAAACGAAACTAGGCCTTCAACTTGAGCGCCGCTAGCTGACCATACTGATCTATCGCTTCGGCGGGACTGTTCTCTGATATGGTCTTGATTCTCGGACCGGCAAAGATCAATCTAGACCAACTCTTCTATTATTTTGTTGCGTTCAATTCGATGACGCGTTTGTTCTGTCCACTCCTGCTGCGCCCGCTCATTGATCCACACAATTTCCGTGGATATCGTCGTTGAATGGACCCATGCCCAAAGCTCTTTCTCTTCTGGCGTATAATACCGAGTTGCGTCGTGCGTTAGAGGTATCATTCTTGCCGGAAGTGAAGAAAAGCGCTCATCTTGATAAACCCTTTCAAAGGTAATCGAGCGCTCACGGTATTCCCACGTCACCGTCTCTTTGGAGCCCTTTAAAAAGACGTCACAACTCCTATCGTCCGCCTCCTTGAGAAGGATATTTGTTGGCAACTCCCCTAATAATTTCCGAGCCGCCTTCAGCGCATACCTCGGCCGAGGGAACCAGGTTACATCAATTGTTAAAAATGCCCCATAAGCTGATTGGGAAACAAATGGCGTATCTTTATAATAAAAGATCCGTGTGTCATCTTCAACCACATACACCTTGATAGTCCGATTTAGAGAAAGAACGGGAACTCCGTGCTTTCTCACAGAGGCATCCAACAAGTCGCGGCGCATCGGTGTATTCTGTAGCTCACTGTAGAAACGTTTGGTCGAAATGCGCGCACGTCGACGGGGATCATTTGGGCGACTACCTCTTCTTCGAGAATAACCCATGATCCCGCCCTCCGTTCTAGTAGAATGCGCGTGCATCTTTCCAGAAATAGTATCAACATCTGATTGACGCCGACGATGCGGGGCGGTCTGTGGCGCTCAAGGGCCTCGATTCTTGGAAAGAGCTATTTCTCCTGACCTGAGACCCACATGGTCCCGCACTTGAATTGAGAGTCTGTCGTAATGTGCTCTGAGACCCAACGCTGGACCATTGCCGGTTGGAGTTTTCCGGCTGTTGCTCTGAGACCCAACGCTGGACCATTGCCGGTTGGAGTTTTCCGGCTGTTTCACGCTGGCGGGCTGGTGACGCCGG
>JBCAXQ010000074.1:0-10948 GCA_038534015.1 Pseudomonadota bacterium | reverse complement strand
TTTACACGCAGCGCCTACCAGCATTTCGATCTGGGTGATGCCCTATGGGGTATGCCGAAGGTTGGTGCACTGCTCGCGCTCAACCAGATCTATTTCTCGCTTAACTTTGTCGAATTCCGCGATTTGCACATGACTTTCCACCTCGGCCAAGGAAGCTATTGGGCTGATCGCCGCTATGGGGACTATTTTGCTCACAACGAGAAGGAATGGGATCGAGTTCTAAACAAGTTGCGGGACCGCTTTCCCGACAAGGAGCACCCGGCGATTGATCGAATGGCGCGCTCCCTTGAGGAGAAAGGCCGGAGCATTCAGGAGGGCTGAATTGCCTCAGGTCATTGCGCCTTGCTTCGCTTGTCACCACATGTCGGGTCGCGATGCCGCCCGACACACAAACATCCAGCCAGATCGATCCGCCCGAGGCGGAGGGTTGGCACACTCTCAAGCGGTTTTTGCCCTATCTTTGGCCCAAGAATAATCCAGGTCTGCGCTACCGGATTGTGTTCGCAATGCTCTTGGTGCTTGCGGCCAAGGGCGTCACCCTCGCCCTGCCCTTTGCATACAAGGATGCGGCAGATGCAATGGCGGGTCCGGTCAGCGAAGGTTTCCAAGTGGCTATTGCGCTCGTCGCCGCGTACGGGCTGGGCCGTTTCACATCGGTCCTATTCGACAATCTTCGCAACATGATTTTCGAGCGTGTCGGGCAAGCCGCCACCCTCAACCTCGCTGAAGACGTTTTCCATCGCCTCCACCGGTTGAGCCTGCGTTTCCACCTATCGCGCCGGACCGGAGAGGTCACCAAGATCATCGAACGAGGAACCAAGAGCATCGATATGATGCTTTATTTCCTGCTGTTCAACATCGCCCCAACCGCCATCGAGCTGATTGCTGTCGGGGTCATATTCTACATCAATTTCGGGTGGGAATTGGTTGCCGCAACCGCCCTCACAGTGGTGAGCTACATCGCCATCACACGGTGGATCACCGAGTGGCGGACCAAGCTCCGACGCGAGATGAACGATCTCGATGGACAGGCTTTGCACCGTGCGGTCGATTCGTTGCTCAACTTTGAAACGGTCAAATACTTCGGGGCGGAAGACCGCGAGGAGAAACGCTACAGCCAGGCAGCCCGCGCCTATGCCGAGGCAGCGATCAAGAGCGAAAATTCGCTCGGCCTGCTGAATATGGCGCAGTCGGGCATAACCAATGCCCTGATGGCGGGTGCAATGGCCTACACAGTCTGGGGTTGGAGTCAGGGCAAGCTCACTGTTGGCGACCTGGTCTTCGTGAACACCTATCTGCTGCAGCTGTTTCGCCCGCTCGACCTTCTCGGCTGGGTCTATCGCACCATCCGCCAGGGCTTGGTCGACATGGCCGAGATGTTTCGGCTGATCGATACTGAAGTCGAGGTTGAAGACCCGCCCGGCGCTCCAGCGCTGGTTGTGCGCGAGCCGCGCATCACGTTCGACAATGTCAGCTTCGCATATGAAGAAGGTCGACAGATCCTGAATGGTCTGAGCTTCGAAGTGCCAGCGTCCAGCACAGTCGCAATTGTTGGACCGTCGGGTGCTGGCAAGAGTACGATCGCGCGATTGCTGTTCCGGTTTTATGATCCGCAATCGGGTCGCATCCTGATCGATGGACAGAACATTGCGGAGATGCGCCAGGACAGCGTGCGTGAAGCCATCGGTATTGTTCCACAGGACAGCGTGCTGTTCAACGACACGCTTGCGTACAATATCGGATACGGTTCGGCTGAAGCAGATGAAGAGACCGTCCGTCGCGCAGCGCAAGACGCCGCGCTGATGCCGCTGATCAAGCGATTGCCCGACGGTTTCGAAACCATGGTCGGGGAACGCGGACTCAAGCTTTCGGGCGGGGAGAAACAACGAGTCGCCATCGCTCGTACACTGGTCAAAAATCCACCAATCCTATTGCTCGACGAGGCGACCAGCGCGCTTGACACTCGCACTGAGCAGGAAATTCTCACCACTCTTAAACGGATCGCGCAAGGGCGCACCACCATGGCGATCGCGCACAGGCTTTCTACCATTGCCGATGCCGACCAGATCATCGTGCTAGAAAGCGGGACACTATGCGAGCAAGGCACGCATGACGAATTGCTAAGCGCCGATGGTCTCTATGCTGAGATGTGGACACGCCAAGCCAGCGAAAGCAAGCATGAATCGCAAGCAGCCGAGTAACGAGTGCGCCGTGTTCTACCTTTCACTCTGACCTAGATCGGTAGTCGCGACCGGAAGCAATCCGGGCGAAGCAAGGTTCAATTGGTCGACCGGAACCACTTCGATATTCTCGCGGAATTCCCGAAGGTCTTCGAGAAATTGTGCAGAATCGCCGACGATCACTATCGTCGCTTTAGCCGGATTAACATAAGCCCGCGCCGCGGCGCTTGCCGCTTCGGCATCGACTTCCTGCAGACGATCCGCAAACCTGACCGCCTCTGCTGGTGCAATTCCCTGCTGCAGCAGTGTGGCGACGGTCGAATTGAACCCGCCACTCGTCTCCAAACGCCGCGCATTGGCACCCGACATGTACAAACGGCGTTTCTCCAGAAGCGCCTCATCCAGAGGCTCACTGCCGAGCCGTTCAAACTCCTCAAGGAATATCTTTGCTACTTCGTCTGCCGTTTCGTTCTTGGTCTGCGCGCTTGCCTGCAGGATGGAATCATCGGCACGATCAGCAAAACCGGAATAGGCACCATAAGATAGCGAACGCTTTGTCCGAATCTCCTCAAACAGGCGTCCACTGGACCCACCACCAAGCACGCTGTTGGCAAGTTCCAGAGGGAAGAAATCTTCACTGGATCGCGATGGTGCCCGAACTGCCGCGATTACCGAGGCTTGTCCGGCATCGGGCATGTCGATCACTATAGTACGGACCGGTTGGACGGCACCGGCAGCCTCCGCCGGAACTGGCCCGACAGGGGCATCAACGGACCAATCGCCAAACATGCTTTCTGCAATCGCAATCGCTTTGTCTGTTGTGATCCCGCCGCTGATCACAATCTGCATGGCATTCGGATGAATGTAGGACTGACGGTGCGCCAGCAGATCGGCTTGGGTAATCCTCTGAAGGCTGGCAATCGTGCCATCAGGCTGTGTGCCATAAGGCGCATCGGCGTACATCGCGACACGCGCAACAAACCGCCCCAGGCTGCCCGGCTCTTTCAAGGAGACTTGCAAGCCGTCTATCGCTCGCTTGCGCTCCCGATCCAGCGCGTCTTCCGGATAGGTGGCGCCGCGAATGATCTGCGCCGCCAGGTTCCCCGCTTCTTCAAGGTTCGCTAATGGCGCACTCAGACTGAACGCGGTGCCATCACTGCCAGCGCCCGCACCAAAGGATGCGCCAAGGCTTTCGAACTTCGCCGCAATCGCGGTCTGGTCCATCCCGTCAATGCCCTTGTCGGCGAGATCGGCTGCCATTTGCGCGATGCCGGCTTTCTCCCGCGGATCGGTTCTGCTCCCGCCGGGCACCAGCATTGCAATCGATGCAATCGGGACATCGCCGGTCTGCGCCGCAACAACCTTGATCCCGTTGGAAAGCGTGGTCTCTACCAGCTCGGGTTTCGCCACTTCTGGCGACGCACCGGGCCCCGGCGGCGGCATCCGCTCGCCCTCGGGCCTTACTGCACGAATTTCCCCAGTTGCCGGGGGAAGCTCACGGTACTGTCGCATCGGTATCGGATTTGCATAAAGAGCCGGATCATCCTCCCCGGCCGTGTATGTAAAGATCACACGCTTCTGCGGATCGAGATACTTTTGCGCCACACGTTGCACATCCTCTGCAGTAACGGATGCGATTTCCCCTAGGCGCTTGTCTGCAAAATCGGGATCACCCGACGAGACCAGAGCTTCACCCAGTTCGAACGCCCGCCCGCGAGCAGTCTCCCGGCGGCGTAGTGTACTGGCGATAATTTCACTCTTGGCCTCCGCCAGCTCTACGGCGGTCGCCGGTGTATTTCGAAGCTTTTCGAATTCGGCATCTAGCGTTGCTCGCGCAGCTTCCATGCTCTCCTCATTAGAAACGAATGCATAGCTGCTGATCTGCCCGCCATCGCGAAACATAGATATGCCAATCCCTGCGTCGACCGCCTGGCCAGAACGGATCAGAGAGTTATCGAGGCGGCTATTGTCGCCGCGAGAAACGATTGCTTCGAGCACTTCAAGCGCGGGAGCATCAGGAGACGTGACCGGCGGCGCCTTCCAGATATCGCCGACCACCGGCAGAGGTACATTAGGCGCTGTCGCATTTACTGTGCGCGGCGCGCTCAGCTCTGGCTCTTTAATGCCAAGATCGAGATCGATAGGATCCCGGCGGCGCGGTATGTCGGCAAAGTACTGGTCAACCAGTTGTTCGAGCTGGGCGATCTGGAAATTGCCGGCAACGATCAACGTGGCAGTATCCGGCCCATAATATGCCTCATAGAATGATCGCGCATCATCCAATGTCGCGCTGTCGAGATCGGCGATGCTGCCAATGCCCGGACGTCGGTGAGGCAGCGCATCATATGCGTTTTCTGGGATCACAAAGCGAAACAGACGACCGTACGGCGGAGCAAGCACACGCTGCCGCAGTTCTTCCTTCACGACGCCACGCTCGGTCTCGAAAACCTCGTCATCGACCACCACCTTCGCCATCCTCTCTCGGTGGGTCCACAGCATAGTCTCGAGGTAAGCGGCCGGTACCTGCTCGAAATAGTTCGTGCGATCGATCCAATTCGAGGCGTTTCGCGTGCCGCCGATATCCGCGGTCAGCCCATAAATCATGTTGTAGGGCATGTTTTCAGTCTTGCGGCTGAGAATATGCTCGAACAGGTGCGAGAAACCGCTGCGCCCTTCGGGATCCATTTTCGAACCGATGTCATACCAGAGCGAAGTGGTGACCGTACCCGTCGACTGATCGGGAATGGCGATAACACGAAGACCGTTATCGAGCGTCCACATTGAGTACTCAATTTCGGGCGCTGACAACGCTGTTGCCGCTTGCCCGTGATCATCGGCCATCGCGACGCCCGCCCAAGCCAACGCGCCTGCTGCTGCGCCCGCGAGCACAAGATTCCTGATCATGATTGAGTCCCCGGTTTCAATTCTGCTTGCACCACTAAAGCGCACGCAGCGACCTAACTCAATAAGCGAGCGGACAAAGTGCTGCGAAGTGCCGAGTCCTATCGACGCGCGTCGTCGGAGATTCTCTGCAGAACGCTGATCGCGTCAGTGCGGCAATCCCAGGGGACAAACAAATGATCGTGATGGAACGCAGCGATCACGTTGCAGGGGATGCCCTTGGCTGCAAGCCCGGTGGCTACGGCGGCGGTCAGGCCAACCCCTTCAAGATCGGAATGAACCTGAAGCGTAATTCGGGCAAACCGCAGCTCTTCATCGTCGCCCGCCTGCTGGACCACGGTTGTCCCTTCCCGCTCTCGAACAATCGCAAAAGCTTCGACCGGGAGAGGCTCACCATCGGCAAGAACTTCGAATGAATAGGGGCGATCATCGAGCAACGGCGACATGCTCTTAAGCATGGTCTGAAGGTCGCGGACCGCCCCTGCTTTCATTACAGAATGTATTTCGACAAATCGCTGTTGCCAGCAAGCTCGGTCAGCCGATCGCGGACATAGGCCGCGTCGATCTTGATCGTTTCGCCTTCATGCTCTTCGGCTTCGAAGCTGATCTCTTCGAGCAATTTCTCCATCACCGTCTGGAGGCGACGAGCACCAATATTCTCGACGCTTTCATTCACCAGCGCCGCGATCTTTGCGACTTCGTTCACGGCATCTTCGGTGATGTCGAGCTCGACCTTTTCGGTCGCGATTAACGCTTTGTACTGCTCAACCAGATTGGCCCGTGTCTCACCTAGGATACGGACGAAATCTTCTTCGGTCAGCGCGCGCAGTTCGACCCTGATGGGCAAGCGACCTTGGAGTTCCGGCAACATGTCCGAAGGCTTGGCCAAGTGAAACGCACCACTGGCAATGAACAGCACGTGGTCGGTTTTCATCGGACCATACTTGGTCGAAACCGTTGTGCCCTCGATTAGCGGCAGTAGGTCCCGCTGCACCCCTTCGCGGCTGACTGAGCCGCCCCGCACATCCGACACCGCAATCTTGTCGATCTCGTCAAGAAAGACGATCCCGTTGGTCTCTGCGTTCTCGAGCGCGACCCGGGCGACGTCATCCTGATCAAGGCGCTTTTCAGCTTCTTCCTCGACCAGCTTGTCCCACGCATCGGGCACGCGCATTTTGCGGCGTTTCGTCGGCGTCTTACCGAGCGCTTTGCCCATCATATCGCTGAGATCGATCATCCCGACATTGCCGCCCATATTGCCCATGTCAAAAGGCATTGCCGGGCTTTCCGTAACGTCGATCTCGACTTCAACTTCGTTCATCGCGTCCTGAACGATCCGTTCGCGGAAACTCTCGCGGGTCGCTTCGGAGGCGTTGTCGCCTACGAGGGCTGTGAGCAGACGCTCCATCGCAGCATCGCTAGCCGCTTCGCGCACCGCCTCGCGACGGCGTTCCTTTTCCAGCCGGATTGCTTCTTCGGCAAGGTCGCGCGCAATCTGTTCGACATCGCGGCCGACATAACCGACTTCGGTAAATTTGGTCGCTTCGACCTTTACAAATGGAGCTTCTGCTAGCTTGGCAAGCCGCCGACTGATTTCGGTTTTGCCGCAGCCTGTCGGCCCGATCATCAGGATGTTCTTGGGCGTGACTTCATCACGCAATTCACGGCTCAGCCGCTGGCGACGCCAACGATTGCGCAGGGCCACCGCGACTGCTCGCTTGGCATCTTTCTGGCCAATAATGTGCTCATCGAGCGCGGCGACAATCGCCTTTGGAGTAAGGTTGTCCATTTATTCTTTTCTTGGCCTTCGTGATTGCGCCCCATGTGGCGAGTGCGTTTGTGTGTTCAAGTCCTGGCTGCGCCGGACCTAGCATTGAGCCAGCGTGTCATTGGCTCTTCAACATGCTTGTAGAACAGCCAGCTCAGGCCGAATGCGACGAGTGAGGCAGTGAAGAAGAAGTCCCAAGGACCTGGCTTGAAAAACGGCAGCTTGGGGTAGAACCATAGCCAAGCCCAGGCGATGGGGACATGCAAGAGATAGAGCGCATAGCTCATATCGCCGGCACGGTTGAGGGCCTGCGGAGTAGGCAATCGGATAGGCCCCGCGATGATAGAGAAGGCGAACAGGATTGCAGGCACCCCGCACCACAACAGGTAATCAAACCCCATCGCCGTTTCGTTTGTCGGCTTTGGCACCAAGAGAAACACAACCAAGCTCGCCAGCAATCCGGCCCAACGAAGCCAGACTGGAGCAAGCCAGCCGCGTTCCCGCATGATCGCCAATGCAATCCCCACAATGAAAAGCAGCAAGACTGGGCGCGTTGCTGTCCAAAAGATGGCGTTTTCTGGTGCAACCAATAAGCCGGTCACCGAAAGCGCCAACAGCCCAACAACGGCCCCACCAATGGCGGCGCG
Source organism: Pseudomonadota bacterium (assembly GCA_038534015.1). Classification (GTDB taxonomy): domain Bacteria; phylum Pseudomonadota; class Alphaproteobacteria; order Sphingomonadales; family Sphingomonadaceae; genus Erythrobacter. The sequence goes on along the minus strand of JBCAXQ010000074.1, from coordinate 3,452 downwards.
GCGGCTGCGTGCGATAAGAAGACCAAACAGCGCGTAGAACACCATTTCATAGAACAGCGTCCAGCCGACCCAGAGGAAGGGCATCGCCCGCAGGTTTTCCGGATCAGAGAAATACGGAATGAGCGCGATGGACATGGCGAGCTCTGTCACATCCACTTGGCGTGACCAAAGCATGGTGAGTACGGCCAGTAGCAGCGCAGTCGCGATCCAGTATGGCGGCAGAACCCTGACAACGCGCCGCGTCCAGAATACCTTTGGTCCGTCGGCTCGCCCGAACAGTCCGCGCGAAGAGATCACAATGATGAAGCCCGAGATGACGAAGAACAGCATGACCGCGGCTTGGCTTGCCTGGCTCGTATCGAGCTGGAAACCGAAGCCGCCTCCGATATTGTCGGCAAAAGCCCAGGCGATGTGCGCGAGCGCCACAGTCGCCGCTGCTAGTCCCCTCAAAAACTGGATTTCGACCAGCTTACCCTGGTCTCGTTGGTCCGCCATGTCCCGCCCCTTAGACGGTCTCTAGCGTAACCTCGCCATTGGTGAAAACGCAGATATCAGCAGCCACCGCCATTGCCTTTCGAGCGATCTGTTCTGCATCGTTTTCGTAGTCTGCGAGAGCGCGCGCCGCAGCCAGCGCGTAGTTTCCACCAGAGCCAATTGCAGCGATTCCGCCCTCGGGCTCCAGAACATCGCCATTGCCGGTCAGCACCAGCAGGCTTTCTTCGTCAGCCACGATCATCAGTGCTTCGAGATTGCGAAGATACTTGTCGGTCCGCCAATCCTTCGCGAGTTCGACTGCCGCGCGCAGCAGCTGCCCGGAATATTGTTCAAGTTTCTTCTCCAAACGCTCGAACAACGTGAAGGCATCGGCTGTCGCCCCAGCAAATCCGGCAACGACCTTGCCCCCTTCGCCAATCCGGCGAACCTTGCGGGCGTTAGGCTTCATAACCGTATTGCCCATGGAAACCTGTCCGTCGCCCGCGATCACGGTCTTGCCGTCCCGCTTGACGCCAACAATGGTTGTGCCGTGCCATTGGGTGAGGCCGTGGCTTGAGTTTTGTTCAGTCATGCCGCGCGATATGGGCGCTTCACCGATGGGATCAAGCCGAACCTATGGCCCACCCGGTGCCCCAGCGCCCGGTGCGCCAACCTGGCCAATATTGCCGAACAGATCTTCCAGGAAGCCGCGCTCCCGACCCAGTGTTGGGGTCTTGTCACCATCCGGCTGAAGGTAAACGACATCATCGATACCCTTGCGCTCGACCGAGGCAACATTGCCGTTCGCGTCAAACTTTACCGCGGTAACGGAATGGCCACGGATGCGCGGCCGCACAAATGGGCGGCGGCCGGTTACGCTGGAGACATAATACCAGGTTGGCTCACCAAACTGGCTTGAGAAGCTCGGCCGGCCCAATGTGCCTTCAACAGAGCGTTGATTATCAATTCCCGGCTGCACGGACTGCAACAGGACATTGTCCGTAACATAGCCGCGCGATTCGCGGATCGAAGAACATCCAGCCAGCGCCACGCCGACCCCAGCTGCCAACGCGACCGTCATCACTCTTTTGGTATTCAATGATCCGGTGTTCAGCGCGCGCATTCTCATTGATTTCGCCAACCTTCGAATTCCCGTCTATTGCCGCTTTGTCACGGCATCCTATATCGCTTGCTTCAAGGCTTTACGGCCATGCCATCGGCCTTGCAACGCCGCAGCGACATGCAGCTGGGGTGAACCAGTTGAATTGTGGCTGAATGCGCGGCCATGTTTACCGCGCTCCCCCACCTGCCAGTGAGTATGAATATGTCGTTTCTTTCCAAGCTTCTTGGCACCGCGCCTGATCCACGCGAAGCTGTACGACCTTTGTGGCATAAGGTGATAGAGCTCGCCCGCGATCCATCCTATTATTCGGAGAATGGCGTCGAAGACAGCGTGAACGGCCGATTTGATATGATCACCGCTGTGCTCAGCGCAATGATGGTCCGTATCGAGGCAGCAGATATGCGCGCCGAGAGCGCCCTGCTCGCCGAGTTGTTCGTGGAGGATATGGACGGCCAGCTGCGCGAATTCGGCGTGAACGATGTCGTCGTCGGAAAACGTGTGGGCAAGCTCATGAGCGTACTCGGCGGTCGGCTCGGCGCTTATCGTGGTGCTCTGGTCGATCGGGACCGCGAGAAGCTGATCGCAGCCGTGGACCGCAACACGACATTTCGCGAGGGCGGCTCGGCCGAAGGGGTTGCAGACAAGCTGCTCGCACTAGCGGAGCGCCTGGCAGGCATCAGCGACAGTGATATTCGCGCCGCGAAAGGTATCGTGTGAACGGACCAGAACTCACACATCTGATCAAGGCGCGACAAATACCGGCCGAGCCGGTGGTGATCGAACCGAACAAAGACGAATGTCGCAAACTCGCAGGTCGTTTCGGATTGTCTTCGATTGAGCGCATGATAGCGAAGATTGCGCTTGAAGCGGACGGCAAGGCCGTCCGTGCCCGTGGTCAGCTCAACGCTCAGATAACGCAGATTTGCGCGATTTCGGGCGAGGACTTCCCGGTCACAATTTCCGAAACGATTGATCTTCGTTTCGTACATGAGAGCACCGTGCCGCAGGCTCTGGCCGAAAGTGAAGAAATTGAAATCGAGCTCGCCGCCGATGATTGCGATGAGATCGAATATTCCGGCGAGGCATTTGATCTAGGAGAAGCAATCGCGCAGTCGCTTGGCCTCGCGATCGATCCCTATGCCGAAGGGCCAAACGCGGACGCCGCGCGCGAGAAAGCGGGTATCATCGCCGAAGGAAACGAGGATGGCCCGTTGGCAGAGATGCTCAAAGGGCTGGACAAGGGTTGAACCCTAGAACGGAATGTCGTCGTCGAGATCGTCATAGCTGCCACCACTTTGGCCGCCGCCAGAGTCCCCACCGGACCCTCCACCGCCCTGGTTCCAGCTTCCACCTGAGCCGCCGCCCTGGCCTCCGCCACTATAGCCGCCCGAGCGACCTCCACCTCCGCCCATACCGCCGCCTTCGCCGCGGCCATCGAGCATGGTCAGGGTGCCGTCGAAACCGCGCAGCACGACTTCGGTCGAGTAACGATCATTGCCGGATTGATCCTGCCATTTGCGGGTTTGCAACTTACCTTCGATGAAAACCTTTGAACCCTTCTTGAGGTAGTTCTCAACCACGTTGACGAGACCTTCGGAAAAAATCGCGACGGTATGCCATTCGGTGCGTTCCTGCCGCTCGCCTGTGTTGCGATCTTTCCAGGTCTCACTTGTCGCGATCCGCAAATTGGCGACCTTGCCGCCGTTCTGGAATGACCGGATTTCGGGATCTGCCCCGAGATTTCCAATCAGCATAACCTTGTTGAGCGAACCCGCCATCTTGTACCCCTCGATAATTGTCGCGCCATCGCGCCGAAAGTTTTTCCGATTCTCGCAAAGCATAGGCGAGCGAAAGC
>JBCAXQ010000073.1:0-11165 GCA_038534015.1 Pseudomonadota bacterium | reverse complement strand
CTGCAGATTGATGGCCGCCACGACCAATCCAGCGGGCACAAGGACCAGAGCAACAAATACGAGATATTCCGGCCTTACCTGTGCCGGGTCGAAATCGAGCTGGCGTACTGACCAGAAGAGACCGCCCAGCAGCAGAATCGCACCAAGCATCGTGAGTGGCCAGCGATAACGCTGTGACCAGTCCTTGATGCCTTTTGCGGCCTGTTTGAGTTGGGCAAGATCCATAGAAAAAGGGTGCACGCTTTCCAATCGCCGGTTTCGTTACGAAACTCTTTGAAGAATGCTTAGGGGAACAGTGTAATCGAATTGTTAACCATGAACCGTCCAATTGGCATCGCACCGCTGACACGGACGGATATTGATCCGGCTTTGACATCGGATGCACAATCGGGGGTGAGGTATGAAAATCGCTGTCATTGGACCGGTTGCGCCGTTCGTGTCCGGGATTTCCCAGCACACCACCGCGCTAGCAACCGAGTTGCGCCGGCGCAAAGACTGCGACGTGCGCTCATGGTCATTTTCAAGGCAGTACCCCGCTGCACTGTTTCCGGGCGAAAAACAGCAAAATGATGCTGAGCCGCTACCCGACACGCGGTTTATGATCGATACCCTAAACCCGCTTACCTGGCGCAGGACTGCGCGCGAGATCATCGATTTCCGCCCCAAAATTGCAATCCTCCCAGCGTGGACGTTCTTTGTCGCGCCCACACTTGGCGCAATCGCAAAGTCGCTTCGTCGCGCGGGAATTGAGGTCGTAAGTGTAGTCCACAATGCGGAAGATCATGAGGCTTCTGCCTGGAAGAACACTCTACTCCGCTGGCAAATCAGCCATTCAAGCCGCGTGATAACTCATAACGAGCCACTCGCAGGAACGGTGCGAACGGTAGCCCCCGGCATTCCTGTAGTCGTGAGCCCGCATCCCCTCTATGACACCTTCCCGGAACCTAAGGGCGACCTTCGCCGGCGCGCTGCGCTGGAGCTGCTCTACTTCGGAATAGTGCGTCCTTACAAAGGTCTGGATGTACTGATCGACGCGCTAGGGAAGACATCCACGAAGGATATCAAACTGACTATCGCCGGAGAATTCTGGGGTGGAACAGACGAAACCGAACAGCAAATCGCAAGGCTTGGCCTGGCGGACCGGGTCGAATTGCGTCCGGGCTTTGCGTCTGATGCCGATGTGGCCGAACTGTTTAGCCGCTGCGATTACCTGGTAACCCCGTATCGCTCAGCAACCGGCAGCGGGGTAATTGCCATTGCCCAGCACTACAAAAAGCCGGTCATCGCGAGCGATATTCCCGGCCTGCAAGACGCAGTTTTACATGGCAAGACGGGGTGGCTTGTTGCAGCGGAAGACTCCGATGCGCTTGCCGAACTGATTGATTCAAAAGCCGATGCAGAAGCGGCCGAACAAATGGCATCGTCGCTGGCGGAACAAAGAGAACGACTTTCCTGGGCGAACTTCTGCGACGCAATGCTTGCTGCATAGCCGGGTTGCGATCCGCCGACCCGGCTCAGGGATCAACCTTAGGAAAAAAATAAGCTTTCCAGATTATTCACCAAATTTCGAGAGGCGCTCTTCGCTTTAATCCAGCGATGAGGGCGGGATGATTATGTGCCTAGGGGGCTTGGAATGAGCGCATTCGGCAAAAAAGGTGGTTCTGGCGGGTCGAAAACCGGCGGACGCCCAGCCTTTGGTGTCGCACGCCCGATGAAGACCGGGGGTCGCGGGGCCTCGGGTGACGATCAGGCGGCAGGCGGCGAGCAATTCCCTCCTCTTCCAGGTGAAGACGCGACCAAAAAGGAAGCCAAGCCAGCTCCGCCACCTTCTGGAGGTGCGAACGCCAAAGATGATGCGATGTCTCGGCTTGCCGAGCGAATGAACGCCACGCATGCGACCGAGTCCGAGACCGGCGGCTTCGAAGCAAGCGTTCACAAGATCAAAGAACAGGTGCTACCGCGCCTGCTTGAACGTGTTGATCCGGAAGCAGCTGCCACGCTTTCGAAGGAAGAACTCTCCGAGGAATTCCGCCCCATCATCATGGAAGTGCTGGCCGAACTCAAGGTCACGCTGAACCGCCGCGAACAATTTGCGCTCGAAAAAGTCCTGATCGACGAGCTGCTCGGTTTCGGTCCACTGGAAGAGCTGCTGAACGATCCGGACGTGTCCGATATCATGGTCAACGGACCTGATCAGACTTACATTGAGAAAAAGGGTAAGCTGACGCTCGCACCGATCCGTTTCCGCGACGAACAGCACCTGTTCCAGATCGCCCAGCGCATCGTGAACCAGGTCGGTCGCCGCGTCGACCAGACAACCCCATTGGCTGACGCCCGCTTGAAAGACGGTTCGCGTGTGAACGTCATCGTTCCGCCGCTGTCGCTGCGCGGCACGGCGATCTCAATTCGTAAGTTTTCCGAGAAGCCGATTACCCTGGACATGCTCAAAGAGTTTGGTTCGATGTCGGACAAGATGTGTACCGCGCTGAAAATCGCGGGCGCATGCCGGATGAACATCGTCATCTCGGGCGGTACGGGTTCGGGTAAAACCACCATGCTCAACGCCTTGTCGAAAATGATCGACCCGGGTGAGCGCGTGTTGACCATTGAGGACGCGGCCGAACTTCGTCTGCAACAGCCGCACTGGCTGCCGCTGGAAACACGTCCGCCAAACCTAGAAGGGCAAGGCGCGATTACCATTGGCGATCTCGTGAAAAACGCCCTGCGTATGCGTCCTGACCGGATCATTCTGGGTGAGATTCGTGGCGCGGAATGTTTCGACCTTCTCGCCGCCATGAACACGGGCCACGATGGTTCGATGTGTACGCTCCACGCCAACTCACCGCGTGAGTGCCTGGGCCGTATGGAAAACATGATCCTGATGGGCGACATCAAGATTCCAAAAGAGGCCATTTCGCGCCAGATCGCGGAATCGGTCGACCTGATCGTCCAGGTCAAACGTCTGCGTGATGGTTCGCGCCGCACCACCGACATCACCGAAGTGATCGGGATGGAAGGCGATGTGATTGTGACGCAAAACCTGTTCAAGTTCGAATATCTGGACGAGAGCGAAGACGGTAAGATTCTGGGCGAATTCAGAGCATCCGGGCTGCGTCCCTACACACTTGAAAAGGCCCGTCAGTACGGGTTTGATCAGGCGTATCTGGAAGCGTGTCTGTAATTTGGTGAGTTCCTGCGTTCGCAGGGTTTCGCCGACTTTTCACAACCTTCCGAGCACCACAGGCAGGCTCATTGCGAGACAGCCGCCTCCAATTATGGCGCAGCACACAAACAGCGGCGTCCACGGCACCCAGCCCACGCGTTCGAGCCGTTCGAGCCCGCGCAATCTGTTGCGCCGCCATTCCATCAGCGATGCAAAACCAGCGAACAGCATGAAGCCGATGCCGGTCACGGCCAATTGCACAGCGTCGCTCGCAAGGGAAAGGCTTGTAAGAATATCCATCGCCGCGAGCATGTAGGCGCTCTTGCGCCTTGCGCAATAATAGCGCCTGCTCCAAGCGCAGGCACATGGATGGTTCCGTAGCCCGCCCCCGCCCAATGCTTGCGCTCGGGATACGCCTGCTGACTGCAGCAACTCTGGCGACCATGGCGATGTTGGTGAAACTGGCGGGAGAAAGAGGTGTTCATCTGGCTGAGCTGGTATTCTGGCGTCAGGCCGTCACTTTGGTTTGCGTCACGGGACTTCTTGCTGCTTGGGGCAAACTGTCCTCGGTAAAAACCAATAGGCTGGGTGCCCATTTGCGCCGCGCAATCTCCGGACTGACGGGGATGTTCTTCGTCAATGGCAGCAGGATCACCGCGCCATTGGCAGAGGCTACCGTGATCAGCTTCACGACCCCGTTCTTTGCCGTGATGATTGCAGTGATCGCATTTGGCGAGCGAGTCGGACTGTATCGATGGGGAGCTGTTCTGCTGGGATTTGCCGGTGTTCTTGCCATCGTCCAGCCGGGAGGCAGCGGACTGATCGACCCCTTCAGAGCAGCCATCGGATTGGTCGCTGCATTCCTCGTCGCCCTGATCAGTTTCCAGATACAGGACCTCAATAAGACTGAACAACCGTGGTCGATCGTGTTCTGGTTCACCGCGCTTTCGGCGCCGGTTGCAGCACTGGCCCTTCCCTTCGTCTATGCGCCACACGAAGGTGAAACTTGGATGATCATCTTCGCGATGGCGCTGTGCGGAGCTTTGGCGCAGATCCTTCTAACAACCTCGCTCCGGTTCGGGTCGGCGGCCGTGATTATCGTGATGGACTACACATCACTGCTTTGGGCAACGCTTTATGGCGCACTCATTTTTTCCAGCACGCCATCAGCAATGCTTTGGCTTGGCGCTCCGCTCATCATTGGTGCAGGGCTGCTCATCGCATATCGCGAGCGGGTGCTCGCACGCGGCAAGACAGGTTCATCTTCTGCGGTCTAGCTTGCTCGAAACCAAAGGAGTTGCCAGATGATCCGCAAGACAATCATTGCGACCGCCCTCGCTGCCCTCACCCTTACGAGCGCAGCCTGCAACACAGTAAAGGGTCTGGGTGAAGATATTCAATCGGTCGGTGAGGCCGGTGAAGATGTCATCAATGGTGACGGTTGACCTAGGTTCGACGATAGACAAGCGCCAGGTTGTGGGCTGGCATTTCGTAGCGTGCGCTTCGCATGAAGCCTAACGAATGCGCCAACTCATCGAGTTCGGAGACCCGCCTAATTCCCCAGCGCTGATCGCGAGCCCGCAAGCCTTGGTCGAAAGAAACGTTGGATGGGGCAGGCTCAATGCCCTCTTCAAAGTAGGGACCGTAAAGAACCAGCGGCGCTGCGGAGGTGGAATGCTTTGCTGCACCGTCGAACAACCCTATTGTTGCTGCCCAAGGGCTTATGTGGGTCATGTTCACGCACAGGATCGCGTCGGCAATCCGCACGGGCCATCGTTTGGCCGACGCATCCAGCATGATCGGCTCATTCAGATTGTTGCCCGAATAGTCCCCGCGATAGGCGGCAATTGAAGCCACCGCATCCTTGTCCGGATCGCTCGGCTGCCACGTGAGCTGAGCAAACCGTTCCGCAAAAAACACCGCGTGTTCGCCGGAACCGCTGGCAATTTCCAACACAGTTCCAGTCGCGGGCAGTTCCAGTCGAAGTACTTCGGCGATCGCTTCGCGATTGCGAAGAGTCGCTGGCGCATGCTTCTTCATGGTTTGACTGGTGGCGTAAGCTGATCCGTCACTAGCTCACCTGACGGTCCTGCCCTTCCCAATAGGGCGCCCGCAATTGCCGTCGCAGGATCTTACCGCTGGCATTGCGAGGCATTTCCGGGATCACGTCCACGCTCTTGGGCGCTTTGAATGCCGCCACGCGCTCACGGGCATAGGCGATAACATCGCCCACCTCGATCTCCGCGCCCGGCTTGCAGACGACGCATGCTTTGACCTCCTCGCCCCATTGCTCCGAAGGGATGCCGATAACTGCCACTTCGGCAACAGCCGGGTGACCGAAGATCGCGTTCTCGACTTCTGCCGGATACACGTTCTCTCCGCCGGAGATGATCATGTCTTTGATCCGGTCCTGAATATAGACGTAGCCATCTTCGTCCATAATCCCCGCATCGCCCGTACGCAGCCACCCGTCCGCATCAATGGTCTTGGAAGTCGCCTCGGGAAGCTTCCAGTAACCCACCGTGTTTGATGGCGATTTGATGCAGATTTCGCCAATTTCGCCACGGGTGCATTCCGCATTGTCATCCCCGCGAATTTCAATCTCAACGCCGGGGACCGCTTTGCCTGCCGAACGCATGCGCTGATTGCCCTCGAGCACGTGATCCTCGGGCGGCAAGAGCGACACCGTGCCGGTTGTTTCGGTCATCCCATAGACTTGCAGGAAACCGGTCTGCGGCATGGTGCGCACGGCCTCCTTGAGCAGTTCGAGCGGCATCGGCGCCGCGCCGTACAGCATGTAACGCAGGTTCGAAAAATCGGTCTCGGCCGCCTGGGGATGCTGAACCACCATCTGGATCGCAGCTGGGACAAGGAACAGGATCGTCGCACCGCTCTCGATCGCGTCAAGCACTCCGGTCGGAGTGAACTCTGGCTGGACCAATATGCGGATACCATTCGCGACCCCGGTGGGTGCTGAGCCAGTTCCGCCGATATGGGCGCACGGCATCACCATCAGGATGCAATCGTCTGGCTCCAGATTCTGCCAAGGCATTTGTTCGGCCAGCCCCGGTTTGCGCAGACTGAAGAGGTTGCGGTTTGAAAGTTGGACCCCTTTGGGATTGCCAGTGGTGCCCGACGTGTAAAGCTGTAGAACCGGATCATCCGGATCCGCCGGTTCATAGGTGGCAGGTTCGAGAGCAGCGGCTTCGCCCATCATCGCATCGCCGGTGAGGACTTGCGGGCCGTTATCCATTCCGCCCGCGACTTGAGCGGCTACCTCAAAAAACTCATCGCTGGTCACAACGATCTTTGCGCCTGTATCGCCAAGGATGTAGGCGATTTCCGGCGGAGCAAGACGCCAGCCGATCGGTGCCATCACCGCGCCCATGCGGGCGGCAGCATAGAGCATCAGGAAATACCGGTCCGAATTCTTGCCAAGCCACGCTATACGATCGCCAGGTTCGACCCCGCGCGCCTGCAGAAAAGCGATGATCTGCAAGGTCAGCCGCTCAGCTTGAGCATAAGACGTCCGACGCTCCCCTTCTTCCAGGGCGATGCCATCGGGTCGTTCGGCCGCCCAATAGGGCAGAAATTCATCGAATGTGACAAAGTCGTGCTGGGCGTTGTTCGCCATTTCAGATCTCTCTTCCCTGTTAGTCTTGTTTGCCGAGGTCTTAAGACAAAACGGGCGAGCGCTCCACTGATTCCGCTAGTTCCAGCGCCCCACACTTCGGGCCCGACGTTCACGCACGCCCAGCCATACTAGCAATCCGATTGGACCAACCAAGAAAGTCGCCAAAAGAACGGGTGCCTGGAGCCAACGCGAAAACCCTTTGGCATCGGCATCACGGGCGATCCACAAACCGACAAACAGGTCGAACGCGAGATAGTGTGTCCAGCCGATCGTAACTCCCGCATCGCTGCCAAAAAATCCACGCACTGCTTCGATATTGATGTTCAACGCGCTGCCACGATTGTTGGGGAACACCCCGGCAACCACGCCGATCAGCGACACCGCATAGACCAGGCAGAGGATACCCACCCCAATATAGAGCACGCCCGCCAGGACCACGGGCGGGCGCGGAGCCAGTATCAACGCGGCCCACGCCACCATCGCCAACAGGTTCACTGCGGCAAAGACAGTGCTCCAGTCCATGCTTGCCCCCTATTCCACTGCGAAGCGCGCTTCGCGCTGGCGCCATTCACGCGAGGCTCGGCGAAGCCCATCATTGTTATGGACAAACCGCCCTGCCGCACGTCGGAGTGCCAAACCCAAGGCGGCTTCGGCGACCAGATCAGCATCGATAGAGCGATATCCGGCCCATTTGCCCGACAGAAACGGATCTACAACGGGACTTGCGAGAATACCGAATTTCTCAGCCCAGCGCAGATCGTTCTCTCTGGGGCCCTTGAGCAGACCCGGTCGAAGAATATCGAGCCGCTTAAACCCGATCTGGGTCAGTTGCTGTTCGACTTCACCTTTGACGCTGAGGTAAAAATTCTTGGCACGGACATCCGCCCCTACCGAACTCACCACGACGAGATTGCTGATACCGGCGGCTTTCGCCGCCTCCGCAGTCGCAACCACCAAATCCTGATCAACAGCGCGAAAGGCGGCTTCATCCTTCCCGGATTTCTTCCATGTTGTACCGAGAGCGCAGATGAGAGCGCGCGGCCGCACAGCTTCCAAGACTTCGCCCCATCTCTCTGGCGTGGCGATAAAGCGTTCCATTCTTGCGCCATCGGGCAAAGGTGTCTCGCGGCGGGCAATCGCGACGATGCGAACATCCTGACCTGCACTGCTGATCTCGATTACGCGGCGTCCGATCAGGCCGGTTGATCCCACTAAAGCGACACGTGTCATCTCGTTCATTGGCGCTGTCATACGTTGATCAGCCCACTGGGCGCTTCGCCATAAATGTTGCTGCAGGCGACAAGCGCAAACCGATCACTCATGCCGGCGATAAAATCGGTGATCGCACGGCTGCGATGAGGATCGTTCTCCGGCAGTCTGGACTGCCATTCGTCCGGCATGAGGCCGGGGTCCTGCGAATATGCAGCGAACAAGCGAGCGACAACATCGCGGGCCTTCTCTGCCGCTGAGACCTGATGAGGATGATAGTAGAGTTTATCGTACATGAACTTCTTTAGCGCCCGCTCATTATGGGCCATGTCGGGAGAGAATCCTCCCAACTGGCGGTTTGCGGCTCGCACATCTTCAACCGAACTCATGCCTTTCACCTGCGCCGCAGTGTGTTCCAGCACATCATTCACCATCAGTCCGATCTGGTCGCGAACCAGTTCGCGCAACTGACGCTCTCGCGGCGCATTGGGAAAGCGTTTTTCGACCGTCCGCCACTGGTCGGCGAGGAAATCCAGTTCAACCAGGTCTTCGAGATCCAGGAACCCAGCCCTAAGGCCATCATCGATATCATGATTGTCGTAGGCGATATCGTCAGCAACCGCGGCGATTTGCGCTTCGAGCGAAGGCCATGCCCCCAGATCGAGGGGAAACACTTCATCCAGTTCGGCAAGAGCCCAGTTCGGCGCCCCGATCGGACCGTTATGCTTGGCCAGCCCTTCCAACAGGTCCCAGGTGAGATTGAGACCTTCATGCTCGGGATAGGGCGACTCCAGCCGCATGACAGTGCGAAGCGCCTGAGCATTGTGACAGAACCCGCCTGCGCGGGACATGGCGTCGGCCAAAGCGGCTTCACCTGCATGACCGAATGGCGGGTGCCCCAGATCATGGGCGAGACACAGTGCTTCGGTCAGGTCCTCATCAAGTCCCAGGGCACGCGCCAACACCCGGCCAATCTGGGCAACTTCGAGGCTATGCGTCAGCCGGGTCCGATAATGATCGCCTTCGGGCGCGATGAAAACCTGGGTTTTTGAACGGAGCCGACGGAAGCTCATCGAATGGATGATGCGGTCTCTGTCGCGCTGAAAATCGCTCCGTGGGCCCCTGCTCCCACTCGGATCGGTGCCAAACTCGCGGCCCTTGTGACGGGCGGGATCGGCGGCGTAGGCGGCGCGGGTCATAGTGGCTGGGAGGCCTAAGTTACCAGCCACATCGCAGCAACGGGAACAAGTGGGCAACCCTTGTGAATGTGGTGGACATGTTTTGGGGCCGTCCGTCGGTGCAACAGGGGACGGCCCCAGAGCTTCTCGGAAAGCGACCCGAAAGCTCGGACTTTACGTCTGTTACATTACTATGACGCGGATTGGCGGTTGCAAACACACCGATGCTGCATTGCGGCAAAGCGGTTCTGACAAGGGGCGAAACGCCCCCTAGTCCACCAATTCCTGTTCCAGGATCCAGTCTGCCGCCGCTTCACAGTGAATTCGGGTTGAGTCAAAAACCGGCAGGACATTCGCATCGACATCGACAATCAGGTCCAGTTCCGTGCAGGCGAGCACGATCGCATCGGCACCTTCTTGCGCCTTGTTGGTGATGATCGTTTTCATCGCGCGCTGGGCGTCACGGGTAGTTTTCCCGACCATCAACTCATCATAGATGATCCGGTCAAGCACTTCGACATTATCCATATTGGGCGGAAGCAGATCGATTCCCTGGGAGACCAGCCGCTGTCTGTAGAAGCTTTCAGTCATGACATTGCGCGTCCCGATCAATGCGGCAGTCTTGCAGCCTGCCCGCTTCATCTCGCGTCCAACGTGATCGGCAATGTGCATGATCGGGATTTCGACCGCAGCAGCCACTTCGTCATAGAGCTTGTGCATCGAATTCGCTCCGATGATCAGAGCCTCTGCCCCCGCCCCTTCAAGCCGCTTGGCGCTTTCGGACAGGATCTTGCCCGCGCGTTTCCAATCCTGATCTTCGCGGATCGCATAGAGCTGACAGAAATCCAGGCTTTCGATCAGCAATGGCGCGCTCGCCATCGGCGCCCCGCGTTTCTGCACGATACGATTAATACGGTCATAATACATGCCGGTGGAAACCCAGCTCATGCCGCCGATCAGACCAAGTTTACGCAATACAACCCCACGAATCCGAAACGTGCTTTCTATCCGGTTTAGCGACGCACAGCGACTGCCGTCCATAGGCACTGAATTTTTCAGCGATTCAAGGCGCTTGGTTAGCTAATTCCAGGTTAAGCAGCCATGTCGTGAGGTCACCGATTGTCGCCTCTGCTGCCTCTTCATGCGGCAAATGGCCAATGCCGGGATACTCGATGTAGGTCGCGTTCGGCAGATGCTCTTCATACCAACGCCCGGACGCAACCGGTATCAGAGGGTCTTCGGCACCCCAGACGATGAGAGACGGAATATCGAGCGCAGCTACCTGATCCGCTTCGAAAGCCGTCCGCGGCGTGCCAAATCGCGTGATCGTCGCCGACCGATTGCCAGGATAGCGCAGCAGTTCCCAGTACCGATCAATGGCTTCGTCGGTCAGAATATCCTCGTTCGTGACCATCTTCGACAACGAGGACTCTATCATTGAACGCGGGGTTATCTGCGCCATAACCTGATTGATCACCGGGGTTTGAGCGAGTGTCAGAACGATACTTCTCCCACCCTCGCGGCGAATGGGCGCACCGCTCGCCCCCACCAGGATAATACCGTCCAGGCGACCAGGATGGGCCAGGGCATAGCCGATTGTGTGAGCTCCACCCATGGAGCTGCCACCGAGGATAAACCTGTCCAGTTCCAGTGCATCGGCCAATTCATCTATGTCGGAGACAAAGCTTTCGAGCGAGTAATCGCCGTTGGGATCGGGGCCGGTCAATCCATGGCCGATCTGGTCAAATCGGACCACGCGGTAATCTTCACGAAGGGCATCGACCCACATTTGCCAAGTATGCAGATCCGCAGTTGACCCATGGAGCAGGATGATCGCAGGCGCATCGGGATTTGCGTTTGTGGGCCCTTCATCGCGATAGTGAACGGTCAGACCATCTGCTAGCTCCACGAATTGTGAAGGCTCATCGCCGTATTTGTCCTGCATTTCAGCCGCATCGGTGTCAGGAGTACGCAGCATCAG
>JBCAXQ010000072.1:0-11245 GCA_038534015.1 Pseudomonadota bacterium | reverse complement strand
TTCAACCGCGGACACATCGGTCAGCGTGAAGTTCGGCACATCGACGCCGCGCGAGTCCAGTTCAAACAGCACTCGGCTGTTGGTTCGAATACGCATGTCGAGCTCATCCTGACGGCGCTGGGTCTGCGAATAGGAAACATCGGCTTCGAGTGTGAGCGCGTCGCCGCGCCACTCAATATTGCCACCCAGGCCGACATACTCTTCGGTCCGCTGCCGCCAGACCGACTGGTTTTCAATGCGCGTCTCGCCCCGATGCGCCAACAGCGCCCCTGTGGGAGATATCTCGATTGGCTCAATATCGCGGCGACCATCGGCGATCACCAGGTTCGCGCGCTCTTCGATATCGTCGCGGAACGAATACTGGCCATCAAGCGTGATCTCGAAGTTAGAAGTCGGCGCCATCTGAATTGTTGCCATAACGGCATCTCGATCGGCCTCCGTGCTCATCGCCCGGAAGATATACTGGTTGGATATAAAGTATGGATCCGAAGCCCCGGATGAGACGCCATCGCCATCCGTAAGGAAGGTGCAATTGTTGCTCTGATCGACACCCTCGATTGTGTTGCAAGGACGATAGGTCGAACTCGATGTGTAGATGTCCTCTGGCGCGGTATCGCGACGCAGCTGTCCGCCAATTGCAATACCAAGCTCGCCATCGCCCAGTTGGAACTGATCGACGTAGGATGCGGTCAGGCGGTAGTTGAACGGCTCACCGTCCGTGACGCGATCTTCATATTCGCTAAAACCGCCGAGCGCCTGAATCTGGATGCGCCTCTTACCATAATCGAGCGGCTTGAGGGTCTGCAGCTCGATTATGCCAGACACCCCGCCTTCAATGAAGCTGGACTGCTGCGACTTGTATATGATCGCACCATTGATCAGTTCGGACGGGAACTGGCCAAAGTTGACATCACGACCATCACTACCTGATGAAATCTCGCGACCGTTGAGAACCGAAGATCCCAGAAATGCCCCCAGGCCGCGGATGGAGAGTTCCGATGCGCCGCCTTTGAAGCGATCTGATGTAACGCCAACGACGCGCTCAAGTGTCTCAGCGACCGAAAGATCGGGCAGGTCGCCAATGTCATCACCAACAATCGCATCGCCAATGACAGAAAGGCCGCGCTTGGCGGCAAGGGAATTCTCGATTGTGCGACTGATTTCGCCAGTGACCAGGATTTCGGGCCCGTCGATTTGATCGTCAGCTTGATCGCCACCCTCTTCGGCCTGGTCTTGGGCCAATGCAGGTGCAGCGATTGAGACAGCGGAAGCCAACAGCGTGGCGCGAAAAACGGCGCGAGAACGCCGCATGCAAGTGGTTGCAATTGATGACATGATTATCCTCCCCAGGATCGCAGTGCCGGTCTTCTCTATACAAATGACACCGGTTACCTAAATAATTGACACCGGTATCATTGCGCGTCAATACCTTTTCTCGAAAAGCTGGTAGGAGAGGTTTCATGAGGCGGCTTGGTATCAGAAAAGCGCCCCTTATTAGGGCTTTAGTAGCGATCGCCTCCGCATGCGCGGCCATCCTTTCGGGACCGGCGTCGGCATCCCGACCGGATGGCAACGTCCCGGCGATCCTCTCTCAACCGGCGACACAGAGCGATCATCCCCTGCCGGACTTTTCCTATGCCGGCTATGAGTATGGGCAGGGCGAGATTCCGACTGTCGATCAGGTGATCAATGTTGCTGACTTTGGCGCTATGCCTGATGATAAGAAGGATGACAGCCAAGCATTAAAGGCGGCTATTGCTGAGGCCAATACACGCAGTGGACCGGTGCGTATTCAATTCGGGGCAGGGCGCTACCAGCTGACCGAGATCCTCTGGCTGGAACGAGATGGGATCGTGCTTTCGGGAATGGGCATGGGAGAAGGCGGTACTGAACTGTTCATGCCGAGGCCGCTCAACCAGATCGAAGATGGCGGTGCGCTCACCGAAATCCGTGAATACCTGGCGGAAAACGACAAGTATGAGCGGCAATCGGACCAGAACCTGGAGGTGCTGTTCTCTGAATACAGCTGGAGTGCAGGCTTCCTTTGGTCGCGCGTGCCCAATGGCCGTCACGCTACATATCTGGAACGTTATGATCGTCCGATCACCAAAGTTGCGGGCATTGCTTCGGGGCGCCAATTTTCCCGACGCTTGACGGTCGAGGATAGCTCGGGATTGAAAGCCGGGGATGTCCTGCAGATCTTCTGGCACAATCGCGCCGGTCCCGATGGGCCTTTGGTGAAATCGCTCTATGGCGAGACCGACCTCAAGATTGGCAGCCGGCACTGGGAAACGCCAGATCGCCCGCTTGTGCAACAACCAACCCGCATTGAAGCGATTGACGGGACCACGGTTATGATCGCTGACCCGCTGCTTCACGACATCAGCACCGAACTTCCGGCATATTTTGCTGAGTGGGAACATCTCAGCAATGTCGGGATCCAGGATCTCGCGCTGGTCTTCCCAGAGAATCCGTATTTCGGGCACCACAATGAAGCCGGTTTCAATGGAATCTATCTAACCGGCGTCCACAATGGCTGGATCCAGAACGTCCGCATAGAGAACAGCGACAGCGGTATTCTCACCGATGATCTTGCCAATGTCACGATCCGCAACGTTGTGACAGAGGGTAACCACAAGGCGCACTACAGCGTGCATGTGGGCAATGTGCACAATGTGCTCGTGGACGGGCTAACGGTGTACAACCCGACCATCCATGCGCTCAGTTTCAACACGCGTTCGACCAAGTCGGTGTACAAGGATGCTGTTGTCTGGACCACGCCCACACTGGACCAGCACGCTGGGGCCAACCATCAAAACCTGTATGACAATGTCACCGTGCATGTGACGCCAGATGGGACTGATAAAGATGGCACGCCGCTCTACGATCTCTATCGGGCTGGTGGCGCGGGGTATTGGCAGCCCGGCCATGGGCGGTTCAATACGACCTGGAACCTACAGGTGATCGTCACGGGCGGGGTTGAACCTGGCGGCGAACTGGTGATCTATGCCGGATCGGAAGGGCCGGATGCCAGGGTTGTCGGCATGCATGGCAATCGTGACATTCGCCTGTCGCATACACCCGACCCGTATCTGGAAATGCACAATGAGCCGGTTGCGGCTGTGCCTTCACTTTACGACTACCAGCTCAGCGCCAGAATGAACGATTAGGCCATTTGAAAGCCAATCCCGCCTGCCAAGATCGAGATTTCTGTTCGTCTGGCATCTGCCTTGCCGGTTCGACAAAAGCTGCTAGCCTTCGCCGCATCGCAATAGTTGGGGCAACATGGGGATCTGCCGCGTGAAAATCATAAAGTTTGTCACACTTGCCGCCGCGACTTGCCTCGCATCAGTCTCAGTCCGAGCCGAGACTGTTGTCTTGACTGCTGATGCAATGGTCGACGTCGCCGAGGGCAAACTGGTAGCGAACCCGGTCATTACAATTGTGGATGGAATGGTCACTGCGGTTGCTACCGGGGAGGCGCCAGAACTCGACGAAGCCAGCTATATTGATCTGGAAGGCATGACGATCCTTCCTGGCCTGATTGACATGCATGTCCATCTGACCAGCGACAGCGATGTGCATGGGTACCGGCGGCTCGCGATTTCCCATGAACGCGCTGCCATTACCGGCGTGGTCAACGCCAAGACCACGCTGATGGCTGGCTTCACCACAGTCCGCAATGTTGGTGCTCCAAGCTTTGGCGATATCGCGCTGCGGGATGCCATTGCCGAAGGCGATGTCCCTGGACCGCGTTTGTTTGTGTCAGGTCCCCCGATCGGCATTACCGGTGGGCATTGCAGCGACAACAACTTGTTGCCACCCGAATACGAGGCGACTGGCGAAGGTGTTGCGGATGGGCCGTGGGCGGCGCGGGCAAAGGTCCGCTACAATCGCAAGTTTGGCGTGGATCTGATCAAGACCTGCTCTACGGGCGGCGTTCTCTCCAAAGGTACGAAGGTTGGTGCTCCTCAATACACCGTTGAAGAGTTGACCGCTTTGGTGGACGAAGCGCACAGCCACGGCCTCAAGGTGGCAAGTCATGCCCACGGCGCAGAAGGGATTGTCAACGCTTTGAAAGCGGGCGTCGACACGATCGAACACGCCAGCTTCATCGATGAAGAGGGGATCCGGCTCGCGAGCGAGAATGGCACTTATCTGTCGATGGACATCTATGTCACTGAATTCATTCTGGGCGAAGGCGAAGCCGCGGGGATTCTGCCTGAAAGCCTGGAGAAAGAGCGGGTCGTCGGCCAGACCCAGCGCGACAATTTCCGTGCCGCTCATCGTGCGGGTGTGAAGATGGTGTTCGGCACCGACGCCGGGGTCTATCCGCACGGAGACAATGCCAAGCAGCTATCGCGCATGGTGCAGTTCGGAATGACCTCTGCCGAAGCGTTGCAGGCTGCGACCATCAATTCCGCAGAAGCGCTAGGCCAGGCCGGCGCTGTCGGGGTGATCGCACCGGGTGCATCAGCAGATATCATTGCGGTGGCGGGCAATCCGTTGGCTGACGTTGCCGTGCTGGAAGACGTTTCCTTCGTGATGAAGGCGGGCGAGGTCTACAAATCAGAGTGATCGTGTGAAATTGTTCGCGCAGGGCGCGGATCCTCCTACGCATCTGCTTGAATAAGCGAACCTATTCGCTCACTGTCCCCCGGTATCAGATCACAGGGGGATACAATGGTCGCGCGTTCAATTTCAAAACTTCCGCTGTTGCTTTCGGCTGCCGCTCTCGCGCTCAGTCCGATTCCGGCGCTGGCCGATGGGCCTGTCGAAGGCTGGGGGCTGCATGAAACCGATATCGAATACGATCAATCGATCACATACGGTACGCTGCCGAACGGGATGAAATATGCGATCCGGTTCAGCGAAGTCCCGGCAGAGGCGCTGTCGGTTCGCATGCATGTCAATTTCGGGTCGGTCGATGAGGCCGAGAACGAGCGCGGCCTTGCCCACTTTATCGAGCATATGGCGTTCAACGGATCGACCAACGTGCCGGAAGGGGAAATGATCAGCCTGCTCGAACGCGAAGGGCTGGCTTTCGGACCGGACACCAATGCCTACACCGCGTTCGCCGAGACGGTTTACCAGCTCGAAGTCCCATCGATTGACGAAAGGCGCCTTGATCTGGCGCTGTTTCTGATGCGTGAGACGGCCAGTGAATTGACCTTTGATGCAGCGGCTGTGGACCGCGAACGCGGCGTTGTGCTGTCTGAAAAGCGCGTGCGCAACACCGCCGATCTGCGTGCGGCGGTTGATCAGTTTGCATTTTTTGCCCCTGGCACGCCTTATGCGCAGCGGCTGCCGATCGGCACGGACGACGTCATCTCGACCGCCCCGGCGGATCGGCTCAAGGCGCTGTACCAGCGCCAGTATCGCCCCGAGAACACGACCTTGATTGTGGTCGGCGCGATGGATCCAGAGCTGATCGAATCCAAGATTATGGAAAGGTTTGAAAGCTGGCAGGCTGCGGCGCCCGTTGGCCCGGAAACAGATCTGGGCGAAGTCGATTTCAGTCGCGAAGCAGCATTCGACACATTTGTTGATCCGACCATTGTCGAACGTGTCCAGATTCGCACAATGCGTCCATTCGTTGACCCCAAGGACAACGTTGAACGTCGCAACATGCTGATGATGCAAAGGCTTTTGACAGTGCTGTTCGATCGCCGGGTTGAACAATTGGTCGAGCGCGAAGGCGGAGGGTTGATCGGCGGAGGTATGGCGTTGATCGATGTCGAAGACAGCGCCACCAGTTCGACAATCGTCGCCGCTGGCAATGATGGCTCGTGGGAAACAGTCCTGCCCGCCCTCGAAAACGAGCTCCGCCGAGCAATTGAGTTTGGCTTTTCCGAGCGCGAGCTTCAGTTTGCGCTGTCGAATATCGAGACTGATTATGCTGTCTCTGCCGAGCAGACAGAGGCGCGCCGCAACTCGACCATCGCGGACAACATTGTGAATGTGGTCGCGGAGGATAACTTCGTCACAACGCCCGCATATCGGTACGGCCTGTTCCAGGAATTCGCTGCCGGATTGAATATCGAACAGGTCAATGCCGCCTTCGCAGAGCTGTGGGACGGTTCGCCGCAATTGGTCCACATCACGACGAAGGCTGAAATCGAAACCGATGCGATCGCCAGCGTCTATAATGCCGCTCGAAACACAGCAGTGGACCCGCTCGAAGAGAGCGCTTTGACGGTGTTCGCTTATGACGATTTTGGACCAGCGGGCGAGGTCGTGGCGGATGATTACGATGCCGAGCTGAATATCCGCTCGATAGCATTTGCCAACAACGTTCGGCTGAACATCAAGCCAACCAGTTTTGCGCCGGGCAGTGTGCTTTACAACGTCAAAATGGCAGGCGGTGCTTTTGCCATGCCGCCCGAAGCCAATGACCAGGCGATGGCGATCTATTTCCAGATTGTTGGTGCATTGGCCGGCACGCAGGAACACTCATTCGAAGAGCTTCAGGAGCTGCTCGCAGGTCAAGCCGTCAATTATGGGTTCTCAGCTGGACTGGATGCCTTTGTGGCCAGCGGTGAGACGACATCGGATAAGCTTGCGACACAGATGAAAGTTTCTGCAGCATATTTGACTGATTTCGGATTCCGTCAGTCGGCTCAGGATCGGTGGGAGGCGATAATCCCACCAGTGCTGGCCCAGATCAATGGGCTTCCAGCCCAGGTCGCTTCGCTCGGTCAGGCCGATGCGCTTACCGATGGGGATGAGCGTGTCAGCCTGCCCGGACAGGAGGTATTGCTCGCGTTCTCGCAGGATGACATTGCCGAAGCCTATCGTGCCAACGCAGCAAGCGCTGCGATTGAGATCGGAATTGTCGGTGACGTAAGCGAGGCCGATGCCATCGCCGCAGTGCGCCAGACATTCGGCGCATTGCCTGAACGAGAGGCTGCAGCCCCAGCTTTCGCCGAGCTTAGAACGATCACGACCAGCGCACCCGAGCGGACGGTCACTCTGCCGCACAATGGCGCGGCTGATCAGGCTTTCGTGCTTGTTACATGGCCGACAACAGATGATGATGATCTGGAGACAGCGGTCGGGCTTACAATGCTGCAAGAGTCCGTGAACGTGATGCTCAATGAGAAGCTGCGGGAGGAACTGGGCGCGTCATACGGGCCGAGTGTTTCGTCAATCCATGATGCGACCCTCGAAGACTTTGGGTATTTCTCGGTCGGATCCCTGGTTGCACCTGCCGATGTGGATCCTGTGCTTGCGGCGATACAAGGTGTGATCGAGGAAATCCGGATGAACGGCCTGACCGAGGACGTTCTGGCGCGCGCCAGAAACCCGCAACTGGAACAGTTCGCCCAAGCGGTCGAAACCAACGATCTGTGGGTTGGCTTGGTAACCGAAGCGCAGAGCCGCCCGGAACGACTGGCGCGGATCGCCGCTACACCAGAATTCGTCGAGGGATTTACAACAGACGATATCAGCGCCTTGGCCCGGAAATACTTCCGCCCCGAGGTTGAACTGACGATCAAAGTCCTGCCGGCCTCCACCCTGTCAACTCAGCCGGATGCTGAATGATATTTGCCTTCGTCGTCAGCGCTGGTCCAACCATTGGGCCGCGCGGACGCCGAAGGTGATGATGAACGGCACCAGCACAATACTGAGCGTGACCTTTGCGATGACTTGACCGATCAGCAGATTGGTGATGTCGAACTCACCATAAAACGCGAGCGTGACAAAGATAACCGAATCGACGGCCTGGCTGAGGGCAGAGGCAATCGCGCCGCGTGCCATCAGGCCGAAAGTGGTTGTTTCTCCCGATCCGCGCAGCCGGTCAAAAATCCAGATGTTGAGCAACAGGGATGTGATGTAGGCCGCTGGGCCAGCCATCAGAATGCGCGGCGTCTGGCCAAGCACAGTCTCGAACGCCGCCAGGTCGCCAGCGCGGAATTCCGTCATTTCCGGTGATGGCGGCAGGCTGAGCACAAGATAGATCAACGCCGCCGACAGGGCGAGCGGCACGAAGCCCCACCAGACCAGTTTCTGCGCTGTCTCCTTGCCATACAGCTGGGATATCGTGCTGGAGATCACCACCAGCAGCAGGAAGGGGAAAATTCCGGCCTCAACGGCGAGGTTGCTTGGCCAGAGCTGGACCTGCTTGAACGCGACGACACCAGCAAGCACTGTCATCCCGCCGTAGATGATCAGGAAAACGAACAAGCCGCGCGGCATCTGTATTGTTGCGCTTTCGGCTTTTTCGGTCTGGACGTTTGTTTCGGCAGCTGCGGTCGCGGTGTCTGTCATTCCGCATGCCTATGGCGATGCTGGCGAAAAGTGAAGTCGGACGGCTTTTGTCCTGTGGGTTGGGGCGAGTCAAAAGAGGCGTAGATGCTGCAAGCATTTGACTGTTGCACGCCAAGCGGCAAGGTGGCGTCTGCCGGACTTCAGATGCGAATCCGGGCAAAGGGGGCCGAAGAGCGGCCATAAAACAAGGGGCTGCCAAAACCGTGCCTGCATCCGTGTCTTCAATTCTGCTGAGCCTTGCCGGGATTCTTGCGATCCTCGCGATTGCATTCCTGCTTTCAACCGGAAAACGGCGTATCAAATTGCGCGTTGTGGGCGCGGCCTTCGCGTTACAGGCGCTGATGGCGGTACTTGTGTTGCGGACCAACTTCGGCGTTGGCGTCATCGCGTTTCTATCCGATGGGGTGATCGCACTGCTCGATTATTCCGTTGTCGGGATCGAGGCGGTGTTCGGATCGATGGACTCCAATCCATTCGCAAACACTTTCGTCATTGCAGCGCTCCCCGTGATCGTATTCTTCGCGGCGATCGTCTCTATCCTCTATCATCTCGGCATCATGCAGCGCCTGGTGCGCTGGGTTGGCGGTGCAATCGGCTGGATTACAGGGATCAGCAAGGTGGAAGCGCTTGGCAGCGCCGCCAATATCTTTGTCGGCCAATCGGAAAGCCCGCTCGTCGTGCGGCCTTATCTGGCCTCTTTGCCACCCAGTCGGCTGTTTACGCTGATGAGCGTCGGGATGGCGGGCGTCGCCGGCACCATCCTGGCCGCCTATGCGGCGTTCCTTGGCGACGATGCTGTTCCATACCTGCTAGCCGCCGCTTTCATGTCCGCCCCTGGTGGCATCTTGATGGCGAAAATCATCATGCCCGATGATGACAGCGAACTAGCGCGCTCCGCAGCAGAGATGTCGGGAGCAGAGATTGAAAAGATCGAACTTCCCGAAGCCCGCATCAGTGCGGAAGGGCCGGGCTCACTGGTCGAAGGTGGCAAAGCCCCCGAAGTCGAAGTTGCCGAGACATTCGAGGAGGGGCACAAGCCTGCCAACATTATCGAAGCGGCTGCTCAGGGTACGCAAACCGGTGTGAAGCTCGCAGTTGCGGTTGGTGCCATGGTGATGGTGTTTGTCGCGCTTGTCGCGCTTGCCAATGGCATGCTGGGCGGCGTAGGCGGCCTGTTCGGCTACCCCGATATCTCCTTCCAGCAATTGCTCGGCTATGTGTTTGCCCCGGTCATGTTCCTGATCGGTATTACCGATTGGGACCAGGCGCAGATCGCGGGCGGCCTGTTCGGAACCAAGATCGTGCTCAACGAATTTGTCGCCTTCATCGATCTTGGCGCAATGACGGCGGGAGAGCTGAGCGATCGTGCGCGAGCCATCGTTACATTTGCGTTGTGTGGGTTTGCGAACTTTTCTTCGATCGCGATCCAGATGGCTGTGACAGGTGGCCTCGCACCCAACCAGCGACCTGTTATCGCACGGCTTGGCCTGCGCGCCCTTGCGGCTGGCAGCCTTGCCAATCTGATGAGCGCTGCTTTGGCCGGATTGTTCTTGCCGCTTTGAATCGGTTGGCAGTTTTGATTGACGCGTATTAGATAGCTCGCATGACCAACACCGCACCCGACATCGCATCCGTTTCCCTGTCGCAACCGCTTGAGGATATCGCCGATGAGCTTGGCCGCTCTTTCGCCGAATATGGTTTCGCGGTCATTCGCGACCATGGCATCCCGCAGGACCTGATTGATCGCGCCGAGGCGAATTCGAAAGAATTCTTCGCACTCCCTGATACAGCTAAGCGAGCGTATCACCTGCCCGGCAAAGGTGGATCTCGCGGGTACACGCCGTTTGGGACAGAGAAGGCCAAAGACGCGGAAATCCACGATCTCAAGGAATTCTGGCACGTCGGTCGCAGCCTTCCGCCCGGTCACGAACTCAGCGACTATATGGCACCCAACATCTGGCCCGACGAGGTGGAAGGATTCCACGAGACCTTCAGCGATCTTTACAATGCATTCGAAGAGGCCGGATTGCGTGTGCTGGAAGCGATTGCCCTGCATCTTGGCCTGGATCGCAATTTCTTTGCTGCCACGGTTGAGGATGGCAATTCGGTCATGCGGTTGTTGCATTATCCACCGCTCGGCCCTGACGCGCCCGAGGGCGCCATCCGCGCGGCCGCGCATGGCGACATTAATACGATCACTTTGTTGATCGGCGCAGAGGAAGCGGGCCTGGAGCTGCTTACAAAGGCAGTAGAGTGGAAGGCCATCGATGTGCCCGAAGGCGCGCTTGTCATAAATGTCGGCGACATGCTCGAACGCCTGACAGCTGGGCGATTGCGCTCGACCACTCATCGGGTGGTGAACCCGCGCGGTGAAGCAGCGCGAAGGTCGCGTTATTCCATGCCTTTCTTCCTGCATTTCCGGCCTGACTATCTCATTGAGCCGATGTCTGGTCAGGATGGCGGAGCAAACGACTCGGTTCCAACCGAACCGATTACGGCGCATGACTTTCTCCAGCAGCGTCTGCGAGAGATAAATCTGGCCTGAAGTCGCCCCAACCTGGCGCATTTTCGGATTCTCATTTTATGTTGCGTTGCGGCAACAAGTCATCGCTGACAGGCGGATTCCCTAAGGGTCGGCCAGTGGAAAACTTTTTGCACAGCGGGCGTTGTCATCTGATCGTCAAAAAGTTTCATTGAAATGTCACAAAACGGTCGCTTTTCCTACGCGCATCGCGACTAGAGCGCGCACATCACATTCCTCTCCAACGTGTTTTGTGACCATTAGGGGCCTACCTATGAAACTCAAATATCTCTTGGCAGCGAGCGTCGTCAGTCTCACTGCTGCAACCACGATCGCCACACCAGTGGCAGCGCAAGAAGTTACGTCCGCCGTTCAGGGCGTTGTTACCGACGAAAATGGCAACGCGCTTCCGGGCGCTTCGGTTACCATTACCGACACTCGCAACGGGCGTAC
>JBCAXQ010000071.1:0-11286 GCA_038534015.1 Pseudomonadota bacterium | reverse complement strand
CCCCCCCCCCCCCCCCACCAGGGCTTACACTCTTTCCCTACACGACGTTCTTCCGACGATGATGCTCTACCTCCATGAAACGGAGCATGGCGGCACGGCCTTCTTCAGGCACAAGAGCACGGGGCTTGAATCCCTGACTGCCGAAACATTCCCTCAATACAAGGCCGCGCTTGAAGCTGATGTGCGCACAACAGGTCTGCCACCAGCCCAGTACCCGACTGACGGACGACCGCACTTTGAGCGCACTCATGTTACCAGCGGCGCATTTAACGAAGCGGTGTTCTACCGCGGCAACATCCTGCATAGCGGGGTGATTGATAATGCCGCGCCATTGCCGACCGACCCCGGCCGGGGTCGGCTAACCATCAACGCGTTTTTCCGGCCGAGTTAGGCCTCAGGGATTGTTGGAATGACCGAACGGACACTGCAGAAACTGGTGATCGTAGGCGGCGGAACGGCTGGCTGGATCACCGCTGCTGCGTTTGCTCGATTGCTCGGGACCACACTTGAAATTGAGCTGGTGGAGAGCGATGCGATCGGCACTGTCGGAGTCGGCGAGGCGACGATCCCTCAGATCATCCGACTAAACACCATTCTCGGCCTTGATGAAAATGACTTTCTCAAAAAGACATTTGGAACGTTCAAGCTTGGGATCGAATTTGTTGATTGGGGCAGAAAGGGCGACAGATATCTGCACACCTTCGGTTCTGCGGGTCTCGATCTCGCCAGTGTTCCGTTCCATCATTATTGGCGCCGCGCCAAAGAGGCTGGCCTTGATAAGGGCCTGTGGCACTATTCTTTGCATCAACATGCCGCGAGCATGGGCAAGTTCGCGAAGCTTGACCGGGTTGGCAACACTGCCATGGCCGGACTTGCCCACGCTTATCACTTCGATGCCAGCCTTTATGCGCAATACTTACGCGCATATGCGGAAGAACGCGGTGTTTGCCGAACCGAAGGAATCGTCCAGTCGGTAGTGCGAGATAGCGAAAGCGGCGACATCGCATCGATCACGCTCGATAACGGCGCTGAGATTGCGGGCGACTTCTTCGTTGATTGCACGGGATTCCGCGCGCTGCTGTTGGGACAGGAATTGGGTGTGAAATACCTCGATTGGTCCAAATGGCTGCCTTGCAACCGAGCGCAAGCGGTGCCCAGCGCGCGATTGGACCAGCTTGTGCCCTTCACCCGTGCAACAGCAAAGGACGCAGGGTGGCAATGGCGCATCCCGCTCCAGCACCGCACTGGCAACGGTCATGTCTATTGCAGCGATTTCGTGGCCGACGATGACGCAGCAGACACATTGCTTGCGGGCCTCGATACCAAGCCGCTCGATGATCCGCGTCCGATTCGCTTCACCACCGGCCGGCGAGAGTCCTTCTGGTCAAACAATTGCGCGGCCATCGGATTGTCCTGCGGATTCCTGGAGCCGCTGGAATCGACCAGCATCCATCTGATTCAGTCCCATGTCAGTCGCTTGATTCAGCTGTTCCCCCGCGGTGGCAACGGCGAAGCCGAGCGTGACGAATACAATCGCCGTTGCGCCGCAGAGTTCGAACAGATCCGCGATTTCCTGATCCTGCACTACAGCCAGACAGACCGCGAGGATTCCGAATTCTGGAGATATTGCAAGAATATGGACGTGCCCGAGACACTGAACCACAAGCGGGAATTGTTTGCCTCGTCCGGCCGACTCGGACGCGATGTCGATGACCTGTTTCTTGCGGCCAGTTGGGTTCAGGTCATGCTGGGCCAAGGTGTGACACCTGCCAATCATGATCCGATGGCCGATGCGATCACTGATCAGCAGCTCAGCGAATTCCTCACCAATCTTCGCTCGATAATCGAGCGCGCCGTCAGCGGCCTACCCAGCCATGAGGACTACATAGCGCGGCACTGCGCCGCGGGAGTCTAAGGTCATAATGCGCCTGCAACGGTCAGGATCGATCTCAGACCGAGACCAGCGGCAATAGCGACCACAGCAAGGCCAAGCGCATTGGCAAACTTGCTGTTGGTATGCTGCCCAAGCACTTCGGCTCGGTTCATGACGTAGAGCAGGAAAATCGCCACGATCGGCAGAAGCAAGCCATTTGCGAACTGCGCAGTCAGTATGATCGTGATTGGCTTCGCTCCGGTAAGGGCGATGCCAGCGCCAATCAGGATGACACTAAGGGCAATCGCACGAAACCATAGGGTTTTCTCATCACCTCCAACGCGCAAGATCTCGGTCATTGCATAAGCGGTCGCGAGCGGGGCGGTGATTGCGCTTGAAAGTCCGGCGGCAAACAAACCAATTCCAAGCAATAGGCTGGAGGCCTCACCAAACAAGGGCTCAAACTGCGTGGCCATGTCAGCTGCGTTTTCCACTTTCAGGCCCGCCACGAACAAGCTGGCCGAAGCGGTCGATACGATCAGAACGGCAATCAGTCCGCCCAGGCCGATCGCGATGCCGGTGTCCGCACGGGCTGCCTGCAGGTCCTCCTCACCCGACCACCGGCTCTTTGCAGCGGAGGCATGGAGGAACAGATTGTATGGCACCACAGTCGTGCCGATCAGCGCAACGACTGTCATGAGTGAACCGTCGGGAATGGAGGGTATGAACAGCCCTCCAAACAAAGCCGCGAAATCGGGCCGAACGATCGCGAAGGTCGCGACAAACGCGATCGCCATAACCAACACGAGAGCGATAAGCACACGTTCAATTTGTCGATAGCTGCCTGCGAGAAGCAGGGCAGCCGCAGACAATGCGATAGCGGCTACGGATAACTTGAACGCTGTATCCGATCCCCCAGCGATTGCTCCAAGGCCTAGCGCAGCACCAGAGATATTGCCGGCCTCGTATGCGGAGTTACCTAGGTACAGCGCCAAACCGACCAGCAGGATCAGCGGCCATTTCCACGGCGTGTCCTGGAACAGGCCTGCCAGTGTTTCGCCCAAACCCTGCTGCGCTACCGTGCCCAGTCGTGCCGACATTTCTTGCAGGATGACAGTGGCCACAGTCGCGAATAGTAAGGCCCAAAGCAGCGCATAACCGAAATTCGCACCTGCAAGCGTACAAGCTGTGACCGTGCCGGGACCGATGAAGGCGGCAGTGACCAACGCACCGGGTCCGACATTGCGAATACGATTGAACATCAGCTTCCCCCCGCCCTTTCAGACTTGCCGAACCCACCGCCGGTCGGGCTGGTGATGACCACGCAATCGCCAGGATCGACCGCGCGGTTTCCGCATCCACCCAGATCCTCAACTGTGCCATCCCGGCGCAGGATAGAATTCGCGCCGACGCGCCCATCCTCGCCGCCTCTCAGGCCCACCGGAGCGACAAGCCGATGCTCGGACAGAATTGAGCATTCCATGGGCTCGAGGAAACGTATCCGCCGGGTTATTCCGTCGCCCGCATTCCAATGACCCTTCCCGCCCGAGCCACGATCAATCCGGAACTCTTCGAGGAAGACTGGATAGCGATGCTCAAGCACTTCAGGATCAGTCATACGCGTATTGGTCATGTGGGTATGCACAGCCGCTGCACCGTCAAAGCCAGGACCGGCTGGAGCGCCCGAGCAAATCGTCTCATAGTACTGGTAACGAGCATTGCCGAATGTGAGATTGTTCATCGTTCCCTGACTAGTCCCAAGCTTACCCAGCGCTGCGAAAAGGGCATCAGTGATGGCTTGGCTTGTTTCGACATTCCCGGCGACGACGGCCGCAGGAAAGACAGGATTGAGCAGCGAGCCTTCCGGAACTACGATCTCGATCGGTTTCATGCACCCGGCGTTAAGTGGTATCTCATCGTCGATCAGACATCGGAAGACATAGAGCACAGCGGCGCGCGTAATCGCCGGCGGGGCATTGAAGGCGTTGGGGAGTTGGATGCTTGTACCGGTGAAATCTATTGTGACGGTACGGGCCTTTTTGTCTGGCCGGATCGCCACCTGAATCGTAGCGCCGGAATCCAGCGTGATCGCGAACTCGCCGGGATCGAGCGTTGTGATGACCCGGCGAACCGCTGCCTCGGCGCTATCCTGTATATATCCCATATAGGCATGGACCGTCTTGAGACCACGGCTCTCGACGAGCTTCCTTAGCTCCGCTGCCCCCGCAGTATTGGCCGCAACTTGCGCCATCAGGTCGGCAACGTTCTGACCGATGTTCCTTGCAGGATATGCGCCTGATCCAAGTGCAGCCTCGATCCTCTCCGTCATAAACGTGCCCCGCTCGACCAACTTCAGATTGTCAAGCAGCACGCCTTCTTCGTGGATCGTTGTGCCGTGTGGAGACATCGATCCGGGTGAAATGCCACCAACGTCTTCGTGATGGGCGCGTGACGCGACGAAAAAGACAATGTCGGCCCCGTCTCCGTCAAACACAGGAGTCACGACGGTGATGTCAGGCAAGTGCGAGCCGCCATTGTGCGGATTGTTCTGCACAAATGCATCACCCGGTTCGATTGCTTCTCCACTCACAATGAGGGTCTGAACGGTCGCGTCCATTGAACCGAGGTGCACTGGAACATGCGGAGCGTTAGCAACCAAGCTGCCGCGTGCATCAAAGATCGCACAAGAAAAGTCGAGCCGCTCTTTCACATTCACAGATTGCGAAGTGTTGCGCAGCACGATCCCCATCTGCTCGGCAATCGACATGAACTGATGGTTGAATATCTCAAGTGTTACGGGGTCGACGCCTGCCGTCAGTTCTAGCGTCTTCTTCTCCCCAGCCTGCTTCTCCATGACCAAATGGCCGAGCGGGTTCAGCTGTGCGCGCCAGCCTGGTTCAACAATGATCGTACCATTCGGTTCGGTGATGATCGCCGGACCCGTGATCCTCTGGCCTCTGGCAAGCCTGGCGTGCTCGAAAACCGGGGCATCGCACCATTCACCGCGTGAATAGATCGACCGTTGAGCGATGGGAGACGCGGGCTGTATTCTTTCACCGATTGCCCGCTCCTTTGCCGGGTTGGCCGTGGCGCGGGACTCGACAACGAGAGTGTCGAACAGCACGCCTTTTTCTGGTGCGGTGAAGCCATATTGCTGCCTATGGCGCCGCTCGAACTCTCGCCGCATTTCATCAGCGCTGTCGAGCGGAATCCGGATGCTGGTTTCCGTGCCCTGGTAACGGAGCAGGCCAGCGGTCCAATGCTCGAGACTGGCGGCGCCCACGCCCTGCTCGCCTAGGGCAGCAGCGTTTTGTTTCTCCAATTCGATCCTTGCGCGCTCGACATCGGCGGACAATATCTGCGCCAGTTCGATACCGAGCACCTTTTGGCGTTCGATCTCAACCCTAGCGAGTCCCATGCCATAGGCCGACAGCACGCCCGACATGGGATGCA
This sequence comes from Pseudomonadota bacterium, assembly GCA_038534015.1. GTDB lineage: Bacteria > Pseudomonadota > Alphaproteobacteria > Sphingomonadales > Sphingomonadaceae > Erythrobacter. The sequence continues at coordinate 5,960 of JBCAXQ010000071.1, read as the reverse complement.
ACAAGATCGTGCGGATCCCCAACCGCTCTGCAACGAGACATGCGTGCTGCCCTCCAGCGCCGCCGAAGCAGTTGAGTGCATAGCCGGAAACATCGTGCCCGCGCGCAATGGATATCTTTTTGATCGCCTGCGCCATATGTTCGACCGCAATATCCAGGAAACCTTCGGCCACTGCTTCAGCGACGCGGCCGTCGTTCAAATCGGCAGCGATACCTTCAAATCCAGCCTTGGACGCCTCTGCATCGAGCGGCTGATCCTGTTCAGGGCCAAAGATATGTGGGAAGAATTCCGGCTGCAGCTTACCCAAACATGCATTGATGTCTGTAACGGCGAGCGGGCCTCCTCTCCTGTAACAGGCTGGCCCGGGCTCGGCCCCGGCAGAATTCGGTCCGACCCGCATCCGACCATCGGCAAATGTCAGGATTGAACCGCCCCCTGCGGCAACCGTATGGATGTTGAGCATAGGCACCCGCATTCGCACGCCGGCAACCTCGGTCTCGTAGGCTTTCTCGAATTCGCCCGCATAGTGCGAGACATCGGTGGAAGTCCCCCCCATGTCAAAGCCGATGACCTTATCGAAACCGGCCAGCTTTGCAGTGTGAACACACCCCACGATCCCGCCCGCAGGGCCGGAGAGTATGGCATCACGTCCGCGAAACTGCGCGGCATCCACAAGGCCGCCCGATGACTGCATAAACAACAATTGCCCGGGTGAGAGACTGCCGTCAAAGGCAGCTCCTATACGATCGACATAGCGTCTTAGAATTGGTGACAGATAGGCGTCGACAATCGTCGTCTCGCCGCGTGACACGATCTTGGGCAGTGGGCTGACGTCGTGGCTGGCGGAAATCTGATCAAAGCCAATTTCCTGGGCAAGTTGCGCCAAAGCCCGCTCATGTACGGGGTGTTTGTACGCGTGCATCAACACGATTGCGACAGCCCGAATGCCATCATCGAACGCCGCTTCCATTGCGGCGCGGGCTGCGTTGATGTCGAGCGGAGTTTCGACGGCCCCGTTATCACGAACCCGCTCGTCCACTTCGATCACTGTATCATACAGCAAGGAAGGTTTCTGGATGTTGAGCGCGAAAGTATCCGGGCGCGCCTGGTATCCAATTTCGACCATATCGCGAAACCCGCGAGTGGTCACCAGCAGCGTGCGTTCCCCCTTCCGTTCGAGCAGGGCGTTGGTAGCAACGGTTGTACCCATCTTGATCGCCGCCACCCTTTTCGTCGGGATCAGTTCGGTCGCGCTCAGGCCAAGAAAATCACGTATCGCTTGCAAAGCCGCGTCTTCATAACTCTCAGGATTCTCCGAAAGAAGCTTCGCTGTTGTCAGTTCTCCATCGGGTGAACACGCCACGATATCAGTGAAGGTACCACCGCGATCGATCCAGAACTCCCATTGGCCGCTTGGTTCAGGCGGCACCAACGATCCCATGGTGCAAACTCACATCAGACAAACAGAGAGTCAGGTGTGCGCACACTGGGTCGATTACGCAAGCCAAGCGAGGGCATGCCATCACCGGGGACAGTGCATATTGCAGCGCAGCAATGCCCTTGCGGCCGAATGCGCCGCTGCTCTATCACCCAGTTTGGCCGGTCTCGACGTGTCGTTTCATGGGTCGCAAGTGCGGGGAAAAATACGTTGGACGAAGTTCGGGTTTTCAAAGACGACAAGTCGGGCGGTCAACGTCTCCAGCGCTTGCTGGGATCAGTCTTCGATCCGCGCGCTTGGGCGCATTGGCTCAAAATTCTGAACTATTACAACTACACCCATGTCAGCCAATTGCGGCAAATGCAGATCGGGGCCAATCCCCGCATCAGCCCAACGGCCAGCTTTTCAAACGGAAACAATATCGAATTGGGAAACAATGTCCGCATTGGCGCCAACGCCAGTTTGTGGGCTGGCTCTGGCAGAGCCAGGATTGTCGTCGGCCCGGACACCATGATCGCCCCCAATGTCATGATCACAGCCGCCAATTACAGGTTCGACGATGGCAGCCCGATCAACGACCAGGCAATGGACGAAGCCGATATCATCATTGGCAGAGACGTTTGGGTCGGGGTTGGTGCTGTGATCCTGCCGGGCGTTACCATCGGCGATCGTGCCATCATCGGCGCAGGGGCTGTCATTCGAAAGGATGTGCCCGAACTGGCCGTAGTGACTGCCGCAAATTCCGAGGTTGCGGGAAAGCGTCGTGATGCCCAGGTCTGGTCTGAAGGCAAGCCTGCACTCATCGAACACTCCTCGACCGCGATCCTCGCAAAGGTGAGCGAAATGGCGGGACGCGATGCGAGTGCGCTCTCGCTCCCTCTCTCCGATTGCGGGCTGGACAGCTTCGAACTGATCACGTTGCGAACCAAACTGGAAGAAGCATTCGCACTCTCAATCCCAGACAGTGAATGGGCGGAATTGGGATCTTTGGAAGATATCGGTCGGTTGCCCGTGCTCAATGGCGCTACGGAACCAATGGCAGCGCCAAAGACCTCATCCAATTTCAAGGTGCCCGATGAAAATCCCTCCTCGGCTGCCAGCGTTGAAATGGGCGCGGCGCGGCGCGAATTTGCGCTCAACATGCCGCAGATGGCGCTCGCAGGCCTGAGCGAGTCCTGGCTTTTCAAGGAACTTGGCGACCTGCACTGGGCAATGGTCACTCATTTCCTTGGAAAAGCGTCCGGCGCAATCGCTGATGATAGCGGATCGCGGCTCTACGCCACGTTTACCCGGATCGTGATGGAGTCCGACCCAAGCCTGCGTGGCTTCATCGAGAACGATGGTCTGGCAATCACATCCGGACTTGAGCGGTTCGGCGCGAGCTTCTTTTTCGGCAATCACAGGGTGGATGGACCGACCGCCCACGTAACCGCCCGCACTATGTCGACATTTGCCAAATATGGGGAGCGTGGCAAAAACACCTCGCTGATCAAGGGCACGCCACCGCTGCCCAATGCCGATGCAGTCCCTTCACTGTCTGATTTCCCGGCTTTCGGAACCGAATATCGTGAGCGACGGGCGGCCGAGGTGGAGAGCGAGCCGTTGTTCGAGTGTGAATACGAGCAATTGGCGCCGCATGACATCAACGGTGTCGGCCTGCTCTACTTTGCGGCCTATCCGATGATTTTCGACCTCTGTATTGAGCGGTTCGAAGGCAAAGGCTTCCTGCTGCCGATGAGCACCGTAAAGAAGGACATCTGTTACTTTGCCAATGCAGAGCCAACCGAGACGCTGGTGTTCAGGCTGCACGAAAGATCAGAGGATGGTGATATAATCCATCACACCGCAAGCCTTTCGCGCAAGAGCGATAACCGGCGAATGGCCGAGGTTATCAGCTCCAAACGCGATGTAGGTCTGCACGTTCCATCGTGAAACAAGGGCCAGCCTGAAGAGAAGGGCCAGCCTGACGCGAAAAGGGCCGGAAGCGTTCGCACGTTCCCGGCCCCAACATTCGCGTTTGCGCGATCTTAGAAGCGGATCTTGCCGCCGATCTTGCCACCAAAGCCGGTGTAGTCGCCCGAAAGCTCGCTTTCGAGGTGGATCAGTGCCGACAATGGCCCCTCCCCATCAACGGTCACACCACCTTCGATAAGAGCATAGGTTCCGATCGGATCGTTGGCGAAGGTTGTACCATCGCTACCGACGGAGAAACGAACGTTTCCATCACCTTCGAACTCGTGGACGGCGCTGGCACCGGCGTAGTAGCCGAAATTCATCGCGCCAGAGCTGCCGAAGTTGCCTCCGACCCGTACACCAGCAATACCGCGCAAGCCGTCAATGCTGCCGAAGTCGAAGACCTGTCCATCAATGGCAAGGCTATCGAGATCAGTCTGCTGCCATTCGATGCTGACATGCGGTTCGACATAGACAGCGCCGGCTGTGCGATAAGCAAGCGCGAGGCGCGCACCATAGGCTTCGCCATCAAGGTCACCATTATAGCCTGCCGCGATCGGGTCGCTCACACGGCCCGAAATGCTATCATACTTGATCAACGCTTCGGCGCTTAAACCGCCGCGCTGATACGATGCATAGCCACCCACGTTGTACACATCGAATTCGGTTTCGACGCTGCTGGCATCGAGGGTCGAATTCGAATTCAGGTAGCCCGCCGTAAGGCCGATACCGACGGTCTCATCGGAAACCAGATCGATGCCAGCCTGAATGCCGATATAGTCCTGGTCATAATCGAGCGTCGCATTGCCGATGCCTTGGCCGGTCTGATCCTGGTAATCGTTTTCACGATCAACCGTACCTCCATAGGCAACGGCCCACACACCGCGCGAGCTATCATCACCGCGTTCGCTGGCGCGCTGATCGGCCCACGCATCCGCGCTGCGATACCACAACGACTGTGCCGTTTCGGCCAAAGCAGCCGCTTCGAAAACGCGCGAAGAAACGGTGTTGCTGAGCAGCACATCGTTGTTCGCAGCATCGAAGGACAGACCCTGAGAAATGAACGGCGTAAACACCGCTTGATCTCCGGCCAGTGCAAATGCTGTTTCGCTGGTGCCAGCACCGCCATCAACGAGAACGAGCGGCTGTCCCTGAGCGCCAGTCAGCCCGACATCGGTGATGCGGATTTCCGTTGTACCCGTAGCAGCGCCTTCAACGATAAGCTGGTCAGCCGTATTGGAGCCGAAATCGACATCGAGGTCGAGCGTACCGCCCGCACCTACAAAATCGCCTGATGTCGTCAGCGTATCGCCAGCCGTGCCGTTGTTCATGGCGATTGATCCGCCACTTGTCAGCGTTTCAAGGCCCGAGAAAGCGACTGCACCGTCGACATTCAAATCGCCGGCATTGTCGAAGCTGTCGGCACCGCCGCCAAAACCAACATCGCCGGAAGCATCGAACGTGCCGTTGTTGGCAAATGTATCATCGCCATCGCCGAAATCGCTTCCATCAGAGGCAAATGCTCCATCGTTGGTGAACGAGTCAGCACCAGCGCCTGACGTTACAGATCCTGTGATTGATCCTGTGTTGCTGACCGAGTTGATACCACTGCCAAGCGCGAGATCACCCGTGAGCGTGCCTGTATTGGTGACCGTGTCATCGCCGCTACCGAACGAAACGGCACCATTCACCGTGTCGTTATTGGTGAGCACGTTGGCTCCATCGCGGAATGCAATGTCGCCCTGAACGGTCCCTTCGTTGGTCAGGCTGTCGTCGCCCGTACCAAATCGCACGGCACCATTGACTGCGCCATTGTTGTCGAAAGTCACGTCACCTGTATCGGCATCCGCCGACCGGAAGGCGAAATCACCACCCGACAAGGCACCATTGTTCGTGACCGAAACGTCACTGCCGAATGCCGTCACATCCATACCGATCGTGGCACCGGCAGTATCGCCATTCAATGTCGCGTTGATCGGGACAGGACCCGCGACCTGTGCGATAATACCCGCCGACTGGCGACCCTCGACGTCACCCGTCGTGATGTTGAGAGCACCTGTGCCGCGTTGGAAAGCGGAGATCCCGTAGGTTTCTCCGCTAACTGCGCCAGCGCTGGTATCCACGTTCATATCCCCGCCGCGATTGACAGCCGAAACGCCGCCATTCTGCGCGCCCGAAACATCACCAGTGGTGATGTTCATGTCACCGGCCTGGTTGAACGCATAGACACCGTATGTACCGCCGCTCACCGCGCCGCCGCTGGTATCGAGGTCAAGACCGTTGCCGTTGTTCACAGCGTAGACGCCCGCGCCCTGGTTGCCAGTGACGTCACCAGTGGTCACTTCCATAGACCCAGTGCCGTTGTTGAAGGCGTAGATGCCATACGTTTCGCCTGAAACAGCGCCAGCACTGGTATCGATATCGAGATCGGTTCCAGCATTGGTGGCATAGATACCCGCGTTTTGCGCGCCATCGACATTCGCGGTGGTAATGCTCAGCGCGCCACTGCCATTGTTGGACGCGTATACGCCATAGGTGCCGCCACTTACCTCGCCAGCGCTGCTGTCGA
>JBCAXQ010000070.1:0-11314 GCA_038534015.1 Pseudomonadota bacterium | reverse complement strand
AAGCCTTGTGCGCTTCGACCTTTTCAGGGTCGAAATAGGCCGCGTCGATGCCGTTTCCGACGAACTGAATATTTGCATCATCGGCGGCCGTCAGGCGGCTGCGGAACAGGTTGGCTTCGCTTTCACTGATAAGGATCGTCGCATCGGCTCGTTCGCTTAGACGTTCCTCTTCAAGTCGAAGCAGGCGCCCTTCCCTTGCATTGATCCAGACACGATCACCGTCTGCCGCGTAGCTTTCGAACTTGGCGCTATCGACGTCACACAGGTCGATAATCACCCGGCCATCGAAGTCATCCGGAACGTATTGGCCCATCTGGCCTGAGAAGACCACGATCGTGTCGACATCAAAACTGGCAATGGTTTCCCGGACCCAGCTTTCAAGCTTATTGCTGTGAAACGCGGTGAGGCTAACAGGCTTGCCGGAAAGCACAGCCTCGGCCCCTGCTAGGGCCAACGGTTTGGAGCGGTTGGGAACACAGTGCGATTTCGATATCGCCGTAACCTCAGCGATAGCGGCACGATCTTCCGCGCTTTCAGCAAGGCATCCAACATGGACAGGAGCCAGCGCGGCGAGCTTCTTGAGTAGGTGGTGCGCGCGAATCTTGTCGCCGCGATCAGGTGGAAACGGCACGCGATGCGCAAGGAAGAGGATATCTCCCATGAAAAACCCCTATGCCAATCCACGGGAGATTAGTGGACCTAAGGCGTTGGCAATCGGCAAAGGCAGCTTCTTCCATAGCTCGATCTTGCGCGAGTAGGCTTGGCTGTTGGGATTGATATTGCGATTCTTTGCGCCATCGGCGGTCCATTCGCCATAGACTAGCGGCTCTGGTTCGAAGCCCCAGTTCTTCTTGAACCTATAAGGTCCGCTATTCGTCTTTGATCTCCCGAAATCGAACCGGTTCATGCCCTTGCGCCGGGCATGACCCATAAGTTTAAAATACATCAGTTCATTCGCCCGCAGACCGCGTGCCGCGGAAATTCCGCCTCCCCAATAGGGCATGACATGACCCTGATGATAAAACGACAGGACACTCGCCACCGGCTTACCTTGCGCGAAGACCGTCAGAATGTCGCTGCTGTCGGCAAACGCATCAAGCATCGCGTTAAACAAGCTCTTTGGAAAAACCGGAGTACCCAGATTGCGGACACTTTCGCTGTAGACCGCATAATGCGCCTTGCGGTCATCGGCTGACGTTCCCACGCGAACCTCAAGATCATACTTCAGCGCCTTACGCACTTCGGCACGCGCTTTTCTTGGAATGGCCAACAGCTCGGCTTCATCATCCATCGCGAGACTCCGCGCGAAACCCGCATGGGAATCTTCCCAACTGCGCCACTGAGCCGGAATTGCGCCACCCCGCAGCTCAATGCCCGGGATACTGTTTGCATCGGCATGATCCACGGCAGCGCGGGCCAAGGATGCAGTCACCTCCCCATCATCGGCCAGAATTCCGCCACCAACGCCAAAGCCGGAGGAAACCAGCGCCTTGCCAAACAAAGCCGAACGAACCTCAGTCAAAGGCAACCAGCCACACACAACGCCCATTCGTTCCGCCACAAAGCCGAAACCAACCTGGCCAGTGCCGCGTTCAACAGATTGGAGCCAGATCGGACGCTGAAACACTGCACCGTCCCTGTCCGCCACAAAGCGTTCGATCCTAGCCACCTGTTGCGGATCAGTGAGATCAGCCAAGGTGACAGAAAGAGTCAGTTTGACCGGCGCGTTCATTCGACCAGGTCCACAGCCGATGCCGCTTCTCGATGCGCGATCAAGTCCATCCGACCCCAACGGAATTCGTGCACAAGATCGCGCAACTTGCCAGCCATCTTGTCGAGGTTGGTGTAGTGGCGCAGCTTTGATCGAACAGGTGCCTGCCGGAGTTTGGGTTGATCCGGATCGATCTCCCATGGGTGGAAATAGAACACAGCCGGCCTTCCTTCACGTCGATTGACCTGACGGATGGCCCAGCGAGAAAACGCATAGGGCAACACGCGAAAGAACCCCCCACCTCCCGCGGCAACACGCTTTCCGCCTAGAATCGCGGTAGTAACCGGCAATTCGATCAAGTCTTTCCATGGAATCGGCTTGAACGCGAAGCGAGGAGCGTCAGGCCAACCATAGTGGTCGTGCGCAACGGGTGCGACGCTTGATGAGTATACGTACTCTTGTTCTGCGAGCTCCAGGAATGCCCAGGGCGTGCGCTGATCAATTGAAAAACTGGGGGCCCGATAGCCCGTTACCTTCTGGCCGGAACAATCCTCCAGGATATCGCGCGCCAGTCTGATATCGGCAGCGAATTCGCTGCGATTGAAAGTGAAGACGCGGGCGTGATCATAGCCATGACTGGCGATCTCATGGCCTGCATCGGCAATACGGCGAATCAGCTGCGGATGCCGTTTGGCCACCCAGCCGAGAGTGAAGAACGTTCCGTACACTTCTGCTTCTGCGAACAAATCCAGGATCCGGGAGACATTGTCTTCTACCCGGGTCTTGATTCCATCCCACTCACCGCGCTCGATTACATCTTCGAACGCGCCAACCTGAAACCAGTCTTCGACGTCGACGGAAAGACCGTTGATAACACTGGGCTGTTGTGCGGAAGGATGCTGCGAGAGGTCCATCAAGCCGCCTCGCGCGAAGAATCTCTCTCAAGCCATTCGATCAACATGCCGACTACGTGACGGAAGCTCTCCTCTTGTTCATCGAGTCTGCGTTCGAGGCGTGCGATCGCTTCACTCAACTCGGGATCGAGCAGACCGCCCTCTCCCGTAACTCCAGCTGCCTGAAGATCGCTAATTGCGGATTCGAGTTCAGCCGTGCGAGCATCGCGCTGTGCCAACAAGGCCGCAACTTCGCGTGCAGGCACACTGTCTAGACCTTGCTCGGTGGCAACTCCGGCCGCCCTCGGAACCTGGCTCTCACCCTTGGTGGTTTGGACATCATGTTCCGCACCGCGCGAGGTGTCTTCTGCCATCTCTTCCCATACAGACTCGAGCATGGCGGTATTCAGTTCGCCCTTCTCTTCGACAGCACCGAGAAGGAGCATCCGGTTCATTACCTGATTGACCCGCCTCGGAATACCACGCGTTCGGCGATAAAGCGCGCTAAGGAGGCTCTCGGTCAGTGCCGGAGCGCCATCCCAGCCGACCCGTTCGAGCCGGTGATGAATATAGGCCTCAAGCTCATCTTCATCGAGCGCTTCGAGATGGTGCGACGCGATGATGCGCTGGCGCAACTGATCAAGCTCGGGATGTTGTGCAACCGTGCGGCGAAATTCAGGCTGACCAAGGAGCAGGCTTTGGAGAAGCGGATGCGATCCAAGCTGGAAGTTCGACAGCATGCGCAGTTCTTCGAGCGCGGTAAAATCAAGGTTCTGACATTCATCGACGACGAGCAAACAACGCCGACCAGCACGTGCTTCGTCCTGCAACATGCGTTCGATGGCACCGAGTGCGCTGGCCTTGTCGCGCCCTTCGACATCCAGGCCAAAAGCCTGAGCGACAACATGAACCAGCTCTTCGCCATCCAGTGCACTGGTGACGACCTGCGCCACTGTCAGAGACTTGCGGTCAATCTTGCTCATCAGATGTGCGACCAGCGTCGACTTGCCAGCACCGATCTCGCCAGTGATGACGATAAAGCCTTCGCCCTGATTCAGGCCATAGCCGAGATAGGACAACGCCTTCTTGTGGCTTGCGCTTTCGAAATAGAACGCGGGATCCGGCGTCAGCTGGAATGGTCGCCCGTCAAAGCCATAAAACTGTTCGTACATTGTGATCAGGCTCCCGGGGTCAGAAATCGTAACGCAAGCCGAGCAACGCCGTGGCGAAGGCGAAGTCTTCGGCTGAAAATTCGGAATCGAAGTAGTCGACGGCCAATGCGGCGCGTGCGGACAAGTTACCGGCGATTGAGCGGCTGTAGGCAGCCGATGCGCCATAGGCTGTCAGGTCACCCCCGCCATCAAGGCTGCCATTGTCGAACCAGTTGATGTAAGCGTTGGCCTGAAGACTTGCATTCTGCCCGATTTCTCGGCCCAGGGAACCTGTGACGTAATAGCTTTCGTCGGTCAGCCCGTCAGCCGCTTCGAGGACCGTGCCCGCAGCGGCAATGAATTCGCGCTGGTTGTACCCTGCACCGACCGATGCGTTGAACCGTCCAAGGCGGCGCTGATAGGTTGCCTGGACACCACGCCCACGGAAAGTCGCTGATCGCACGGAGCCAAGGGCGTCGGTGCAAACTGCACCTTCATCACCGCCAACGCAGCCGCCGAAATCGCCGGTGAGCGAATTGCGGACCGCGCTGAACTCCGTCGGGATGCTAGCCAGCGAGTTGTTGAGGACGCCTCCAAAGCCGCTCACACCATCATAGGCGGCGACGTTAAATTGGCTGCGGCTGTTCGGTACATAGCTGAAACTGCCGTAATAGGTGGTGGAATCGTACCGACGCCCTATCGTTGCAGCGAGTGACGTTCGCGAACTGGGTTGCCACAAAACACCGACATCCCAGATGAAACCATCTACATCGTAGGCAAGAACCCGGGGAGTGGACTGGTCGGTTACAAACCTACCGTCATTCCCGATCACTGGATCGCCATTGATATCGCGTAGGGCATCACGGCTTGATATCTCGACGTCTTCGTAGCCAACACCGCCGACCAGAGCGAGCGTCGAGCTGACGGGGACCGTAATATCGCCGCGGACATAGACATCGCGAACACGCTGATCGAGATTGGAGATGTCTTCCTGGAAATATCCGCCGCCCACACCCACACCGATCGGAAGCGGCTCACCGGGCGCAACACCTGCTCGCAGATTGGCATTGTAGGTAACACTCTCGTCGAACACGTCGACTGGATCGCCGTTGGCATCAAACACCGCATTGTCAGTTTCGAAACGGGTGTAGCCGACACGACCGTATCCGGTTAGTTCGACCTGCCCAATACTGGTGTTGATGTTGGGGCCTATATACCCGCTGTAGATCTGACCTTCGGCGTCGTTTTCTCGCACCAGCGGGTTCGATGTGGTGCCTCCGGCCCCATCCACACGCGTACGACTGGCAAGCGCACCAGCCTCCAATGTCAGAGCGCGCGGTACAACCGAAAGGTAGCCACGGGCGATACCGCTGATCGTATCGGAATCAACAACATCATCACCATAACCGATGTTCCGTTCGTAGCGGACCGACGCGGAAAGACCGCTGTTGCGCCCCTGCGCCGAGACATCAACACCCGCGGCAACTTGAGTGTATGTCAGCACATCATCGCCCGGTGTAAGTTCGGCCGAAAGGATTTGCGAAACCTCGATGTAAGGCTGAACGGCAACCGCTCGGCTATCGCTCTCGCTATTTTGGGCATGTGCTGGCGCTGCGGCGACGATGGCTGCAACACCGATCAGGAATATTGCTCGAATCCATTTCATGGGATCAGTCCTCCCGCTCGCCATAACCGCCAAACTGGCGGCCTGACGGGCTGAATTGCGCGCCATTAAGAAGCAGCTTGATGTCATCACATGCTGACAGCAGCTGATGCGCGTCTTCCAGTGCGGCTTTGCTGGTTTCATCGGCCCGAGCGACGAGCAGTGCCTGACCGACATGTGCTGCGAGCTCTGGCGCTGCCGACGCCGCGAGCGCTGGCGGCGTGTCGAATACAACGATGCGGTGCGACGTGCCCTGGGTCAGCCGATCGAGCACCTCGCCGGTCCGTGCCGAGGCTAAAAGCTCCGCGCCACGGGCAGTCTTTTTCCCAGCAGGAAGTACAAAAAGTCGATCTATATCGGTTTCAACGACCAGCTTTTCTGGCGCAATGTCGCTATTCTCAAGAGCGTCAATCAAACCACGGTCAGCAGAGAAGCCAAGCCGTTCAGGCACAGATGGCTTGAGCACATCGGCATCGACCAGCAGCACCTCGATATCCTGTTCGGCAGCCAGCGCGATAGCGAGGTTCACTGAGCAGTACGTTTTGCCTTCCCCAGGATGCGGCGAACAGACGATTATGCGGCGCGCTTTCTCGCCTCCCGCGCGGGCATCAGCCAGCAATTCGCGCTTCACGATGCGGAACTCTTCGAGCGTGCCCGTCACAGAGTCCTCAGGAACGATCAGGCCATTACTCCGCAGAACGCCTCGATCAATAACACATACTTCGCCGCCAAGCGCGACCGATGGCTTCGGTGCTGGCGTAGCTGGCTCTGGCGTGCGGTCGGCCTCCGTTCGTTGCTGAGCAACCTCCGAAGCTTTCTGCTCGGTGACTTGTTGCTGGACGGTCCGCTTTGCAGGTTTGGGAGCGCGCTTTTCCACCTCCGGCAGATCGCTGGGTTTGATCGCCGGTGACAGCGCATCCAGACCAAATGCGGAGTTGGCGCGTTCAAAGAGCGAACCAGACTTGGCGGGTTTTGCGCCCTTTCGATCGATCTTCTTGTGTTCGGTCATCGTGCCCGCTCCCTCACGCCGCCGCGCCGACCGAAACGAATTCGATCGCCAACAGGATTACGAAAACGCCGAACAAGCCTCCGCAGGCCCCAGCAAACTGCTTCACGCGTTTCTGGCGAAGCGATCGTGCCGTGTCGGAGACTGCCAGTGAGATTGAGCCCACGACCGGAATGTCCAGAGCGCGCTCAAGTTTTTGAGACGTTGCAAATGTCGATTTAAGCTGGCTCAAAGCGTAGGCCACGCCCGCTCCTGCACCGATCCCAACAAACAGCACACCGAACAGCAGCAATGGCCGGTTTGGAGCCGCAGGGGATTGCGGAACGACTGGCGGATCAATCAAGTCGAACTTGAAGGCGCTGCGTTCATCCTCCACCTGACCGCGCAGCCGGATCTCTTCGCGATCCTGCAGCAGCTCATCATACTTGTTTCTCAGCACTTCGTAGTCGCGGCTGATCCGATTGGCTTCGGCGGCGACTTCAGGCTCCGATGCCTGGCTAGCGATCAATGAGGCGATCTGCGACTGTACCGCCGCTCGTTTGGCCTGCAGCGACTGAACCGCCGCCTGGCGATCCGCACGGATTGACACCAACGAAGTGTAGGCAGGATTCGGGGAACCGCTCTCAGCGTTCGGCCCTTGTGCCGCAACCTGACGTTGCAGGATTTCAACCTGACGTTTCGTTGACACGACATCGGGATGAGCATCGGTGAGGCCGCGACTGCGGAGTTCCGCAAGCTGCGACTGAGCCTGCAGCAGCGCTCCACGCGGGCCAGAAGCATTCGTGCCGGTGTTGATCGTGCGCGGTGTGTCAGCCACCTGACCATTGATTGCTGCCAGGGCGCTTTGCGCGGCAGCCAGATCGGCCTCCACGTCGCGCAATTCGGTCCGAGCCTGCTGAACTTTTGTCGACAGGGTCTGTGATCCACCGATCAGCTCAGGGTACTGGGCTTCGAAAGCGAGGCGTCGTTCTTCGGCCTCTTCAAGCTCTTGCTTTCGCTCTTCGAGTTGCTGATCGAGGAACACGATAGTCCCCGCGACTTCGCTGCGATTGCCCGCAATGTTTTCTTCCCGGAAGATATCGATCAATTTTTGCACAACATTGCGCGCCAAAACAGCATTCTCAGCATCGGACAGATCGCCCCTGCCAACGGTCGCGCCAAGTTCGAACAAATTGTCTTCCTGGCTGGTGACAGTGACGTTTTCAGCCAAGCTATCGATCGCCGAATCCATCTGCGCGCGCTCGGTAATCTCTTCGCCAAGTTTCGTCGATTTGATCACCTGCTCCAGATTGACCCGGCTCGCGAGCGTCTGGCGGACGCGCATGATTTCCGCACGGCCGTCACCAGCAATTCCAATCTGTTCAGAAAGGACGTCCTCAAGGTCGACATAGATGCGCGCCTTTGCCTCGTAGGAATTGGGGATCATGGCGACCACCAACCAGCCAAGCAGGCACACGCCCCACGCGACCGCAATCGCCAACCAGCGGCGGTGCCAGACCGAATAGAGCGCCGTGCGCAGTTCTTCGAAGACTTCGTTCATCCTCCGGGGCGCTCCTTAGAACGTGCTCTCTGGGATGATGATGACGTCACCCGGCATCAGGGTAACGTTGGCCCGGCTGTCGCCCTTCTTGAGTAGGTCTTTCAGCCGGAGGCGGTATTCGATCTGCTCACCTGTATTACGGTCGCGACGGATCAGCTTTGCCCGGTTCCCTGCGGCAAATTCACCCAGACCGCCCACTGCAATCATCGCATCAAGCACTGTCATATTGGCGCTGTAAGGGAGCGAGGCTGGCTCTCCGGTCGCGTTCACAATGCGAACACGTTGGTTGAATGTCCCGGTGGGATCGGCAACGATCACCGATACGATGGGCTGCTCGATATACTCGGCCAACTGATCGCGAATGTCGTTCTGCAACTCGGTCGCAGTTTTGCCGACTGCAGGCATGTCGCGCACCAACGGGATGGTAATGCGGCCATCTGGGCGGACCTGGATTTCCTCTGCGCTCAGCTCAGGATTGCGCCAGACGTGAATAGTGATCTGATCTTGCGGACCAATCCGGTATTCCTCACTCGGCCCTTCCTTCGCGGTTGTGAAGGTCGCAGGGGGCAATTCCTGGCCTGAACCGCCGGCGCACCCAGCGATCATCATCGCTACAATAGCGGTGCCCGCAATGCGAGTTAGGGGGAGCGAGTTCAACATCGATACGTATCCTTGGCCTGGCTCTGCGTGTTGCCGGCTTTGGATGCAGGAGCGACCTGCACCACCGGGGCACGCGAATGACAGCACTTCCGTGCCGGAAAATGGTGAACATAGTGTTAGGAATAGAGGGCGATCTGGGGCCCCATCCCGAATTGGGACAGGCGATTACCAAAGCTTAAACAAGCATTTCCGCAGCTGGCCCATGACCGAGGAAGTTGGCCGGACTGGCGCTTGCACCATAAGCTCCGGCACAAAACACGGCGACCAGATCGCCAATCTGGGCACGCGGGAATTCCGCCTGGTCTGCGAGCCTGTCCAGCGGCGTGCACAAACATCCGACCACATTGGCTACGTCATCCGGTTTAGCATCAAAACGTGAAGCAATCGCCACGGGATAGTTGCGGCGAACCACGGTCCCAAAATTTCCCGATGCCGCTAGTTGGTGATGCAAACCACCGTCGGTGACGAGATAGGTCGTGCCATGGCTGACTTTTCGGTCGATTACCCGGCAGAGGTAAACACCGGCTTCACCGACGAGATAGCGGCCCAGTTCCACGCACAGATCGGTCTCGGCTAGGACGTCGGGCAGATCAGCGATCCGATCATGGAGGGCTGACCCAACAGCCGCGAGATCAAGCCTTTCATCACCTGGGAAATAAGGAATTCCAAATCCTCCACCCATGTTCAGCTTAGGCAAGGCGACACCGATTTCCCGCGCAAGTTCTCCAGCCAAATTCAGAACATTAGTCTGCGCTTCTATGATAGCTTCTGCACTAAGGGCCTGGCTACCTGTGAAGATGTGGAGTCCGCGCCATTCTGCCCCTGCAGAAATTAGTTTTCGAGCGAGCGCAGGTACCCGCTCAGCATCGATACCGAATGGTTTTGCACCCCCGCCCATCTTCATCCCGGAACCCTTGAGCTCGAAATCGGGGTTGACCCGGATCGCAATGCGCGGAGCCAATCCAAGCGTTTTGCCGAGAGCTAGCGCACGATCGGCTTCACCTTCAGATTCGCAATTGAGCGTCACGCCATGACGAATGGCCGCTGCGATCTCTTCGTCGCGCTTACCTGGACCTGCGAAGCTAACCTTTGCTGGATCTATCCCTGCGGCCTTTACCATGGCTAGCTCGCCCGAAGACGCAATGTCGAAGCCGTCAACCAATCCCGCCATGTACTCAATCACGGGGCCAAATGGGTTTGCCTTGACTGCATAGTTTATCCCGATCCGGGCGGGCAAAGCCGCGCGCAGATCGGCAATGCGCCGATCGAGATGCGCGCGCGAATAGACAAAGAGTGGTGTTTTGCCTGCTTGTTCAACAAGTTCGCTGACGCGCCTGCCACCAAGCGCAAGTTCACCATCAAGCGAGGAATATCCTGCAGGGATTGGCCCCAATGGCTTGATCTTCACTGTCCCAAATCCCTCATAAGCGCTGTGCGATCAATCTTTCCGTTCGGATTGAGTGGCATTGTCTCGCGCCAATGGATCGCCTGCGGTTGCATGAAATTGGGTAGTTCCTGTTTGAGCAACTTGGCCAGTTCGGCCCGCTCATCCCCATCTTCAATACCCCGAACCACCAAATGCACTGCATGGCCCAATCGCTCGTCTGGAATGCCAAGGGCAACTGCCTCTTGTACCAGATCGGTGGCAAGCGCTGCCTCTTCAACTTCCTGCGGGCTAATGCGGTTGCCAGCGCTTTTGATCATCGCATCGCGCCGGCCAACAAAGTACAACAAGCCGTCTTGATCCCGCTTCACCCTGTCGCCCGACCAGACCGCTGTCCCGCCATATTGCGACTGTGCGGGCGCTGGTCTGAAGCGCGCTCTGGTTCTTTCCGGGTCATCCCAATACCCTTGCGCAACCAATGGCCCGCAGTGCACCAACTCGCCCTCCTCTTCGGGAGCGGCAACAACGCCATCGTCATTCACTACGAGAATCTCTGCGAATGGAATAGCCTTACCTATTGAAGTTGGGTGATTATCAACCAGTGATGGGTCGAGATAGGTCGACCTGAAAGCTTCTGTCAGGCCATACATAGGATAGAGATCAGAACGCGGGAATATCCGGCGAAGATCATTGACCAGATCGACCGTCAATGCGCCGCCGCTATTGGTCATCCGGCGCATTGACTGGACAGCTTCCTCCGGCCAATTGAGTTCAGTTAGCTGCACCCAGAGAGGTGGCACCGCCGCCAGCGTCGTGACCTGATGCTTCGCACAGACCTTCACCACATCGCGCGGGAAGAGATAATCTAGCGGCGCAATTGCTCCACCTGCGAACCATGTCGATAGCAGCTGGTTTTGCCCGTAATCGAACGACAGCGGGAGGACCGCGAGCGTCACATCATCGGCGGCCATTTTCAGGTAATGCGCCACGCTGACCGCGCCGAGCCACAGATTTGCATGGCTCAGCATTACACCCTTGGGCCGCCCGGTAGAGCCACTGGTGTAGAGAATGGCGGTCAAATCACCAGGATCGGCAATCGAGGGACCAATGTCGCGAGCCAGCGCCTCAGCGGCTGCCAAGGCGTAGCCCTCTTCAATTGTCCGGGTTGCTTGTGGTGTATCGGCAGGCTCTAGCGATTTGAGCCGCGCGGCATTGCCGATCAACATGCTCGCACCGCAATCAGAGAGTATGTGGGCCGCTTGCGCGCGCTTCAACAAAGGGTTGATCGGAACATGCACCAGCCCTG
>JBCAXQ010000069.1:0-11334 GCA_038534015.1 Pseudomonadota bacterium | reverse complement strand
TTCAGCGGGCGTTTCTTCGGCTACCTCTGTGTCCGCCTCTGCTTTAGCCGTCTCACCTTCGCCTCAGCGCCTTTCTTGCGGCGACCGCGGCCACCGCGACGACGACGCTTCTTGGGCTTTTCCTCGCCGTCTTCAGCAGTCTCTTGGGCAGAGCTTTCCTCGCTGCCCTCAGCCTCGCTCTCGGAATCGGAATCGGAATTCTCATCGCTATCTTCCTGCGTATACTCGTCCGAGCGTTTCTTGTTGCGCCCGCGACCACCACGACGGCGACGACGGCGCTTCTTCTTCGGTGCGTCATCGTCATCCTCGTCGAAGCTTTCTTCGGGGATGTCATCGTCATCCTCGTCATCATCGACGATCGGTTCGAACCTGGGAGCTTCAGCCGGGCGAGGGCCTGCGCTCGTGACCGCCATTTTTGCGCCTTCATCCTCGCCTTCGGGCTTGACCTCGACTGTCACGCCATAGCGCTGCTCGATTTCGACCAATTCGTGGCGCTTCTCATTGAGCATGTAGACAGCGGCCTCGGTGCTGGCCGCCAGGCGAATAATCGTCCCTTTGCCTTTGGCTGCTTCGTCCTCGATCAGGCGAAGTGCAGACAGACCGGCTGATGATGCGGTGCGCACGAGCCCAGTGCCATCACAGTGCGGGCATTCCCGCGTTGTGGCCTCAAGCACCCCGGTGCGAAGGCGCTGGCGGCTCATTTCCATCAGGCCAAAGCCCGAAATCCGTCCAACCTGGATGCGCGCACGGTCGGTCTTGAGTGCCTCCTTCATCGCCTTTTCGACTTTGCGGACATTGGAATTGTATTCCATGTCGATGAAGTCGATCACGACGAGGCCTGCCATGTCACGCAGGCGTAATTGGCGGGCAATTTCCCTGGCTGCTTCGACATTGGTCGCGACCGCTGTCTGTTCGATCCCGTGTTCCTTGGTCGAACGGCCAGAGTTGATATCAATCGAAACAAGAGCCTCGGTCGGATTGATCACAAGGTATCCGCCCGACTTAAGCTGAACGACCGGATCATACATCGCGCGCAGTTGATCCTCGGCTCCGTAGCGCTGAAACAGCGGCACGGGGTCGGAATAGGCTTTCACGCGGCGAGCGTGGCTTGGCATCAGCAATTTCATGAACTGCTTGGCCGATTTGTAGCCTTCTTCGCCTTCAACAATAACTTCTTCGATTTCGCGATTGTAGATATCGCGGATCGCGCGTTTGATCAGGTCGCTGTCCGAGTGAACCAACGAAGGTGCGGTTGAAGACAGTGTCTTTTCCCGAATCTCATCCCAGAGCCGGGCGAGGTAATCAAAGTCACGCTTGATTTCGGTCTTGGTGCGGCTGAGGCCTGCTGTGCGGACGATCAGGCCCATTGTCTTGGGCAATTTGAGGTCGGAGACCACTTGTTTGAGGCGCTTGCGATCGCTCGATGAATTGATCTTGCGGCTGATCCCGCCACCGTGTGAGCTGTTCGGCATCAAGACGGTGTATCGGCCGGCAAGGCTGAGATAGGAGGTAAGCGCAGCACCCTTGTTGCCGCGCTCTTCCTTGACGACCTGGACCAGCACGACCTGGCGGCGCTGAATTACATCCTGGATCTTGTAGCGGCGACGCAGAGCCATACGGCGAGCACGGACTTCGTCCACTTCCTTGGCGCGGCTGCGGCCGCCCTTTTTGCCGCCACTCTGACGCCTGCGCCCACGGCCGCGACGGCGGCGTGGTTTGGCGTCTTCGTTGGTTTCGCCATCTTCATCAGATTCAGAATTGTCATCGCCGTCTGCTTCTGACTCGTCGTCCTCAGCGTCTTCATCCTCGCCATTGCCATCGACCTGGCCGTCTTCAATTGTGGCCACCTTGTCTTTTTCCGATGTGTCGATTTCCTCGACACCGTCTTCGGCAATTTCTTCTGCCAACTGTTCGGACGATTCGTCATCCGCGTCGTACTCCTCACCAGGAGCGACGCCTTCCTCTTCCTCTTCGGCGCGAAGGGCAGCTTCTTCTTCTGCCGCGGCCTGCTCTTCTGCGAGCAGCGCTTCACGGTCCTCTTTGGGGATTTGGTAATAGTCAGGATGGATTTCGCTGAAAGCGAGGAACCCATGCCGGTTTCCGCCGAAATCGACGAACGCCGCCTGAAGGGACGGTTCGACCCTCGTTACTTTTGCGAGATAGATATTGCCTTTAATCTGCTTGTGTTCAGCAGATTCAAAATCGAATTCCTCAATCCGGTTGCCTTTGAGCACCGCCACCCGGGTCTCTTCCGAGTGGCGCGCATCGACTAGCATGCGCGTTGCCATGTAAGTTTCTCCAAACGCCGGGCCGGGGAGCCAACTGGCTGCTACCGGGGCGTGTATTGTGTTGGGGAGCAGACCGCATTTTCCGCAGTCCGAGCCATGATTCCATGCCTGTCGCACCAATTGCGAAAGGCGGGATGCCTGAGTCTCTGAAAAGACTTGTGTCTGCTGTGACGAAATTGCGGAGTTTGGCCGCGCTTCGGCTCGCGCACTCCGTCGCCAGCGCGCTGCGCCGGGACTGGATTTGCGAGGAGAAGAGTCTCGTCACTGCATCAACCTGTTGGGTGCGTGGTGGGGAAATCCACCGTCGCATTGAAAGCGAAACAACAACTTAGGTTTCGTACGATACAAAAGCCGAAGGTGCGTTCGATGATTACGTGCTAGCATCGTGGGTTAGCAGCCGCAACCATATTGCGTTATGTAGCAGCAACATCCTAATCAGGTTTCAACATGTCCTTGCGTGCATTCCTGATGCTGATCCTGCTAGTCCCGATCGTGATCGTGGGCGGCGCTATGGTTGGTGGCATCACGATCCCGGTTCCCGAACTGGGCCGAAACTATGTCCTGAAATTCTCGCTCGGCGGCGACGAGCGCTCCGTTGGTCTGCCCCATATCATGGGCCCCGATGATCCGTCGCGGCCCTTGTTGGTCATGATCCGGGCCACGGAGGTCGTGATCCCGGTGCAGTAGGCGGCGGCGTGCTGGAGAAAGAGGTGACACTGGCTATCGCTCTGGCTCTGCGCGATGAGCTGTTGGCGGGAGACGATATCAGAGTGGCCATGACTCGGGAGGATGATCGCGAACTGGTGTTGGCAGATCGTCCCCAGATTGCACGCGAGCTGGGGGCTGACCTATTTCTTTCAATCCACGCAGATTCGGCCGGCGATATCAGCGATGTTTCGGGCGCAAGTGTCTACACGCTATCCAACGAAGCCTCTGACGAAGCTGCCGCACGGTTTGCCGCAAGGGAAAACAGTGCCGATGAGCTGAACGGTGTGACTATCGAAGGTCAAAGCGAAGAGGTGAGCGCGATCCTTGTGGAGCTGTCACAGGGTGCGACGCAGGGGGATTCGGCCGAGCTTGCCTCTCTCATCATCCGCGAAGGGGAAGGGCAGCTTGCTTTCGTACGCGGACCACGACGTTCCGCAGCCTTGGCTGTCTTGCGCGCGCCTGACATGCCGGGCGTGCTGTTCGAAAGCGGATTTGTGACCAATTCCGGAGACAGGGCGCGCCTGACAACGCAAGAGGGGCGCGAAACCTACGCGCAGGTGCTCGCGCGGGCGATCCGGGTCTACTTCGCCAGGCGATCAGAAAGGTGATGCCCTTTTTGATGCAGATTTGATTGATCTGCGTTTTGCACTGAGTGAGAAACTGTTCCAAACACGGTAGCGTAGAGAAATCGAGCCATGCTAAGGCCCTCGGCAGAATGAGCGAACAATCAACTCTGGAATATTTCAAATACCGCGCCTCCCGTGATTTTGGGGGAGCGTTGGCGTGGTTCCGTTCGGCCTGGTCCACTAGCATCTGGTTCAAGCTGGGTGCTGCGGCATTTGTGCTCCTGCTCGTAGTGTGGGTGATTGGCTGGGCCTGGCTGGCGCGCGGACTGCCTGAAGCGGAAAGCCTGGTCGATTATGAGACTCCGCTGCCAACGGTTGTGCGCGGCATTGATGGCGAAATCGTGCATTCCTATGCCCGCGAACGTCGGGTTCAGCTGCAATATGAAGACTTTCCCCAATCCCTTGTCGATGCGTACCTTTCGGCCGAGGACAAGACGTTCTTTTCGCACGGCGGCGTTGATGTAACGGGCACGGCCAATGCTGTGTTTGACTACATCACAAAGTTTGGTTCGGGAGAGCGCGCAGTTGGCGGCTCCACAATCACACAGCAGGTGGCCAAGATCCGGCTGCTGGGCGATGAATACTCGGTCACGCGCAAGCTCAAGGAAATGATCCTTGCAAGCCGGATCGAAGGGGTCATGAGCAAGGAGGAAATCCTTGAACTTTACCTCAACGAGATTCCGCTGGGGCGGCGGAGTTTTGGCGTCCAGGCTGCGTCGCGTGCCTATTTCGACAAAGATGTCGGTGATTTGGAACTGCACGAAATGGCGTTCCTCGCTGTCCTGCCCAAAGCACCGGAGCGCTATGGCCGCAAAGCCAATGAACAGGCCGCGCTTGATCGCCGCGATTTCGTGCTCGACCAGATGGAAAGCAACGGCTTCATTACCGAAGCGGAAGAGAATGCCGCACGGGCAATGCCATTGGGTCTGGTCCAGCAGCGCAACCAACGCAGCGTGGATGCGGGTTATTTCCTCGAAGAGGTGCGTCGCCAACTGATGGCGGAATTTGGCGAAACGGCGGATGATGGGGAAAACAGCGTCTATGCTGGCGGGTTATGGGTGCGCACGTCACTTGATCCGGAGCTTCAGTCAGCGGCTCGCGATGCTTTGCGCGAAGGGCTGGTCCGATATCACGGATCGCGGGGCTGGAGTGGACCTATTGCCACGATCGATTTCAGCGACGGCAGTTGGGCAAGCCAGCTTGCCAGCTCCTTCATATCGGTTCGCTACGAAGACTGGCGCGTCGGTGTGGTCACGTCGCGGGAAGGCTCGCGGGCGACCATAGGGTTCTCAGATGGCTCGGAAGCTCCGCTGAGCAACTTGCCCAATGCGCTCAAAACCGGTGATGTAATTGCGGCTTCGCCCAGCGGAAATGGATGGCGAGTTCGCACAGTTCCCGCTGCACAGGGAGGCATCGTCGTCCAGAACGCTCAATACGGCCGGGTGCTCGCGATGCAGGGAGGGTTCGACAACCGTCTTTCCGACTTCAACCGGGCAACGCAGGCGATGCGCCAGCCGGGCTCGACCATCAAACCGTTTGTCTACGCCACCGGGCTGGATCAGGGCATGACGCCTTCGAGTGAGATCGATAACACCCGCTTTTGTTACTATCAGGGGCGCAGGCTCGGCGAAAAGTGTATTCGAGGCGGGCGCGCAGGCGATTTCCCGATGCGCTATGGTCTCGAGCAATCGCAAAACATTATGACCGTCCAGATCGGCATGCAGGCCGGGATGGAAAATGTCGTCAATACAATTGAGAGGATGGAGATCAGCGAGGACCCCGATCCATATGCCGCGACAGCGCTTGGATCTGAAGAAACCACCGTGCTGAAAATGGTCAACGCCTACTCCACGATGGCCAACCATGGCCGAATGAATGAACCGACTGTCATCGATTATGTGCAGGATCGCCGGGGTAAGGTGATCTGGCGCGCCGACAACCGCAAATGCGATGGATGCAACATGGCCGAATGGGACGGCGAGCCGATGCCGCGTTTTGGACCGATGGGCGAGCAGGTGATGGATGCCCGCACAGCGTTTCAGACGATCCACATGCTAAAAGGGGTCGTCGATCGCGGCACCGCCACCGTCCTGCGCAGCCTTGGTCTGCCGCTGTTTGGAAAGACGGGAACGACGTCCGGTCCGAAAGATGTCTGGTTTATCGGCGGGACGCAGGAATTGATGGCGGGCGCTTATGTGGGCTTCGATACGCCGCGAAATATGGGTGGTTACGCTCAAGGTGGAACGATCGCAGCGCCGATCATCAAGTCGCTGATCGAGAAATCGCGTGACCGTTGGTCTGATCTGCCCGCTGTCGCACCTCCCGGGGTCCGCATGGTTCGAATTGACCGACGATCGGGCAAACGGGTGCTCGATGGCTGGCCATCGGATGATCCTCAATCGGCCATCATCTGGGAAGCGTTCAAGCCCAATACTGAGCCGGCGCGCGCGTCCCGATCGGATGAGATTGCGGCAAAACGCGATGAAATCCTTGAGCTGATCCGGTCTGCGCGAGGGCAGGCCAGTGCTGGTCCCGCTGCGGGTGGCGACGACCAACCAGACGGCTTTGCCGAAGATCAGGGCGGCATTTACTAACGTATTGGGGAACTCAGCGGTCCATCTTCGGGTTGTTTTGATATGAAGAATTTTCGCAAATCCATGGTCGCTTTCGTTCTTGCGGCGTTCGCGGTTGTTCCAGCGGCGGCAGAGCTGCCAGTAGGAGCCAAGGCTCCCACGTTCAGTACGAAAGCCGCGCTGGCGGGCAAGGAGTTCGGTTTCAACATCAATGTCGCGCTCGCGCGCGGTCCGGTGGTGCTGTATTTCTACCCCAAGGCTTTTACGAAAGGCTGCACGTTGGAGGCCAACGCATTTGCCGAGGCCATGCCAAAGTTTCGGGCATTGGGCGCAAGTGTGGTCGGAATGTCGAATGATGACATAGAGACGCTCAAACGTTTCAGTCGCGAAGAATGCCGCGACGCGTTTCCCGTCGGTGTCGCCAGCAAGTCCGTGATCGATGCATTTGATGTCGGCTTATCCGGTTCCAGCCTTGCGGGCCGGACCAGCTATGTGATCGCGCAGGACGGTAAGATAGTGATGGTCTATTCCAATTCAGACTATCGGGACCACGTCTCCAAAACGCTTGCAGCAGTCCGCTCGTTGAAAAAATAGTTCGGTGGTCCGGTGGTTTCTTCCATCAGCCATGCTTTACAATCGCCCCTTCCGCGCTAAGCGGGGCGAAATTTCGTTTTGAGGTATTTGACTATGCGTGCCGAAGGGCAGGCCCATATTGACCGGATCGAAGCCGCCCTCGACCTCGTTCGGCAATCGCTCGATTGGGAACGGGCTTTGCGCCGGCTCGATGAGCTAAATGCGCGTGTGCAGGATCCGAGCCTATGGGATAATCCCAAGGAGGCGCAGGCCGTCAATCGAGCGCAAAAGCAGCTCGAAAACGCAGTCAATACCGTGAACCAGATTTCATCGGAAATGTCTGACGCAATCGAGTTCGTCGAAATGGGCGAGGCTGAAGGCGAAGATGATGTCGTGGCGGATGGTCTCGCGAGCCTTGAGACACTGGCCAAGCGGGCAGATGCTGACAAAGTTCAGGCCCTGCTTTCAGGCGAGGCCGATGGCAACGACACCTATCTCGAAATTCACGCCGGTGCCGGTGGAACCGAAAGCCAGGACTGGGCCGAGATGCTGTTTCGCATGTATGGGCGCTGGGCGGAGCAGCGCGGCTTCAAAATCGAAACGGTTGAATACCAGGCCGGCGATCAGGCAGGCATCAAATCGGCGACGCTTCTGATCAAAGGTGAAAACGCGTTCGGCTATGCCAAGACCGAAAGTGGCGTCCACCGGCTCGTTCGGATCAGCCCCTATGATAGCTCTGCCAGGCGGCACACCTCATTCAGCTCGGTCTGGGTCTATCCGGTCATCGATGACGATATCGATATTGAAATCAATGAAGGCGACCTGAAGATCGACACGTATCGCGCCTCGGGTGCTGGTGGTCAGCACGTCAACACCACTGACTCCGCTGTGCGTATTACGCACCAGCCAACCGGGATTGTGGTGGCAAGCCAGAATGATCGCAGCCAGCACAAGAACCGCGCGACCGCGATGAACATGCTCAAGGCGCGCCTGTTTGAGCGCGAAATGGCCGAGCGTGAGGCCGCGGCTTCTGGCGAGTATCAGGAAAAGAGTGAGATTGGCTGGGGTCACCAAATCCGATCCTATGTCCTGCAGCCATATCAGATGGTCAAAGATCTGCGGACGGGCGTAACCTCGAGTTCTCCCGACAATGTTCTGGATGGCGCTCTGGACGAGTTCATCTCAGCCGCGCTCGCCCAGCAAGTGACCGGCGAGACCGTTGATGTGGAGGACGTTGAATAATGCGCGGCATCCTGGCAGTTGGCATTGTCGCAGCGCTTGCAGCTTGTAAGCCGGTTGATGACAGTCCCGACCGCCCTGAAAGCGCGCTTGAATTCCCGCTTCCTGATCGTCCGGTGTCGAACGTGGTGTCAAATCAGTTCTCCAACGAAGATGCGCGCGATCGCCGGGGCGAAGCGCAAAAGGTTATGGATCTGGCCGGTATCGATGATGGGATGACCGCGGCCGATATTGGCGCTGGTGAAGGTTATTACACTGTCCGCTTGTCCGAGCGCGTTGGATCAGATGGGCGGGTGCTCGCACAGGATATCGACCGGGAAGCGCTTGAGCGGCTTGGGCGAAGGGTTGAAAAGGAACGGCTCGACAATGTGTCAATCAAGCTGGGCGATGTCGACGATCCTCAGCTGCCAGCCGACAGTTTTGACCGTATATTTCTCGTCCACATGTACCATGAAGTGACCGAACCCTATGCTTTCCTGTGGCGGCTCTGGCCAGCTCTGGCGCGCGAAGGGCAGGTCATTGTTGTCGATACCGACCGGCCGACCGACCAGCATGGCATTCCCCCCAAACTGCTGTTCTGCGAGTTTGATCAGGCGGGATTCAAGTTGATCGAGTTTATCGAAAAGCCGGACATAAAGGGATATTTTGCGCGTTTTGGGCGCCAGGAAGAACGTCCCGAACCGGGCGAGATCACTGCGTGCAGCCTAGGGTCCCAGTAAGGGACAGGTTTGAGCTGGGACCAGGTTGCGCAATCCGCCGGCCTCGGACATCATTTGCCCGGAAATTCTAGTGCTTTTGCCGAAAGTGCGCAGTTATCAACCAGTCCCCTTGCGCTCTTTCCACCAACAAGACGGAGTGCTAGGCGCTGCCACCACCATTGGGGCAACAGGTGAGGAGTACCGACGGGGATGACAGATTTCCCAACCAGCTTTGACCGTGATGATCTGCTGAAATGTGCACGGGGTGAGCTGTTCGGCCCCGGCAATGCGCAATTGCCCGAACCGCCAATGCTCATGATGGATCGGATCACTGATATCTCCGGCGATGGCGGCCCCGATGGCAAGGGTCATGTCGTGGCGGAATTCGATATCAAACCGGACCTATGGTTTTTTGACTGCCACTTCCCTGGCAATCCAATCATGCCCGGCTGCCTGGGCCTTGATGGGCTTTGGCAGCTAACCGGCTTCAACCTTGGTTGGCGGGGCTGGCAAGGTCGCGGATATGCCCTGGGTGTGGGTGAGGTCAAACTCACCGGTATGGTGCGGCCTGATCGTAAAATGCTTACCTATTACGTCGATTTCACCAAGGCCGTGCAGACGCGGCGTCTGACAATGGGTGTGGCCGATGGCCGCGTCGAAGCCGATGGTGAGGTTATCTACCAAGTCAAAGATATGAAAGTCGCTCTGTCCGAGGCCTAGGCTGAACCTAGGATATCAATTGGATAAAGAGCGGAAAAGGGGATCATGCGTCGCGTTGTCATTACCGGACTGGGGATCGTATCCTCGATTGGCACCAATGCCGAAGAAGTGCTCGCCTCGCTCAAAGCGGGCAGATCGGGCATCACCTTCAACGAGGACATGGCGGAGCACGGCTTTCGCTCGCAGATAGCGGGTGCTGTAGACCTCGATGTGAAAGAGCATGTCGACAAGCGCACCCTGCGCTTCATGGGGCCGGGCGCGGCCTATGCCCATATCGCCATGGGTCAGGCCATTGCCGATGCCGGACTTGAGGAAAAAGATGTCATCAATCCGATGACCGGGGTGATCGCCGGGTCTGGCGGTCCTTCGACATCGGCCATGCTCGCTGCGCATCAAACCGTCCTGAAAACTGGCGCGACGAAACGCATCGGGCCGTTTGCGGTGCCCAAGACCATGTCGTCTACGGTCAGCGCCAATCTGGCGACAGCCTATCAGATCAAGGGCATGAACTTTTCGATCACCTCAGCATGCTCCACTTCGCTGCATTGCATCGGCATGGCTGCCCAGCAAATCGCGCTTGGGCAGCAGGATGTCATGTTTGGCGGAGGCGGTGAGGAGCTCGACTGGACATTGTCGTGCCTTTTCGATGCGATGGGAGCGATGTCGAGCAAGTATAACGACACACCCGAGCGTGCCTCTCGCGCTTTCGATGCCGACCGCGATGGGTTTGTTATCGGCGGTGGTGGTGCCATGTTGGTGCTCGAAAGCCTCGAACACGCGCAGGCGCGCGGGGCAAAGATCTACGCTGAAGTTACCGGTTTCTGTGCAACGTCCGATGGCGCCGATATGGTTGCACCCTCGGGCGAGGGTGGCGAGCGCGCGATGCGCGGGGCGGTTAAGACGCTCGGCCAAGATCGCACAGTCAGCTATATCAACGCTCATGGCACCTCAACGCCGGTTGGAGACGTTGGTGAAATCGAGGCGGTACGCCGGGTGTTTGGAGAAAGCTCGACCCCGCCAGTCAGCTCCACAAAGTCGATGACCGGCCACAGCCAGGGAGCCACCGGCGCGCAGGAGGCGGTCTATTGCCTGCTCGCGCTGGAGCATGATTTCATCATTCCATCGATCAATGTGGAGACCCTCGATCCGGCTCTCAAGCCGCAAGAGATCGCCATGCAGCTCGTCGAAGACGCGGGCCTGGATACCGTGATGACCAACTCTTTTGGATTTGGCGGCACCAATGGTTCAATGCTGATGTCGAAATTTCAGGGATGAGTATTCAGCGCTGGTTTAAGTGCCGATAGGCTAGGGGTTCCAACATGCCAGAGACCATCGGCGCCCTTGCAGGAAAACGCGGCCTCGTGATGGGGGTTGCCAATGATCGGTCTATCGCCTGGGGGATTGCAAAGGCCTGTGCGGATGCCGGAGCGGAACTGGCCTTTACCTACCAAGGTGAAGCGTTCGGCAAGCGTTTGGAGCCGCTGGCCCAAAGCGTCGGTTCGGATTTCATGCTGGATGTCGATGTTACCAATGACGGTTCGCTCGATGCCGCCTTTGGCGCGCTGCAGGATCGGTGGGGCAGACTGGATTTTCTGGTCCACGCCATCGCCTATTCCGACAAATCGGAACTGACCGGTCGTATCCTTGATACTTCGCGGGAGAACTTCAAGAATTCCATGGATATATCCGCCTATAGCTTCATCGAAGTGGCGCGCCGCGCCCATCCGATGATGGTCGATCAGGGCGGGTCGTTGCTCACGTTGAGCTATTTGGGCTCAAACCGTGTGACCCCGAATTACAACGTAATGGGCATGGCAAAGGCGGCGCTGGAGGCGGCTGTGCGTTATCTGGCCAATGATCTTGGCCCCGAAGGTATCCGGGTCAACGCTATAAGCCCTGGACCCATGAA
>JBCAXQ010000068.1:0-11486 GCA_038534015.1 Pseudomonadota bacterium | reverse complement strand
TGACCCGCAGCACGCAGAACGGCAATCTGCTCTCTGTCTTCCGGCGTCAGATGGCGGTACTTTCCCATGGCAACATTCCTCTTGGTCTCGACAACCACCCGCTATCACAACGGGTTAGGGGGATGTTGCACTTCACACTGGAATCCAGGGCGCTTGTGGTGCGGTCGTCATCACAGAGGTTGTTTTTTGGTGCGCTGAATGGCTGATCGGCACCCTTCGGTATGATATTCGCAAGCGAGTGTTTGGGAACGTTAGCCGCCTGTGCATCAGTCGTCGGCGACCGGTTCACATGAGACCGTAATGCACGCATCATCTCGTCGTGTTGCTTATTGCTTTGGATGACGTTCTTTTGGGCGGCGACTGATCCGTCCATGGTCGCGCGGGCCATCTGAGTGAGAACAACCAAAATGAAGCTGAAGATCAATAGTGTGAGCGCCGGTACAACACCTGCCAGTGCTAAAGTATATCCGCCGCCTCTCGTTGACGTTCCGAGTGCAGCCAGAACCGTAAACGCAGCAATCACGACACCTGTCCATGCGCAAAACTCAACAAACCCGCAAACACTACGCCCTGTCTTGTATTCGTGGATCATGATTGACCCCCACAATTGAAAGAATATGATCCTCGTAGCGTTGAACCGCCTCGCGCAGCTCGGCAAGCGAGAAATGCGTGGTCGCTTAGGCCGATCTTGGAGTTTGAAGCGGAAACCTCAAATGAAACCGTAGGCGCCAGGTTGCGCATGCATGATCATTTGGCGTCATCTTGGCGCCTCACAGAAGGTGGGATGATTGGGGGTCTGCAATCATGCTAACCAAAAATCTTTAATAATATCAATATCTTGAGAACTTACGTGGTGCTGCCGGAGAGATTCGAACTCTCGACCTCTCCCTTACCAAGGGCTCAAGCAAGGTATAAGCAGTTGATTTTGCTGGAACTTACCCGCACAGAAAAGCGTTCAAATGCGTTCATATTCCCAGAAATCACTTCGTTTCTGTGCGGAAACTGTGCACCCGCATTATCTAGTTCACCTTAGAAGTCATTCCCCCAGGTTCACATGGTAACATTACGTCAGAACTGATAGGTTTGTGCCATGAACAAGCTGAAAAAAGTCCACGACAATCCACTCAAAGAGACTGCTGAGGTTCTGCTCAATAGCGGAAACGACACTGAGTTCTCGGAAAGCACACCGATTTACGCCGAAGTCCGTTTCGCGACGGACACGTACGATCTCAATAATTTCTCATTCGAGTACGGCTTTCGCAGAGCAAGACTGTATTTGCAGCTTCACGGATGTGAGATGGTTCCGGGAAGCCAGTCATACGATCAAACCTCTCCGACAATTTCAGAGAAAGGAAGTCGAAGTAGATTGCACCAAAGGAGTGCACGGGGAAGTCTTGGTGCAGGCGGACAGCTTGGACCCGAAGGCGCCACTGGAAGTGTCTCTGCGGAAGGCAACATTGGTCGGGAAGTCTCTTCAAACGAGAACGAAGAAGTTAGGTTCGAACGTGAACAAAATGGGGTGAGATATCGGCCGGGCGGAAGCTGGGAGTTTTCTGATCCATTAAACCTAAAGAACGGCGCGATGATCGATCCAGAAAATTGCTTAGACTATACCTTTCTTGCAAATGCTGAGATCTGCAAGGTTCGTCAGACATCTGGGGCAAACAGATGCGATGCGTATGGTCTTTTGGTTACCAGAAGGCGAGATATCGTCGCCAAACCTGAGGGAACCAAAACACTAAAATCCATGAGGAATGCACTGCATAAAGAGCGGATGATCTCCGCGATTGTTTCGAAATGCATATCAATCGAAACTGGCCAATATGACGAAATGCTCAAAAGAGGTTCCGTGGTGATCGGGCGGTCAATAATCTCAAATGGTGACGACTAGTCGAGGAGTTGACGTGATTGATGATGAATCTGAGAAGGCGATAGAAAACATCATCGAATCCGATGATTGGTCTTTTAATGTTCTTGTTCAATTATCTAAATTAGACCCGAAAAAGGACTTTAGGTTTCTAGATCTATCTGACTTGGATTTACGCGGAGCAGACTTACGTGGTTTTGACTTCACTGGAGCCGATCTTAGAGGCTGCATTATTGACGAAACAACGCTGATCGATGAGACGACAATTGTTCAAGATGCGAAAATAGACTGGATAGAAGGCAAAAAAATACCCATCGTAGAAAAGATGCTACAGATATCATCTACGCCTAATAATAGCTCACTTCACAAATTACTTACAGATTTGTCGGCAAACTACAACAGCCCAAGGCATATCGCTAGTTTTTTGTGGAGGCTGATAAGGAATACAGACTCTCCAGAGAAGGTGGTGATTCTGTCGAACTACCTTCCAAGTTCGTACGCCGACGAAGACTCATTTGATGTTCTTGGAGAACTCGAACGGGCAATCAACAAAAAAATTCCCTCGAGAAGATCTCGTAAGACGCTAAATAGGTCGCCAACTATGGCCATCACTCCAGTAATTGAGGAAATGGCGGAGTCAAGCAATAAAGATGTAATGTCGATTTACCTGAAGTATGCAGAGACCAAGGAAGATCTTGTGGCACGTAAAGAATCCATAAATGATTTTGAGATTCTATGGGATATATTGATGGAACGGCACCCTACTTTTCTAAATTAGATTTGCAAATTTGCGAATATCATGTTTATATTTCTCGCTATTGTCTTGTATGTTATTTGTATTCGTGGAATCTGTTGGCGACCCTTACGCTAATGCCTCTGCTTTCAAGAATATTTTTATCGTCCTCATTGAGATATTTCGTAAAAAAACAAAAGTCAGTTGTTGCCTATTGTTTGATGAATTGTGAAACCGTACCTAGATTCCTTGAGATTAAGATCTTCGATGATTTTTTCTGCTTGAATTCTAGTGTGCGCCGTCTAGCCTTCCCTTGGATTATTTCAATTTATTTCGCCTCAATCCCTAGGCGTAAATCTGATCTGGGTCTAGGAGAATCCGTTCATCCACTTCGAGCTTGCAACACGTGGTTTGCGGGCAGGCAGTATTGGCGATGCTAAGTCCCTTGATCGCCGGGTCATGTCGATACGGGGCAGTTGCCGCGCCGCCATCGCGTAGACAAGACAGTCCAGCGTCTCGACCCTGCGTCCAGGGATGCGCTCAAACTGACGGGTCGGCGCACCTCGGCGGTACTGCACCACCCGGCGTTCTCCTGTTAATTGTTCGTAGTAAGTCGGCGTCAGCGTCTCGCTGAACCGGATAGTGCGGCCCTGTTGCAGCCGGTTCATGATCTCTGACTTGATCGTGTCTACGCCCACAAGGATGAGCCGATTGATCTTCCGCGACTTTGACAGTTCGATTCCGGGTTTCTGGAACCCTGCTACGCCTTTTCCGGGGAAGATGCGCCGTCCCGCGCGAGCGGAACAGAACTTGTAAACCCGATCTGTGTGGCCACCGGACCCGGAATCGACGATGGCGGCATCGACGCGCAGCAACCCGCCGTTTGCGTGTCGCCACGTCCGCTTCAATAGGTCGTCCACCTCGGCCCAGGTGTCGGACTCCAAGTAGCTGCCCCAAACAATTTCGTGGGCGAGCACCAGCGCATCGCCTTCCGCCGTCCAGCCCACCGTGGACATCTCGACTCGGTCGTCCTGAACGTCGAGTCCCGCCGTGATTACCAGCACCTCGGGCGGGATAACGTCCAGTCCAAACGGTTCCGCGCGGCTGGCCAGTGTGCCCTGGTCCAGTTCGTCACCCAGGTCGCGCCACGGCTGTGCCAGGATCGTTGTCGTCCACGCCTTCAGGGTTTCGCTCGATTTCTTAGCTTCCAGGAACTCGGACGCCAGGACGCCCCAGGAAGCGTTCGGCAGCAGCGACACAAGGCAGTTGACCTTGTACCCATGATGGCCGCTCACGTCGGGCCGTGTCGCCCGCCACGCGCCGTCCGTGACCATCCGGCCCTTGAGCCGCTCTTCGATCAGGTCGTCACAATGCGGGCAACGCCACGCGGCCGTTTCCGCCTGGTCGGGCTTCCACTCGATCCGGTCCCATGTGATCTCGGAAAGCGTACCGCAACACGGGCACGGAACTTCATAGACGCGCTGGTCCGATTGCTCGTATGCGCGGAGTACGCGGCTGGTGGCTTCATCCACGGGCGTCGAGCCCATGATGATCTTGCGGTCGCCATAGGAGAGTGTGCGGCGCTCAGCGAGGTTCACCGGATCGCCCTCACCCCCGGAGTCCACCTCGAACCCGTCCACTTCATCCAGCAACAGCACGCGCGCGGTATGGCCTCTCAGGTTTCGCGGCGCTCCGGCGCTGACTAGCTTCAGCGATCCACCGGGAAAGCGGCGAGTCAGCATCGTGTCGCGGCCCCCGTGGTCGGTCGCCAACGCCGCGCGCAGAGTGGGACTTTCGGCAAAGGTCGGTTCAATGTTACCGGTCATCAGGTTGCGCGCATCACCATCGGTCGGCAGGACCACCAGCGTTGGGCTCGGATCGTTCACGACATAGTGGCCGATGGCGCTGGTCAGCAACTGCGTGTATCCGATGCGGACGCCTTTCAGGACGCTCACTCGCTCGACATCAGGATCGCCCATGGAATCTGCAATGGCGCGCTGATGCGGCCAGAGGCGCATACGTCCCGGAGTCGCGGCGATGCTCGACGGCAAATGCAGATGCTTTTCCGTCCAATCAGACAAGGCCAGTTTCTCGGGTGGTCGCAGCGCGGCCAGCGCGGCGCTCTTGATCTCGGCAAGGTCAGCCATCGGCCAGCACCTCCAGAGACTTTCTGATTTCGTCGTCCAATTCGCGCGTGGCCCGGCGATCCAGCCCAAGGGTGGACGATAGCCGCTGCGGGATCGCAATGATTGCTGCGCGCAGGTCGATCATGGTCGCCGTCCAGGTCGTTTGCACGTCGGCAGCGTCCAGAAGATCACCCCGTGCTTTAGCGTTCGCTACCTCCAGCTTTTCGGCTTGCGCATTCGCGGCTCTGACTTTGGCGGCATTCAGTTCCGGGTTGGTCGATGTTCGGCCAATCTGTCCCTGCCTGATGTGATCGCAGTACGCGATAACAGCATCGCGGAGAATGAAGCGATTTTGATCATCGCGGGCAAGCACGCCTTTGCGTGCGAGTGCATGGACGCGCTGTGAGGACAACCCAATCCATTCGCCCACGTCTGCGGCTGATGCGTTTGCAGGTTCGGAGACGTGAACGCCCGCCAGGAGAGCGATTTCGTCGTCAATATCCATCACATGTCACTCCAGATCGGCTTGTCACTCTGGAAATAATTGTGGCGACGGAAATTCCGGGGCTCCGCGCCCCCCGCAACGAAGATGCTTCGGGAAGGACCCAGCAGCCGCCCGTGTTGTTCTTGTGGGCTCTGCGACAGGTGCGACAGGTCTTCCAGTAGAAACTCATAGAACCATCAGTTGTATTGAAATTATGAGGCTGGCTCACGTAGGTGATTGACCGGATGACCTGTCGCACCTGTCGCAGCTGCGTAATCGAATAAGGATTAGAGAGTTCCATCGTCCTCAAACCCCGTTACGTTAGCGACCCTTATGCCCTGGTAGCCACGACCTCGGATGCCATGACAGTCCTTGAACTTCGAAAATCCTCGTTGCGAAAGTGACTCTGGAAAACCCCGTATTTTAGTTCCCGGGTCCTCGCCGTGACTTCGCGCAAAGTCTTCCCAAGAACCCCAGAGGTTACTCAGGCTGTCTGCCCCATCCAGTTCGCAGCGTTCTGAAATCCACTGTGCGAAGACGTCCTGCTCTGAGAAGTAGGCTTCGGTCGCGCGCCGCGACACTTCAGGGATTTGCAATCCTCCTTCCGACCAATCCAGACAACCTCGGATCATCCAGCTGAGGATGCCTGGGAATTCGTCTCGGAGCTTAGTCGATAGTTCTGGGTCTTTCTTTGCCGGAGGATGATCGAAGGGCAGAATGATGAACCGCCGTTTGAATGCAGTATCGACGTTGGAAAGTGACGGCTGATTGTTTCCCACAATGGTTAACTTGAACTGCGGACAGAAGTCGAACGAGTCCTGGCGCATATACCTCGCGGTGATAGTGTCGCCGCCAGTCATTTGCTTGATCCTGTTCTCGCGCCAAGCCTGTCCTTTTTCGGTCTCGCTCGCAAACGCAAGCCTTGGTCCATTGAGCCGTGCAAGCTCTTCAGGGTGGGCATCGTATCGAGACGCGGTGATTGTCGATGTCGCAAGACTGATACTGTACTCGCCCATGACCTCGGCAATTGTGTTGATCGCTGTCGACTTGCCTGACCCCCCCGGCCCATGAACGAAGAGCAACGCCTGTTCGCGCGTGTCGCCGGTCAACGAAAATCCTGCCCAGCGTTGCAAAAATGAGATCGCCTCGTCATCGTCGTCAAGCGCATCGCTGAGAAACCGCAACCAACGAGGACAATGTTCCCGAGGATCGAACTTGCTCATCGGGATAGGCGACGTCGCAGTGACGCGTGAAACAAGATCATCGGCGCAACCGTGCCTAACGTCGCCGGTCGTCAAGTCTACAGTGCCTCCTGGGGTTCCAAGGAGGTACGGGTCCTGATCCCAATCCGTGGCCCGCGTTGCGAACCGGCGTACCGACCGGGCACCCCGTTCAATCGCTTCCCAGGCCGCGACGTTTCGAAGTGCGCGGGCTTTTGGGTTTGAAGCTGAAATCGTCGTCGACAAATCACGCGCAAAATGGTGGGCAAGCTTCGTGCGTTCCGGACGCCAGACGTTCTCGTTGAAGTAAAGCCAGCTGCCGTTATCGTGATTGAACCTCAGTTCATCTTTGTGCCGCGCCTCGAAAGCTCTGATGACGCCATCATGATCGAAGCCGAATGTTTCGAGTCGTTCCGCATCGTCCGGCACCTCGTCAAATTGCAGAGCGAGGGCTTCGCGTTGCGTGGCGCGCTCGCTCGAAATTCTCTTCAGCGCGTTTTCCAGGGTTCGGTCGCGCTGCCTTCGGTCTATGCGCTGCCACCACTCGCCCGCATCATCGCCGTCGGCCTCGAATGCTTCACGGACTTCATCGTCTGTCGCGCCAATCCGAAAGTGATCACAGGCAAACCGCCAGCCAACACCAGACCCGGATTGGTCGCCGTTGTGTCCGTTGTCGTCGGCGCGACCGGCCTTGAACTCTGGGCCATACTCACCAAACAGCCAACGTAAGTCGTCAAGCGAGACGGGTTTGATTTTTTCGGGACAACCCGTGGTTTCAGCGATGAGCCCGACGGGGTTGCCTGTGTAGGTGAGAAACTTGCCAGCCAAGTATGGTGCAATCTCGCAGCGGTCGCCACGTGAGAAGTTCTTTCCACATTTGCCGACCAGTTCCTCTTTACGGAGTACATCCGCATCGTCGTCGCGATAGGCAAATAGGATATGGACGCCACGCCGACTGGGCGATGTCTCCGCGTAGCTGCCGAGACGATCAATGAGCGTTTCTGCCCACTGGGCGATCTCGCCCGTCTCAGGATCGCGGCATCCGTCGATGTCGATTCCACCCAACGAGTAACCGGGGTAGGCCGATAGCGGTCCACACATTGTCCCGGTACCGGCATTGCCGCCGATCTTTCGGGCTCGTTCTGAGGCGGTTGCGAAGTCACCCCAGGTTTTCGAGTTGGTCGTGGAAGCGTTGTTTCCGGTCACCGGATTAGCCGGGAGCTTGTCCTTTCCCCGAGCGGCCCAAAGTGTTTCATCGGTTAGTAGGTCGAAGAGGCCGACACCCGTTTCTGGGAATTTAGCGAACGCGTTCATGCGGGCGCGCGGGATTCAGGACAGTCGACCAGTCGATCTGCGCATCGGAGAATTGTCCCTCACTCATGAAGTCGAGAACGTCGCGCGGTGGCGTCAAGCCTGCCCTTAAAAATACGGCCACAACCATCTGACGCGCAGTCGAAATGGGCCAGCCCATAGCGCGCGCTCGGGCGAAGCACTGCTTACTTTCATAATGCAGTTCGGCAAGCGTCATTTTTTCCTCGTTGCGTTGGTGTTTGTGTTGGGTGCGAAGGGGCGGCGAACCGCCCCCTCGCTTGGCGCTGAAACCATCGAAGAGGGAAAGGCACCTCTTTGGCGAATCGTTCATAGCATAATTATATTGACAATGCAGCATTGTTAAATTAATAAGATTCGCAACAAGCGTCTGACGGAGAGAACCTGATGGAACACCTTCTTACGATTAAGGAAGCTGTGAAGGCTTTTGAAATTGCTGAGGCTCGGAG
Source organism: Pseudomonadota bacterium (assembly GCA_038534015.1). GTDB lineage: Bacteria > Pseudomonadota > Alphaproteobacteria > Sphingomonadales > Sphingomonadaceae > Erythrobacter. The sequence goes on along the minus strand of JBCAXQ010000068.1, from coordinate 3,278 downwards.
AGATGCTGGCGATAAGATGCTTCAGCAGCTTCGCGGCGCAGTAGGCAGAGGATTGTTGAGGCACGAAGATTCTGCCGGGCCCAAAGGGGCGCTTAGGTTCTCTGTCTCAGAGATCATAATCGCGAGAATTCTCCTAGCAGTCGTGAATCTGGGCCTCAAAGGTGATGAGCTTGCGTCGCTCAATTCGTCGCTTCGTAACGAAGAGGCGGATCGTGCAATTTCGGATGTGCTGTCGCTTTTTGAAGATTTGAACCGGAAAACGAATGCTGACGCACCGCGTATAAATTTTGAGTTTTTTAGATACCTCAAAATTGGTGACGAACCGATCCGGTCAACGGCGTACTTTGTATTTGACGGAGAGTACGGCGAAGAGATTGATCCAAAAATTCCCAACGTCCGATTTCGTGGTGGCACGATTGAAGCTGTTGTCACCATTCCCTTCTCAAAGCTTGCTATGGATACAGTCAGAGGAATCCTGACTGTAAAGCAGTAATGGCTTGGCCTTGGCCTCTATCGCTCATCACCCGCACCACCGCCGCGCCTGTCAGGCAGCGTAGTTTTGACGCCGCGACGGGTGACCGGCGTGGAAAGGGTATGGGCATGTTCGGCCCGATCAACGGCGAAGTCGGTGCGGGGCTGGAACTGACCCGCCGTCGCGCTCGGTATCTTGAAGCGAACAACCCCTGGTGCACGAACGGCGTTTCAGTCTGGTGTTCGCATCTGACGGGGTCCGGCATCAGGCCGACAGCAAAGACCAATTCTATCGACGAACGGCAGATCGTTTCGGCAGAGTTCGAAACCTGGGCGGATGACCCCGCAAACTTCGGAGGCATGGCGAACTTCTGGGGCTTGCAGGAACAAGTCGCACGGCATCTCGTTCGCGATGGTGAGGCCCTTGCCGCAATAGAGATGAGTCTAAACGGTTTCGGTATCCGATTGATTGCGCCCGATCAGCTTGATCAAGCCAAGACGGCAAATCTGGGTGACGGTCGTTTGATCGTCCAGGGCGTCGAGTTCGATGCGCGGGGGAACCGTGTCGCGTACTGGATTTTCCCCGACGCACCCCATAGCGAATTTACACAGTTCGCTGTGTCGGAGCGATACGCCGCGACGGATATCCTGCATATCTTCAAGCCGATGAGCGCCGGGCAGGTACGAGGTGTTTCTTGGCTCGCACCCGTTGTGCTGACGACCCACGAATTGGACCAGCTTTCCGACGCACTGCTTGTCGGCGCTAAGACTTCGGCGATGTTGGCGGGCTTTCTCACCGACATAAACAACACCAGCACCGAAACCGTTTTTGACTTCGATGATGAAGGCGCTGTTTCCCTCGAGCCCGGTACGATCCAGGCGCTTCCCGCCGGAGTGGACATCAAGTTTTCGGCACCCGATGCAGCCAAGGACGCACCAGCTTTCGTGCGCCTCAACCTCCAGGCCATCGCCGCTGGCATGGGTCTGCCGGAGCATCTGCTGTCGGGCGATCTGACAAACGCGAACTATTCGTCGATCCGGGCCGGATTGCTCCCATTCCGCCAACGCGTCGAACAGGTCCAGTACCACACGCTTGTTCCGCAGTTTCTTCTCCCGATCTGGCGGCGTTGGCTTGCCTTCCAGATTACTTCTGGGCGAATGGACATCTCCGCCGACCTGGACGTCGAGTGGATCATGCCTCGGCATCTCCAGGTCGATCCCTCGAAGGATGTCGATGCGGTCACCAAGATGCTCGACGCGGGGCTGATGAGCCGGACGCAAGCCGTCGCTGAACTCGGCTGGAGCATTGATGATCTCGACGCGGAGATCGCCCAGGATCGTGAACGGGAAGCGCGACTTGGTCTCAATTTCAACCAAAGCGAAGGGGCACCGAATGCCGCTTGATCTCACCAGAAAGGCTGAGTCCGATTTCCACCGCAGACACGCGCTGGGGCCGGATACCTTTGACGCAGAGACCATGACTGTCGAGGCAACCATCGCCACTGCGTCGCCGGTCCAACGCCGGGATACTCGGGGAACTTATCTTGAGGTTCTGACGCCCAATGGGCTCGACATCGACACCGTCAAGGGCGTGAGCGTCGTGGACAATCATCGCATGGCGTCGTCACGCGATGTCATCGGTGTCGTCGAGTCAGCCCGAGTCGATGGCACAAGTATCGTTGCCCGGCTCCGCTTCTCGAGCGCCGATGACGCTGCCCCAATAGTCGCCCGTGTGGCCGACGGCACGCTGACCGGCGTGAGCGTTGGCTATCGGGTGCAGGAATGGCGCGAGACCACGGTCGATGGTCACCGCGTTCGCAGTCCGGCTCGCTGGACGATTTCCGAGGTCAGTTTGACCCCAAACCCAGCCGATCCGCACGCGCGGCTTCGCTCAACAGAAAAGGAGTCATCCATGCCCGATGACGTGCTTGAACTGCCCGCGCCCGACGACGCGGAGAAAACCCGACGTTCCGAGATCAGGACGCTTACCCGGTCGGCTGGCTTGCCGTCCGAATTTGCCGACGACTTGATTGATACGGGTGCCGACCTGATCGCAGCGAAGGCCGCGATCTTTGACAAGACCACTGCGGATCGCGGCCCCCGCATTCGCTCGATTGCATCCGCAACCAATGATGATCCTACGGTCGTCACCCGTCGTCAGTCGGATGCCTTGGCTTATCGTATGGGCGGCAGTGAACTACCGGAAGATGCCCGTGAGTATGTCGAGACGTCCATGCTCGATATGGCTCGTTCGTCTTTGCAACGGTCAGGGCAGTCCGTGCGCGGGCTGACCATCGACGAAACCCTGCATCGGGCGGCGCACACGACATCTGACTTCCCACTCGTGGTCTCGAACGCCGTCAACAAGACGGCACTCAGCGCGTTCCAAGCAGCCGAGTCGCCATTGAAGACGCTTTGCCGCCAACAGACCTTGCCAAACTTCAAGGCGTCCACGGCGATCCGCGTAGGCGAGACGAGCAACCTGGAGAGGGTTGCCGAGACCGGCGAATCCATGCAGGTCGAGACCTATGCCCGCCGGATCGACGTGAGCCGCAACCTGATCATCAATGACGATCTCAATCTGCTGGGTGACATGACCGCTGAATTCGGACGTGCCGCCGCTGAGACTGAGGCACAGATCCTTGTCGCGCTGATCACAAGCAACCCCGATCTCTCGGATGGTACTCCCGTCTTCGATTTCGGGCGCGGCAACATCGCTTCCAGCGGCGCGACGATCTCAGAGACCACGCTGTCTGAGGCTCGGCTGTCGATGCGTGGCCGGAAGGGGCTCGACGGTGTGACGCTGA
>JBCAXQ010000067.1:0-11515 GCA_038534015.1 Pseudomonadota bacterium | reverse complement strand
GCTACGGCCTCGGCAGGACGCGCTATTTCGGCGAAGCCCGGGTCGCGGGCGACTGCCACACCTTCGCCATCGCCTACAACCTGCGCCGGGCACTCAGTCTGGTCTGATTTCAACGGGAGGAGTCTGTCCAAAAACGGCCCGAACGGCCATCAGGCAGCGCGAAAGGCGCCAAACTGGCGGCGAACCCGCCAATTCGACCCCTCCAAACCGGCCCGGAAGGCCGTGCGCCGAAATCGCCGGAGATGTTCAGAGGGCTCATGATGTCTGACCAGAACGACCAGAACGCCGCGAAACTGATTGAGGCGCTGGTTCCGAAACTCACCGAAGCCTTGCTCCCGCAGATCACGGAACACGTCGAGGCGCAGATCGGCGGCGTCGTGAAGAAATCGGATGAACTGCTCGACAAGCTCGTGAAGCAGAACGAGTCGAACGAGACCTTTCAGTCAGCAGCCGAGAAAGCGCTTGCGGACCTCGCCGACAAAGCAGGCAAACCCGCGCCGAAGTTCGGCGGCAACGACGTGGTTCTGAGCCGTGAAGATGCCCGTGATCCTGCGAAGTATCGGCAGGCGAAAGCGGATGCGGAGTCGCGCGGTGTTAAGGTGGTGTTTGAAGGCCGCGACTGATGGCGCGTCACAAGGTCATCCACGAACTGACCAAATCCCGCCGCGACCAGCTTGTCGTGGACCTCGCGACGGGCGCAACGAACTACCATCGTGTCAGCAAAGAACTCGGAATCTCCGATAGCTCGATCAGACGGTGGTATGTCACGGTCCCGGAAGACGAACGGCTCTTGCTTGTCGCGCAGGCCAAGCAGCGGTCAGAGGTTGCAGCCAAGCGAGACGCTGCGGGCATTCTCATGTCGGACGGCGACGACATAGATAACGACCTGCGCTGGCTGCTGAAACGCCTCAAGACGGCAATCGACGCCTGCGAGGATGACGACAAGCTGCTCGAACTCGCCCAGATGCGCGAGATGCGGAACACACTGATGGACCTGGCTAAGGTGCGCGGCATGTTCAACCAGAAGATTGACGTGCAGATCGACTTGGGCAGCAGCCCGCAATTCCTCTTGCTGCGTCAGATCATCCTGCGCGTGCTCGAAAGCCACCCAGCCGCGAAGGCCGACTTCCTGACCGAGATGCAATCGCTAAAAGTGATCGAGCATGTCGGCGATTGACACGCACCTGCACAAATTTCTCGGAGGATTAGCGGTCAGCCTCGATCCCGTCGCGCGCTTTCGGGCAGCGATGGGCGTCGATCCGCGTCCGTTCCAGCGCGAGTTGCTGACCTCCACGGCGTCGCACGTCATCCTGATGGCATCGCGTCAGCTTGGCAAATCGACCTGCCTTGCGGGTGTCGCGTGGGACGGTTTTCTACGCGGCTTGACGGTCGTCTTGATCACACCGCACGAGAAGCAAGCGAAGGAGTTTCTGCTGCGCGTGAAGGATTTCCGCGATGCCGATCCGTTCGCACCGTCAGGCATACAATTTCTTAAGACGGAGGTGTCCGCAGGCGATCACCACAAAGGCCGCATTCTCGCTATGCCCGCGACAGACAGCGCCCGTGGGTTCACGGCGGACGTTCTCATTCTGGATGAGGCAGCGCAAATCGGCGACGACGACATTGCAGCCGTGCTGCCCATGCGCAAGAAGGTGACAGGTCGCCTCCTCGTGACTTCGACGCCGCTCTGGAAAGACGGCGATTTCTATCGCTGGTGGACGGAGCCGAACGACTTCCAGGAGATACTCGGCCACTATCGCGCGTGCGGCGATTCCACACTGATCGAGGCCATTGAGCGCGAGCGTTCGGTCATCTCGAACCAACGGTTCCTGCGCGAATACGAGTGTCAGTTTGCAGGTGGCGGTGAACCGCTCGTGTCCCACGACACACTCGCCCGTGCCTTTCTAAATGAGGAGACAGCATTGTGCTTGAAGTAGAGCAGCAAGACTGGCCGATGGTCGAACGCGAAGACGGGTCGCTTGTCTTGCAGACCAACTCTGATCCCGCAGGCGCAGGACACCGCGTTGTCGGCTACAAACGGTTCGCTGTGGGCCTCGACGTAGGAGGTAGAGGCGAAGATCCATCGGCTCTCGTCGTGCTCAAGTCGGAGTCGCGCCCATATATGACGGGACGCGGCTGGGAGCAGGCGTTGACGCCACCTGAGCACACCATCGTTTACACAGAGACGGCGAAACTAGGTGAAGCGACCGACGTGGTCGATTGGGTCGTCGGCAAGCTGCGCCAGTTGAAGAATTGGCGGTTCGGCTTCGACGCGACGGGCATGGGCGCGCCGTTGGCCTCACTGTTCGAGCAGGCCAAGGTTCCAGCGCATCCCGTGGTCATGACCGCCGGTGCGGCTATCTCGCGCGACGGACACCGCGTCCGCGTATCGAAGAACCTGCTTTTGGAGAATGCCGCGACCTGTTTCGAGAACGGCTCTCTGCGTGTTGCGTCCGATCTGCCGGACAAGGAGGCACTGATCCGCGAAATCACGTCCGTGGAGTTCAAGACAACGTCTGCCGGGAACATGACCTTGCAGTCGGCAGGCAAAGGCCACCATGCCGACCGCTTCATCGCCGCGTCCATCGCGTTGCTCGTCGAAACTCACCTCGCACCGCGCCGCGTGACGTTCGGGCGTATCGAGAATTACTTCGGCTGACCCGGCAAAGCGCCTCAGCGCTGCGGTGGAACGGGCGAGCGGGTATCATCATGCCCAACGTTGCACCAACCGCGTTAGCGCCGCGCTGCTGCGGGCGCCAGTTGGCTGACTTATTCTAGTCGCTAGAAAGCGCTTCCATGAAGGCAATCTCATTCTCAGCCATCCGTAGGCCACGGTAGTAGGCCGTCTTGATCGTTTCTTCCTCACCACGCCCGTTTAAACGCTCATTGATGTATCGCGCGAAGCACTTTTGCAGTGACAGTTTTTCTTTCTGCCGCCACGCCGTCACGGTCGAGAAAACGTCCATCGCGTCGTAGTATTCCTTAGTCACCCGCTCTGCGCCTTCGACGGGCAGTGGCGGGTTGTCAGCCACCCGTCGCAAATAGCGAAGTACCCAAGTCGGAAACTGCCGCTCCTCGTCGATGCAACGGGCGATGACCTCCCACGCGCGTTCGGCGTCGCCTTCCTCATTGAGCCAGTCATCCGCCAGTTCGTTGAGGAGATCAGAATTCTGCTCAACAGCCATACGTCCTCCAATGTGGTGAAACGGTAGCACACCTGCCGCACGGTGCGTGCAGGAAAACAGGAGAAACTGAAATGGAAATCTTCCACGCGCGTCTGCTCGGACGCTTGATCGACGATCACAGTGACCCGGATAGTGCTCTCGAAATTATCGAGTTCTATCCGTCTGAGGGTTGCCCGATGAATATTGGTGGTTGGGGCCTTGCGCCGAAGGAAGCTCGCGCTTTGGTTCAGTCTTCAGAATTCATCAGGAAGAAGGTCGAACAGGTGCGGAACAACATTGACGGACTCCTTTCCGAGGAGATGGCATCATGAGCCCGCGCGTTCGCGAACGGCTGCGCCTGATGAGCCAGGGCCTCGACCGCAACTGCCACGTTCGGCTGATCTATTTGGGGCGGACCTACATCTTCATGGAAGGGCGTTGGTGGACCTCGCCTGACCTCTGATCCCGCATGAACCTGAAACTGAAACGGGCGGCCATTGAGCCGCCCGTTTTCTTTCTGCCGTCGCGATCTTAGCCGTTGAGCAGCATCGCGAGAGCCGTGCCCGCGATCCCAATCCACCCGATAGCCTCAACCAGCCCGCGTATTGCACGCCAGACGCGGTTCGGGTCTCGCTTGCCACCGCCCAAGACGGCCTCGATACGGGCCACAGCAGCCCGCGCACGCACGTTGAACCATTCGCGGGCATTGCTGACCCGGAAACGGGCGAGAGCCGCCTGTGCGGCCTGCTCAGCCGCCCGCACATCGGCAACAGGCCACTTCGCGACGACATGGTATGGCGCAGGCGATCCCGTGTCGTGAAGTTCCTGCGCCCGTTCCTCTGGCGTCCGCGTTGTCATGCCGATCTTGCAGATATTTGGCATGGCTGGGTTTTCGATCACATAGACCCAGCCCGCTTCCACGGCCCGCATCATGCCTCGATCAGGCGCAGCACGCCGCCTTCGCGTTTGACGCCGAACCCGCAGGCTTTCACGTCGGCATAGAGCGCGGACGTGACCGTGTCGCGGTTCCAGCCAAGCAGGTCTTGCAGGCGCTCAACGTCTGCGCCGTCGCGCAGAGCAATGATCAGCTTCCAGCGCTTGGTGCCTTCGCGCGGCATTGCCATCTTGTCGGGCTGGACATCGAACAGCACGCGGTCGCGGCCACGAGAGCGCAGAGTGGCTTCGCGTTTTACTCGGGCGAGCAGCGCTTCTTTCGATGTTTTCTTTAGCTGGGCTTCGGTCAGCGGCGACGCGAGTTTTTGGTTCAGGTCGCGCTTGGTCAGCGTGTCTATCGGCGTGTTCATCAGTTATCTCCGTTGCTATGTCCGCAAGAACATTCCGCGAACGGATATTTTCATAAGACCTTCTCCGGGTCGGTCGTCAACCGGGCAAACAAACGCGTGGGCACTACAGTTTGATGGTGGTGCGAAGCAGTGTGGGCGTATATAGTGGTTGGAACGCCGACAAGAAAAAGACGAGATTCCATGAAGCACACTGCCGTTGATCCATCCGCTTCGCTGTTCCACGCTGCCGAAACTACGCAGATTATCAGTTCTGAGGCACTGGAAAGCGCGGAGTGGTCTTCGGCCAACATCATCGTCAACGGCGATGCCGGTGATGTGTTGGGTCGGATGCCAAGCGGGATCATCAACACGGTTGTGACAAGCCCACCGTACTTTGGGCAGCGCGACTACGAGGTTGAAGGCCAAGTTGGCTCCGAGGATTGCCACTCGGAATACATCGACCGTCTCGTGTCGATCTTTCGCGGGGTCCGTGACGTGCTTCGCGACGACGGAACACTCTGGCTCAACCTCGGCGACAAGTATCGGAACGGAGCGCTGCTCGGTATGCCATGGCGAGTCGCACTTGCTCTCGTCGATGATGGGTGGACGCTTCGCTCTGATGTGATCTGGCATAAACCAAACGCTATGCCTCATTCGGCAAAGACGCGACCAACCACAGATCACGAGTATCTGTTCATGTTCAGTAAGTCGAAGGACTACTTCTACGACGCGGACGCAATCCGAGAACCGCATGTCACATTCTCTGAAAAAAGCAAAATGCGTGGTGGGCGGAACCATCTTGGCAAGCGCGGAGGCACGCCAGAGGCCGGCAAGAATAAGGGCAACTCGAACCTTCACGACGCCCGGTGGGATCAAGCCGTCCATCCGCTGGGTCGAAATAAGCGCACTGTCTGGTCGGTGCCGCTCGGCAAATTCCGCGAAGCGCACTTCGCTGTGTTTCCAGAGAAACTGATTGAGCCTTGCGTGTTGGCTGGCAGTCCGCGCGGCGGCATTGTCCTTGACCCATTCTTCGGTTCAGGAACAGCGGGACTGGTCGCGTTGAACAATGGGCGGCGCTTTGTCGGTATCGACTTCAACCGCGATTACTGCGAAATGGCACAGCGTCGCTTGATTACATGATTGACTGAAACGCTGGAAGCCGCTTTTCCAGTTCGACGGCGGGTAGTGGCTCAACCTCGATGATCTGGTTTGGATTCTTGTCGATGTAGACATGATCCTTACAGGCAAGCGTCGTTAAGTCGCCAGCCCAGCTCTCCGCGATGATCACCGGCAGACAATCAAAGCCCGCGTCATGTGCAACGGCAATCGACTTGTGAATGTCGCGTGTGAACAGCAGCGCATGTCCGCCACCCATTGTCTCGCGCGTCTTGACCGGAATCAGAATCTGGCCACCTTTGCCAACGACGCTCACGTCGTATGTTTCTCCACCAAGTCGAATTTCCGTCTTGCCGATTTCCACCGAGACCTTCATGCGCTTGAAGATCTTGTCCAAGTTGCGGCGAACGATGGCTTCGAACAGAGTGCCTTTGATTGCTCGACGGCTTCCTTCAAGACGGTCAATTACAACCTCGGAAACAGCAGTCCACTCCCATCGAGGCGCTTCTGGGAATATCTCGCCCGCGAATGCCCGAAGCTGGTTCAAGAGGTGGGCTTGTTTCTCTGCCGCGTTGCGACCGGGCATTGAGGCCTCAATCGTTGCTCTGGTGCATCTCGGAACACCCAGCCTAGCAAAAGCCATTTCGCTTTCTGATGCGCGTAAGGTCGCGCGATCCCGTCGAACAATTCTAAGCCATCGGGCAAAGGCGTTTGCAAAAAGCGCAGAATGGTCGCCTCCGCTTTTTCGGAATCTTCGTCGAGAACGAATGCCTGTAATGATTGGTAGCCTTCGGCAATCAAAAACTCGACTAAGTATTCGAATGCGGGTCGATTCTGCTCCGCAACAATTGCCAGTTCTTTAAGTCTCAAATTTTCGACGACGAATGCCACTGTAGCGATTTCTCTTGTTGTTTTCAGTGGCCGAAGGTTCTCATTTCCCAGACGTGTGAGCAAGGCTTCACCTCGCAATCCGGTTAGGTAGCGATGGCGAACCTGCGATGTTCGACCCATGGACACGCGCACGAGGATACCGCCTCTCAACGAACTGCCGTCGCTCGATGAAGCGAAGCGCGTTGGCGTTGCGTGGTGCAATCGTGGGCGTCCTTGCAAGCACGGCCATCTCGCGCCATGGAACTGGAAGCAGAGCACTTGCCGAGAGTGTCTGAGGCTCGCGCAGAAGCGATACGAAGCGACAGCGCGCGGACGGCAGGTTCAACGGGAAGCACAAGCGAGATACACGGCTTCTGATAAAGGCCGCGCGTTCGAGCAGTCATACGTCCATGAGCCTACAGCAACGCGACGTGCTTATAATAGAGCTTACGCGGCAGAGCGATATGCTGCTGAACTACAAGCGACACCATCTTGGATGACCGATGATCAGCGTGCCGCGATCCGGGCAGTATACGACGAAGCCATTCGGATGACTGAGGCAATTGGCATTCCGCACCACGTCGATCACATCGTTCCGCTAAAAGGTGAAGATGTCTGCGGTCTCAACGTACCGTGGAACCTTCAAGTGCTTACTCAGAAAGATAACCTTAGAAAAGGCTGTTCTTTCGACGGTACGATGGACAACGAAGGCTGGCGCGTTTAAACGTCACCGGACGCACCGCAGGTCCCGTAGCACAACTGGATAGTGCAGTCGACTTCTAATCGACAGGTTGAGGGTTCGAGTCCTTCCGGGACCGCGCTGTGCGTCAATTGCATCGCAATTGCATAGTAACGAAATAGGCGTAGCGAACTGCTTTGTTTTCAAGCGGTTGGGGACGTAGAGCAGCGGACATCTAATCAGTTGCTGTGTGCGGGCCTTCCTGCTCTCCTCAAGGGTGGCAAGGCTATTCCGCTGTAAGGTCACGCGCAGGGCGAAAGCCGTAAATTTCCAACCGCCAGTTTCGTGCATTGCTGAAACGTTGGGCCGAACGAACCTGCCACGGGCGATCCTTGAACGAGCCCCCACGAAGGACGCGTCTCTCCTCCCAGCCACTTATCGAATCCTCAATCCAAGCGGAGCCGTCCTCGGGGGCTTTGTTGTAGCTACTTCGATAGATGTCAGCGACCCATTCCGAAAGGTTTCCAGCCATGTCGTAGAGCCCGAAAGCATTTGGCGGGAACTGCCCAACGGGTGCAACGCCAACCCATCTGTCAAACTCTTCGGCGGACCCTATACAGCATACCTCTCGCCCCATGTTTGCATGTGCGCGATCTGGATCGCTTCCCCAGTAGTAAGGGGTAACCGAGCCTGCACGAGCTGCATATTCCCACTCAGACTCACTCGGGAAGCGATAGGGCGTACCGCTCACCTTTGTATTGAGCCATTCGATGTAGCTGGCTGCGTCCTCCCAACTGAGGTTAAAGGCTGGAATATCACCCCGACCCACGCCGGAGTCTGGGGCGGAGTATGCGCCACACCCCCCATCTTCAATACACGCATCCCACGCATCAAATGTCAGTTCCGTCTTCGCAAGCGCAAACCGATCGATCCGAACGCCGCGTTGCGGACCCTCCTGTGGGCGTCGGTTCGCTTCGTCTTTCGGCGATCCCATGACGAAAGTCCCAGACGGGACGACGACCAGCTCGGGGCACTCGTCACATTCCTTAATCGTGGACAGGTCTGCGCGGTCCTTGAAGTCTTCGACTTGGTTGGCAGCGAAGTAAAGTCCAGCAAGTGACAGACACGTCGCAATTGTAGCAAGAACGGCGACCAGAATGAAACGGGAAGGACGTCTCGGAATCATGTTCTTTCGAGTACTATCTACCGACGTTGGAGGCGCGGCTTGGCTGCGCTCAAACGCCTTGCTGATCGCAGCGACAAGGCGGGAAACTTCGGTCCTGTAGCCTTCGTGGGAGAGGCGCACGAACTGACGACGCGCTAGCGGTCGGAGTGAGTCGGGAAGCTCACCCTCTTGAGGCACTTCTGCGCCATCCAAGAGAATGGGAATTGTTACGGTCTCGTCACGCGCCAACGCGCGTCCAATCTCGATTCGAACGAAGTCCTCCGGATCATCGATCCTGCGCTGTCCCTCAATAAGGGAGTCCGTGAGCCATCTGGGACCAATTAGGGCAAGGAACACATCGCACTGGGCAATCTTATCCTCAAGCACAGTGATGAAATCCTGGCCTGGATCTATCGAGTCCACGTCCATGAACAGCTGGTCGTTGGGAAACGCTTGGGCGAGCGTGTCGAACAACCTAGAGGCTGCCCACTGGCTATCAGACCTGCGGTAGCTGATGAAAATTGTGCGTGCAGACATCATCGGCCCAATCTCTGTTCCTCAAGCTTACATCAATTCGACCATAAGTGTACGAGCTACATGAGCATAAGCAGCGCAACGAGCGGCTCTAACTACTCAAGAACAGCGTCATCGCTGACCCAGAGCTTGGCTCCGGATGGGTCAGAGCAATCTGCGCCCAGGAAGCGCTCGACATGATCGGGCACGACGACGCCGAGATTGTCGAGATCCCTGACGATGCGGGGTTTCCGGTTAGAGCTATTGGGCCGATTTTCTGGGAACGACGGGCGCCAAGTCTGACGAACTAGGGTGCTCTCGCAGCTGAACTGGACTCAGAGCGAAGAAACTTCGTCCGTCTCGTAGAATGCCAGACGTTGCGTGAGTGCGCTCGCGGTTAATTCCGCGTCCCATGCTAACGTTCATCCAAAGTACAGCGAACGTCCGGTCAGATGCAGGTTTCTCAGAGCCCTTCTTGACGTACGTTGGGAGTTCCACCAACGTCAGTTTCGTAGCGGGCGTTCAAAAACGTGTCAAAATCAACAGGGGTTTTGGTAAGGGGTTGTGGCACAAGATTTTTCAGCGTTTTCAAACGCAGAGATATGTTGGCCAAAAACGACCGTTTTTGGAATGCATCTGAATTCACCGAATAACCTATGCGGGTTCGATGGCGAGCTCCCCGAGCCCGCACCAGGCTGGCAGGTCGAACACTAGGTTGATCACCGCTCTCGACGGCAGCACAATCAGCAAACCGAACTCAAACGGGGAATCCCAGATTTGAAGAAGGAAGGCGATTCATGACGCTTCAAGGCCCAAGCAAGACGGCGATTGCATGCGCCCGCGCACGTGCCTGCCATATGCTGGTCGATGACAAGCCTTGGATCTACGAGGACCGCACCGCCGCGGCGTTAGTGGACTTAGAGCAGCAGATCGTGGACGGTTATGACCTTGAGGAGCCCAAGAAGCGCATCTTCAGCGAGACGCGTTCGATCTTCCTTATCCGTGAGCGGTATGGGGAAGACATGCTCGCGGATGCTGTCAAGGATGGGGCTACGCAATATGTGGTTCTTGGCGCTGGTTTGAATACATTTGCCTATAATGGATCCGACACCTCTCGGATTGTGACGACATTTGAAGTAGATCACCCCGCGACACAGACATGGAAGAAGAGCCGGCTCGATGAGCTTGGGCTACTTGACCAGGCTAAAGTGGTTTATGTGCCGGTGGATTTTGCATCGCAGTCGGTGGGTGACCAATTGCTCGCCCACGGATTTGACAGCAAATCGCCTGCTGTCTTCACATGCACAGGTGTTTGCCAATACATCGACGACAGTGCCATCAACGCGACGCTCGTTGAAATACTGCGCGTTGCATGCACTGGAAGCCGATTGTCGATGGAGATCATTTTCCCGTTGCATCTTCTTTCTGCCAAAGATCAGAACGACTTGGAGTTCTTCAAGCAGCGGTCTGCAGAGCTGGGTGAGCCGTGGATCAACGCACAAGACCCTGACGAGTTTACCGAGCGCCTGCGCCGGCTGGGTTTCGATGAGGTCGAGCTTTTACTCCATGACGACGCTCACGAACGGTACATCGGGGACCGATCCGATGGGCTGAAAGTCAATAATTACGCGGCGATGATAAAGGCTCGTGTTCTTTAACCATCCAGGGTCGCTGTACTCAATAAATTCTCGCGTCAGCCAGATTTAATCTGAGATTGTCTTGTGGAATCGTGCCAGATACCACCGTTTCTGCACACCCGACCCAAACCAATACAGCCATCGGCTGTATTGCAAGGTTGTGGTGTCAGTTTGGTTCGGTTTGCGGTATCCTTCCGTCTGAGGAATTTCGATGGAACGCCGCCTCGCTGCGATCTTCGCCGCCGAGATGGTGGGCTTTAGTCGGCTGATGGAAGCCGACGAAATGGGCACTATTGCCCGCCAGAAACGCCACCGCGCCGAATTGATGGACTTAAAGATCGACCAGCACGGCGGCAAGATCATCAAGCTGACTGGCGATGGCATGATCGCCGAGTTTCCAAGCTTTGTAGAAGCCGTCCAATGCGCCGTTTCAATCCAGGATGAGTTGGCTGCGCGTAGTGCACTTGAAATCACACAGCGGGGCTCGATTTCGCGGGCGGGGCGCTGCCACGAGGCGATACCCTAGTGAACTGCGACAGCGACGCAATTGGACGCTCTAAGGACGCGCGCCAGAAAGTGTTCGACAAGATCCACGCAAGGGGCGCATCGCTTGTCATCTGGAGGCCCAAAGGCAATCGACCTATCGAGGCCATAGCGCCGCCACTCCAATAGACGCGGGGAATTTCCCCACGTCCTTCAAGTTCGCCACATCGAAGCTGCTCAAGTTAGAGGAAGCACGTGCGGAAATTCCGCACGTCGAACCTGCTTAGAGCAAACTTGGAGGCAGGTGGTGAAATGTAACCGGCCGTTCTGGGCCGCCTTGCGTGTTCGTGATTTGATCTGGCACGAGCATCTCAATTGACGTCGTTACCGACGTCTCTTGAGAGGAACGGACATGTCGCAAGAGATCCTAGTTGGCCCAGAGCGGCGGCGTCGTTGGTCGGATGGCGAGAAGATTGCGATTTTGATTGAGGCGGCCGATCCGGAGATGACAGTGGCGGAAGTTGCACGGCGACACGGCATCACCCGCCAACATATCGACCAGCCGACCTTGACGCATATCCGATCGCCACTGGTAGATATGTTGG
>JBCAXQ010000066.1:0-11771 GCA_038534015.1 Pseudomonadota bacterium | reverse complement strand
CTCGATGCGCCCATCACTGATGTGCCATCGATGCCGCTTCTGCTCACTCCATTGGACCAGCTCACGCATATGGTCGTGGCGGGCTATGGCACGTTTGGAACCGGAGACACGGGAACCGACGATATCGGGTTCTTGCGCCGGGTTGGTGAGAACATGTTGGGTGCCATCGCTTCACCAGCCGACTTGCTTGACGCGGTATTCCCGGGCGCAGCGCCGACCGCGATAACCTCAGGCGCAGAATCGCAAGTGTTCTACTTTATCGACTTCGACGATCCCACCAGAACCCAGGCAGACATTGATGGTTGCACGTTTGGCGCGGTCGATTTTGACTGCGTCAATGACGATGCGCTGAAGGCGATCGACTGGTTCCCCGGTGACGCGCTGCCACTTGAGGCTGGAACGGCCGGCGGGGACAGCGGTTCTGCATTGATCGCTGACCAGCTTTCCGACATTTCGTTCGTCACGGCGGTTTTGAGCGGCGGCTTCGACTTCACAGGTCTCGGCAATCAGTATGGTGATGTGAGCTTCTACAATCCGCTTTATCCGTTCTTCGAATTCATCACAGAAAACACACCGTACAAGTACGTTTCGGCAAAGCGGGGATCGGTCCAGTGGTCGGATCCCGATGATTGGACTCAGGATCTTGATCCTGGCTTTTACATCGAGGACGAAGAGGGAGACTTCGTAAACGGAGTGCCGACAGGGTCCGAGCCAGGCGTTTATGAGACCGGTCCCAAGCTCGGCACAATTCTTACAGACGACGTCTCAGACAACGTAGCTATTGTTTCACCCATCCTACCTGCGGAAGGCACGGCCAATTTCGGGGCTGATACGCCAGATTCATCGGCCTTGCTGGGTCCGGGTTCAACTGGCTTTGTGCCCAACAACACCGATGGCACGCCGGGTGATTCCTTCACTGTTCCTGCTCAGTATTTTGATGTGATTCTCAACCAACGCGGGCGCGTCAACGTCGATATCGATGTAGAGATCGACAAGCTCACAGTTGCCGAAAACCGGTTGAAAGTGATCGTTCCGACGACGCAGACGTTTACCGCTATACAGGGGCTCGAAAACGTTGCGGGTACAACGCTGATCAGCGGTACCTTGAATGCGGGCCTTGTCACGATCCTGGGCGGCAAGATCGAGCTGAGAGGTACGATGAACACGACCGCTCTGTTTAATTTGGGCGGGCTGTTTTCGGCGGGCCGTACCAATGGCCTTGGGACTGCCACTCTTAATGGTGACTTCGTGCAGACAAGCGGAGGATTTACAGTCGCAAACTTCCGCAATCTGACCAATCAGATCCAGCATGACACGTACATCATATCCGGATCAGCAGCCCTTGCTGGCGGCCTGGCCGTCCTGCCGATGGATGAAAACTACCGATTCGGAGACAGCTTCACTCTGATATCTGCTGGTGCAATCGATGGAGACTTTGAAACAGTCCAACTTCTATCCGCCTCGCCCATCCTGAACGTCTCGACCGAAGTGATCGGTGGGGACTTCATCGTTTCGATCGACGCCAATCCGATCAGCGTAGTTGTTGGACAAGATAGCGCATTTGCATCACTCGGCGGCGCGCTGGACACCATCAGGTTTGATGGACAATTCAATCAGTTCACGCATGTCTTCGATGTTGTCGATCATGCCGGGGTAGACACGCTCGGCCAGACGCTTGCTTCGCTGGCACCGACAAGCGCGTTTAACCAGACATCGATAGCAATGTCTTTTTCGAACCGGTTTTCCGGTCAGATTTCACAGCGTACTCTTTCTCTGCGGGGTGGCGACCGAGCCGCAAGCGGGTTCTCAGCGGCAGGCAATGCATCTTTCGCGATTGCGGGATCACCACCGCAAGCCGACGGCGAAGTCGGATTTTTCGGTACGGTCAGCGGCATCTACCTTGACCAATCAGACAGTGGACGCTCGCAGGGAGTATCGTCGCTTCAGGAAGGCAGCATCTCACAGGCGGGCGAGCTCACACTTGGTGCGGATATGCGGGTTTCCGGAGGGCTTAGCTTCGGATTTGCCATGACTGACATTCGCAACAGTGAATCTGGTACCGGCTTGCTACGGCCGCAGCAGGACCGCAGCCGCGCAGTCGCAGCGTTTGCCGCTTACCAGTCCGGCAACGCCTTTGCCGATGCCTATGCCGGTTCGGCGCGCC
Source organism: Pseudomonadota bacterium (assembly GCA_038534015.1). Classification (GTDB taxonomy): domain Bacteria; phylum Pseudomonadota; class Alphaproteobacteria; order Sphingomonadales; family Sphingomonadaceae; genus Erythrobacter. The sequence goes on along the minus strand of JBCAXQ010000066.1, from coordinate 9,607 downwards.
AAAACTTCGGGGTCGAGCGTTCCAGCCAGGGCAACTTCGCAAGCGCCTTTGGAACCGCCTTGGGAGCAAATCGCAGCGACCAGACATTCGCCGGGATGCGCGTTGGGTATGCTGTGGAGGTCGCTCCAGGCTTAAACATGGGACCTGTCGCAAGCGTCGACTATGTCCACAATGACATCACGGGCTACACCGAGTACGGCGCGAACGAATTTGCGCTTGAAGTGGCTGGACGTGAATTCACTTCGATCGGGACCAAAATCGGGGCGATGGGATCTCTCGACCTCCCTTTGGGTCGCATTGGTACGCTCACCGCGTTCGGATCTGCAGCCTATTCCCGCGAGCTGGCAGACAAGGAAGACGTGGTTACAGCCAACTTCCTGGGTGCGCGGAATGCACCGTTCACGATTGCGAACCAACTTGATACCGAGTGGGTATCCGTCAATGCGGGCGCTGAGCTGGGTCTGTCGGACGATCTGCATGCAAGTTTATCCGTTACGTCAGATATGGGCCGTGGAGCACTGAGCAATACGCAGAGCCGGGTGTCGCTAAACTGGCGATTTTGAGGGAGGTAGATTAGCCCGGAGTGAGGTCGATTCCATCTCCAAAACCGGCTCGCGCGCCACATGTCAAAAGGTCTCGCGCTTCTGCAGGTGTGCTTCCCAGATTGCCTGAGTAACGCATTGCCAGCTTGCGGCCATCTATCCGCAAGATTGGCACGAGCTTTTCGCTGTTTGGATCGTCAGCACTCCACCACCCGGTTTCGGGATCGAACGCCATCGAATCAATGCGCATTCCGCAGATATGGGCGTTCCCGCCCACGGCATCACCTTCTCCGCGGATCGAGCCATCCTCGTTTCCAGTCAGCGTAACCCGTTGCCAGCTTGCATTGATGAGCACCGGATAAATCCGCTTGTACAAGTCGGTCGCACGGATCGCATCGGGCAATGGCAGTGTGTCGTCATGATAGGTGACCGATTGATCGGGCGCGAGGATCAGGCCAGGTCCGATAGCGCCCAGCAACTCACCGATTCGCTGCTCGTATTTCTCTTGAAGACAGGTTCGGTCGTCACACTCAGCCCGTGAGGCCAACCATTCGCGTTGCTCTCTCAGCGACGCGACGCCTTCTGTACGGGCGCGTGACCATGCTTTTGCCAGTTCGCGGTCAACCTGCCGAAGTCCGACATCGTACTCGCCGCAGATCATGACTTCGACTTTTGATGAAGCGTCTGCACAGTCGAACGAAGGCGCATCAGGAGTTGCGGCAATAGTGGCATCAATCAGCGCTCGCGCTTCTTCCGCGCTCACTTGCGCGGTTGGTGGCTGGCGCTCGCTCTCATAGGGTGAGGCGAAATAGCTCGTCAGAATAACCGGACCGGCGATTTGAGCCTTTTCCATCGCGCCAAGGGAACGTGGCGCAATCATGGTGTGATCAATCTTGGCCCCAACGCCGTTATCGGACGACCAGAGACCAAGACCACTGATATCAGCACGGGTAAGATCGGCATCGGAAAAGTCCGGACCGCCATTGATGCACCAGGAGTCCGAGGTGATCCCGCATGCAAAACTGGCTCCAGTCAAATTGGCTTGGGCGAAAGTCACCCCCCCGAAGTCGGAGCCCATTTGCGCAGAGACAAATCGCAATCCGGTCAGGTCGGCACCCGAAAAGTCAGCCCCGCGAAAGTTGGAACCACGCATGTACGTGCTAGTCCACGAGGCACCATTAGCGTCGATATCCCATAGGGTCACGCCGTGGAACCAAACATTCGACAGGCGGGTCTCTCGCCAATCCGTTTCTTTGAGAACCGTCCCAACGATGCACGCATCCGACAACAGCGGAGCAACATCGCGCATGTCTTCCCCGGTGAAGTCGCCGCCATAGACTATGACCGATTGCGCGCCGACTGACTCGAGCTCTTTACGAAAAGCCGTGGCACCAATCACGTTTCGCGCATCGATAAGCGCCGCGTCGCGCGGTGCGCCGTCAATACTGCAAGCATCGACGGCCCATTCCAAGTCCCTGGCGGGGATTTCAGTCACCGCAAGCCCGCCGCCTGCCTGTGACAGTATCAGTGATATTGCCGGACCGATCAAACCACTCAGCATGTTAAAGCCCCCTTGCCAGTGTTAGCTAGCCAGACGTTGCTTTGCCAAGGATGAACGTCTTCTTTGCGAGGCGAGGCTAGGAGGGCGCTCAAGCAGCGAAGCGGTAGCGCGGAAAGATCGCGCTCAAGCAGCGAAGCGGTAGCGCAAAAGAATGTGTCAGGGAGCCTATAAGCCGGGTTCTGTGCCCGCGACCGGTATCTTTCGACCAGCGCCGCGGTGGCAGCCATTCATCTAGGCCGCGCATTGCTGCACGGCTCAAGCAGCCAACCCGGGTCTCTCGGAACGAAGCGTTCCTGACGTCCTCATCCAAAGACTTGGCGTCGCGAGACCCCTATTTGGCCTTGCTCCGGGTGGGGTTTGCCATGCGGGCGCTGTTGCCAGCGCCCCGGTGCGCTCTTGCCGCACCCTTTCACCCTTGCCTGTGAGCTTTAGGCTCCATCGGCGGTATACTCTCTGTGGCACTTTCCCTGAACTCGGATCCGAAAACCCTCGCCCGGCGGGCGTTACCCGCCACCCTTGCTTCTTGGAGCCCGGACTTTCCTCCCCACCGACCCGCTCACGCTGAGCTTGTCGAAGCGGCGGCTGCCCGGCCCCCTGACACCAGCCTACATAGGTAAAAAGCAGCAGGTTTGGAAGAGTGTCCGCCTAGAGGACTCGTTGTTCCTGATGGGAGCCCAACAGAGATATTGCTTCAGCAAGCGCGGACCGGCGGATCTCTTCAGCAGTATCCTTCCCGGGCAATGCCCGCGCTATGACCATACCCCCGACGCACATCGCTGCAAGCGCGCGGGCTCGCATAGCCCGCTCCGCTGTAGCTCCAGCAAGATTGTGTTCGAACAGACTCACCATGCCTTCAAGCAGTTCGCGGTAGCTTTCCTGCACTTTCGGTCCAGCGCGCGCGACATCGGTGGCGTATGCGATCAGCGGGCATTGATCTTCAACCTGTTCGAGATGCTCGCGCGAAAGGTAGGACGCCACCATGCGTCGTGCCATTTCGACCTGACCAGCGGTGGGATCGACACCGGCTTCCTCTCGCCAAATGGCTCCACGACCATTGAGAAAGCTGGCCGTTGCCGCCGCGAACACATCTTCCTTGCTACTGAAATGGGCGTAGAAACCACCCCTGGTCAGGCCAGCCTCTGCCATAAGTTGATCGATCGAGACGTTGTCATAGCCATGACGATTGAACAGCCGCCGTGCCGCCTCAACGATCCGCGCGCGAACCTGCTGCTTGTGCTCTTTTGAATACGGCATTCTATGTTCCCCACTCCTGCGGATCAGGCTGCTCTACCATGCCCCAAACTATGTTCTTGAACATATTTAGATCACTGCGAACTTCTCTGCTCCAACTATGGATAGGAGAATGAAATGCCCAGATTTGCCTTTATCTATCGCAACGCCCAGCCGCCCAAGACACCCGAAGAAGGGCAGCAACACATGGAAGCGTGGCGCGCCTGGTCGACCGGACTCGGCGAAGCAATGGTCGAACCGGGAATGCCGTTCAGTCAGGCTGTGACGGCAAGCTCAAGCGGGATCGAGCGCGTTGGCGATGAAGCAGCCTTCAACGGGATCAGCATTGTCGAGGCAACCACCTGCGAAGAGGCTGGCGAGATGGCCAGAGCATGCCCGCATCTCACTCTCGGAGGCGACATCGTCGTCTGCGAAGGCATGAATATGGAGATGTAGTCTGATGCCAACCGGGGCAGCGTCGATTACGCTGCCCCGATCACAATCGCGCGATGATCTAATCGCCTTCTCCGCCGATATTTTCGAGCGATTCATCCGGGGAAATAAGGAATTTCCAGATCAGTGCCCCGATCGCAGCACCGATCAACGGCGCGACCCAGAACAGCCAAAGCTGCGGCACTGCGCCGGTCTCCGCATAAAACGCGACGCCCGTGGAGCGCGCCGGATTGACGGAGGTGTTGGTTACAGGAATCGATATCAGGTGAATCAGTGTGAGGCCTAGGCCGATAGCAATAGGCGCAAAGCCTGCAGGCGCTTTGGCCGACGTAGATCCGAGGATGATGATCAGAAACATCGCTGTCAGCACGATTTCCGCAACCAACGCCGCTGTCATGCTGTATCCGCCCGGAGAGAGCACTCCGTAACCATTGGATGCAAATCCGCCGGATCCGTTCCAGTCGGCAGCTCCGCTGGCAATCACAAACAGCATACCCGCAGCCGTAAACGCGCCAAGCAGCTGTGCGACCCAGTACGGCACCAACTCATTCCAGGAAAAACGTCCGCCCACAGCGAGTCCAAGCGAAACCGCAGGGTTGAAGTGTCCTCCCGAAATGCCCCCAACGGCATATGCCATGGTGAGCACAGTCAGGCCGAATGCCAGCGACACGCCGACAAAGCCAATGCCCAGCTCAGGAAAAGCGGCGGCGAGAACAGCGGACCCGCAACCGCCAAACACCAGCCAGAATGTACCGAAAAACTCGGCTCCCAGTTTCTTCATCATCGTCAGTCCCTCCCCTTTGATGATTTATGCTGTCCGGAGAATATTTCAGGCTTGGGCCCTTCCCCATCCAGCAGCTTCCCGACGAAATATCACCGCGCGCGTCCTTCATCTCGATCAAGCAATAGCTGCCACAGTATGGCACCGCACTGGATATCGATCTGTCCGTCGATCAATTCGGGTCGCCAGCGGCGCTGGAACGCCTCCACCGCCTTGGCACCGTCAGTGATATCATATCCCCACCGCTCTAACGCGAGCATGAAAGCTCCATCATTCTGGAATGGATCGCCCATTTGCAGCTTTTCCGGTTTGGGCAGGGAGAGGCCGTATCCCGCCAACCGATCCCAGGGAAACAACTCGCCCGGATCGATTTTGCGGACAGGCGCGACATCCGAATGGCCAACGACATTCGAACGCGCGATGTCATATTGCTTGATGATCCGAGTAAGCAGCGGGATCAGCGCATCAATCTGCTCTTTACGAAACTCGCGATAGCCATTCATATGCCCTGGGTGATCAAGTTCGATGCCGATTGAAGCCGAGTTAACATCCTTATGCCCCCGCCAGTAAGAAGCGCCCGCATGCCAGGCGCGCTGCGCTTCAGGCACCAGCCTTGTCACCACACCATCTTCGCTGATTATGTAATGTGCGCTGACCTTCGCCTCGGGATCGGTCAAGCGCTCGATCGCCTGATTATCGAGCATTTCCGTATAGTGCAGCACGACCATACTGATTGGCAGCGCGCGCTCGTCAAAGTTGGGAGACAGCCGTTCGGCATGGACCAATTCATCACGCTCGAGCGGTTCACTCATAGGCTTAGCCAATCATCCCTTCGGGCTGCGGCAGAACCGCACCCATGACCAGCGATCCCTCATCAAGCTTGTATTGCAAGCCGCCCCCGCTTTCTTCGGCCAGCAGGGCAATCATATGTGCTGCTGCAGTGCGGCTGGAAAGCTCGTTCGGGGGCAAGTCTCCTTGCAAGGCATGGCCAATGCTCTCGTCGAACGCGATCCGGTCTGCCGTGGCCCGAACGACAATCTCGACATTGCCTTCGCGCACTTCCGCGCCGACATCCATAGTACCCCCACGGATCAGCGCATCGAGCGCGATCTGCGAAAGGTTCAGCATCACCTTCACCGCCGGCTTAGGCAGCGAATTTTCAGTGATCGCCCAGTTCAGCTCAACCCGCTTCGCATCTTGAACCATCGCTTTGATAACATCATGGGCTTCTTCGACAGGCACCGCCTCGCCAAACCCTCCGGCAGCGCCAAATGCAAGTCGGAAGAATTTGAGCTTGTTGGTGCTGGTCGTCGCGCTCTGTTCGAGCAGTTCGACGCAACGCTCCCGCATTTCAGGATCTCTTTCATCCGCGAGAAGCTCTAATCCGTTTGAAAGAGCGCCAACTGGCGAAAGCAAGTCGTGGCAGAGCCGTGAACACAGTAGGCTGGCAAGATCGGTTTGTGACGTCATGGCGCGGTTCTAGCCTTGGATAACGTTCGTGCAAAGCGCTGTAAAACCGCTCTCCCCCGAACGAAAAAAGCGGACTCCTCGCGATCCAGCAATAGCCCAGATCGATCCATCTCCAGCGGCGCAAGCGCGATCAGTATCCGATGGCTCGGTTGGGCCATTAGGGTGCGAGTGGAAATAGCCAACAATCTGCGGCCCTCCTGTTCGCGCCGCGCGATGCGCATCAATCAAAGCCTGAGGATCAATTTCGAAATGCGTTTCGGGCGCTGGATGGACATTGGTCGTTTCGACAAACGCGGAGATACACGTGTCGTCCCCCAGCAATATCCCGCACGCTTCCAGCGGATCAGCGACTTCGGCCGCCCGCCGCATAGCTCCCAACGCATCTCTTGTCACCGCGATAGCCATCGCGCATGGCCCTAGCATGTCCGAGGGCGAAATCATCACCGGTAAGATCGCGAGTTCAGCTCGCCTGGACAAAGCGCTGGCCGAGGTGACCGAGCTTTCGCGGGCGCGAGTGCAAGCCCTCATCGCGCAAGGCAGAGTTGAACTGGACGGCAAGACCGCAACCTCCGCCAGCGCGAAGACATGCGCGGGCAGCGCCTTTTCGATTGCGATCCCGCCTGCAGTCGAGTCCGAGGCAAAACCACAGGATATTCCAATCGATGTCGTGTTCGAGGATGAACATCTCATCATCGTCAACAAGCCAGCTGGAATGGTCGTGCATCGCCCCTTTCGTCCATTCGCTTGCAGCGCTGGCCTTCATTGGCTGGATGATTGCCGGTGCCGGCTGGCATCAGTCGCTTGTGATAGCGATCGCTGTACTCATCATCACTTGCCCGTGCGCGATGGGCCTAGCTGTCCCCACTGCTCAGGTCGTCGCGTCCGGCGCACTGCTCAAGCGCGGACTGCTGGTAAAGGACGGGAGCGCACTTGAGCGACTCGCCGAAGCCGACATCGCGCTATTCGACAAGACGGGTACCCTCACCCTCGGACAGCCACGCCCCGAAATTGCTCATCTCACTGCCCAGCAACGCTCAATTGCATTGGCCCTGGCCCAAACCAGCCGTCACCCTCTCAGCCGAGGTCTCACCGCCACTCTCACCTCTCAATCGGTCAGCCCTGCAGGGGTAACCGACATACGCGAGGTATCGGGACAGGGCATTCTGGGAGAATGGAATGGGCAACCCGTCGCTATAGAAAGGGCCGATTCCCCCGGTGGATCCCTCGCCGCAGACCTTAGGGTTGGAAACCACACGACAAGAATTGAGTTGTCTGACCACCTTCGCCCAGATGCCAACGACGCGCTAAAGCACCTTGACCAACTCGGCCTCGCCGCCAGCATCCTCTCAGGCGATCATTCCGCGTCGGTTGACGAAGTCGGACACGTATTGGGCGTACAAGCCAAGGCTGGTGTTTCGCCTCAAGGTAAGCTTGATGCGCTTGAGGCGCTCAAGCGGCAAGGTCACAAACCACTCATGGTCGGGGATGGTCTCAACGATGGACCTGCCCTGGCCGCAGCACATGCATCCATTGCGCCTGGAACGGCGAGCGACGCCAGTCAGCAAGCGGCGGATGCAGTCTTTATTGGCGAGAAACTCATGCCCGTTGCGCTCGCGGTTCGGGTCGCACGCAGCACAATGCGCGTCGTCCGCCAGAACTTCGTGTTTGCCATCGGGTACAACGTATTGGCTATCCCTCTGGCTCTGTTCGGCTACGTCACACCATTGATCGCGGCGATCGCCATGTCTGTGAGTTCACTCGTCGTTGTCGCCAACTCGCTGCGTCTTGCGGGGGAAGCACGGTGAATGGACTGGCTCTCCTTATTCCTATTGCTCTCGGTATGGGCGCAATGGGCCTGGCAATGTTTTTCTGGGCCATGCGCAATGGCCAGTACGATGACATGGATGGGGCAGCCAATCGTATCCTGATCGATGATGACGACATGGACGGCGACGCCCCGTGAGAACCGCATCAATCACCGCCTCGATAGCTGTATTGTGCCTGGCTGCCGACCCGCTCTTGGCTGAAGCTTTCATGCCGCAGGAGCGCACCTTGGTCGCACAATTGTGTGACGGCGGCGAGGTCACCATTCCCATCGGCAGGAATGATGAAGGTGAGCCTCACTGTCCCAATGGCAAAGCATGTCACGCTGCAAATTGCCGCAAGCAATTTGATCCAGAGCAAAGACGACCCCGCAAATAATGGCCATGCCACTCAGCATGTGGCCATATCATCCAGACTTGCTCGACACGCCGGTGCCTCGTTACACCAGCTACCCAACTGCCGCCGACTTCGGCTCCATCGAACCCGGCGATCTGCGACGATCCATCGAGCAGGCGAGCGGCGATATCTCGCTCTACCTCCACATCCCCTTTTGCGAAAAGATATGCTTTTACTGCGGATGCAATACCGGCGCATCAGGCCGACGTGCGCGCTTGGAATCGTATCTCCAGGCATTGCACACGGAAATCGAGACTGTCTCTGCCCTCCTCCCACTCGACGCTAAAGTCCGCAGGATCGCATTCGGCGGGGGTAGTCCCAACGCAATCGAACCCGAAGAATTCATTGAACTGGTTGATGCGATTCATCGCAATTTTCGCTTGAACGAGACCGAATGGTCGATCGAGCTTGATCCACGGACCATGACCAGTGTTTGGGGCGAGGCTATTGCAGAAGCGGGCGTGACCCGCGCGAGCATGGGCGTACAGACCTTTGCCCATCATTGCCAGTTGGCGATTGGGCGCGAGCAAAGCGATGCGCTGATCTGTCGCAGCATTGATTGGTTGCGCGGCGCTGGCGTCACATCTCTCAATTTTGATCTGATGTATGGACTGCCAGATCAATCACTCGAAGACCTGTCGGACAGTCTGGAATATACAAAGTTGCTCGGAGCCGATCGGGTCGCGTTGTTTGGCTATGCTCATGTCCCGCACATCGTGAAACGCCAGAAGATGATCGACGCGAGCGCGTTGCCGGGAAAAGAAGCGCGCTTCGAAATGGCCGAGTTTGGATATCGCTACTTTACCAATGAGGGTTACGTCCCCGTAGGGTTCGACCACTTCGCCCTCCCTCAAGATCCGCTCGCTCTCGCTGCCGGGCAAGGCACACTCGGCCGGAATTTTCAGGGCTTTACTGACGACCCCAGCGGGACCGTCATCGGTTTGGGAAGCTCCGCTATCAGTGCGTTCCCTGAACTGTTGGCGCAGAATGAGAAGAACAGCGGCCGCTATCGGATGATCTCGTCACAAGGCCAGCTTTCAGCCAACCACGGTAAAAAACGATCTCCCGAGGATCGGCTTCGTGGCGAGGTGATCCAGGCATTACTGTGCAAGAACCAAGCGACGCTGACTCCGTGCTTGCTCCACACATCGGTTGCAGGGCTCAGACCTTTCCTGGACCGGGGACTCACCAGCCTAAACGGTCTCAATCTTGCGATCACAGCTGCTGGCCTGCATTATGCCCGAGCGATTGCTGCCCAATTTGATCCCTATCGCGCGAAGACACAACGCCAGTTCAGCTCAGCCATCTAACCGACCTATCCGCTGACCGTACAAGAACGGGCGAGCAAAG
>JBCAXQ010000065.1:0-11826 GCA_038534015.1 Pseudomonadota bacterium | reverse complement strand
CATTGGTGAGCGGCGATATGTTGTGCTTCGCCGACCCGACCAGATGCGACCCAAGGCACGCGGTGAAGGCGAGACACGGAGCGCACACGAAGCTTATCTGTTCGATGCGACCGGAATATCGTTAGACGACATCACAGACGCGGCGCGGGGCAAGATCGTGGCCGAGAAGAAGGTGCGCGACGTCGACGCGGCCGTCGTCGAGATGCTTGGATATGGCTCCGAGCAATTTCGCCAGATCGTCCTCCTGCCGCAAGGGCGCTTCGAGAAGTTCCTTTCGGCCAAGACGAAAGAGCGCCTCGAAATCCTGCGAGAACTCTTCGATGTCTCGCTATACGAGAAGCTCATGGCCGATCTCAAGTCAGCAGCCGATGAGGCTGAACGGCAGGTGCGGGAGGAACGTGCGCTCTGCATCAGGCAACTCGCGGCAGAAGGGTTCGAAAGCACTGATGCACTGATTTCGGGCATCGAAGCCGCAACTGAGAAATGTGCTGAGCTACGCGCGAACGAAGAAACCGGGAAGGCGACGGCGGAAGCTGCCGAGAAAGCAGTGCGTCAGGCGGAGGCCATCGAAGAAAAATTCGCGACGGCCGAAAAGATGAACGAACGGCTTTGCGCACTTGAGGCGCAGAAGGGCGATGTCGAGACGCTTTCTGAGCAGGTCCGACAAGCCGAGCGCGCGCTCGGTCTGATCGATGTCGAGGAACGTGTGAGGGATGCCGAACGCGAAGTTGCTGAAGCCGAGTCCAAGCGAGAAGAGGCACACGAGGCCGCCGAGGTTGCCGCGAACGGAGCAGAGAAGGCGGCACAGGCGCTCAGGCGTGAGGACGAACGTGCCGGTGAGGTCGAAAACCTGCGCCAGAGGAAGGACGAACTGGAGAGGTATGGTCGAATCCTCGAGGCAGCAGCCGATAGCAATCAGGCGGTCGAAATCGCGCTGAAAGAGCAACGGGACGCCGAATGCGCTCTTCAGAAGGCAAAGTCAGACCTGACCGAACTTCAGGAGAAGCGCACCTCGAAAAGCGCCGAGCTGAAAGCTGCGCGCGAAACGGAGGCGAAGCGCACCGAGATCGTGGGTCGGCGCGCAGAGCTCGACAAACGGCATCTGGCCGCCAAGTCCTACGAGGGCGCTTTGCAGGATGTTGCAACGGCTCAGGCCGCTGTCGAAGAACAACTGCGGAAGTCGGAAGCTGCGGCCGGAAAGGCCGAGAAGGCGCGAGATGATTTTGAGACGGCCGAACGGGATCTAGCGGCCGCACAGGCGCTGCACCTTGCGACGAGACTGGAAGCAGGGTCGCCATGTCCGGTCTGCGGCGCAACCGAGCATCCTGCGCCGGCGACTGGCGAGATTGGTAGTGCGGGCCTGGACAAGGCATTCCGAGAGTCACGAGAAGCATGGCTGGCTGCCGATCGCGAAGCCCGGCAAGCCGGCGAAGCACTGGTCGGGGTGCAAGCGACGCTTGAGGAGCGACAGAAACGCTTGTCCACCCTTGAGCCGCCAGAGGAGCGTGCTGCCGTCATCGCGGCGCAGATCGGTCGTGAAGACGACGCACTCGCAGCGCTTGGGCGCCGGGTCGACATTCTTGCCGCGGAGACCGGGATCGAGGAACTGGCACTGCAGATCGAGGAAAAGGAGCGAAAACGCGATGAGTTGCGGGACTGCTTCGATGAGCGGCGGAACAAGGCAACTGAGGCCAAGGCGGCACGCGATGGCAGGCTCGCAGAGGTGCCGGAGAACCTCCGCGATGTGCCGGCGCTCGCGGCCACACTTAAGAAAGTGACCGGGTCGCTAGAGTCGCTTCAGGCTGCGCGGACCGCGGCGGAAAAGGCGCTGAACTCCGCGCGCGAAAAGGCACTCGGCGCGGTTAAGGATCTAGAAAGCGCGGATAAGGCGCTCGTGGACTGTAAGGCGCGCCATCAAAAGGCGGTTGAGGTCTTCCGGACGAGACTGGCTGGAGCTGGCCTCACAGCAGAGGCGTTTCAGTCTCTCAAGCCAGCCATCGAAACTCTCGATGAAGATAGAGAAACGGTCGAGACCTACCGGCGTGAGCACAAGAGTGCGTCTGATGCAGTCACAGATTCTGCCTCTGCGATTGAAGGCATGTCCCGGCCTGACATCGAATCGCTGCGGAAAACGCACCAGACCCATGCTGAGACACTCGGCAGGGCTACCGAAGAACGCGTCGCCGCCCAGACCCGTGTCGATCAGTTGGATCGGCTTAGAAAGGGGATGGAAGAGACGCTGCGCAAGCTTGACGAAGCCGAAGCGGCATCAGGCCCGCTGCGCGGACTAGCTGCGCTGGTGAACGGGCAGAACTCGCAAAGACTGACCCTGGAGACATTCGCGATAGGCGCGATGTTCGACCAGATTCTGGAAGCGGCAAACTTACGCTTCGGCCCAATGACAAACTATCAGTATAATCTTGAGCGCGAGATGGAGAATGGAGGGCGAGGTAAACGAGGCCTTGGAACACAGGTGTTTGACGCGCACACCGGGAAATCACGCGCTACAACCACACTCTCAGGCGGCGAGACGTTCATTGCGGCACTCGCTCTCGCACTGGGTCTTGCCGACGTGGTCGAAGCGGCGAGCGGCAAGGTCCGGCTCGACACGATTTTCATCGACGAAGGGTTTGGAAGTCTCGACACCGAAAATGGTTCTGGCACCCTCGAACAGGTCCTACAGGTTCTCAACTCTATCGTCCGGCAGAACCGCGCCGTGGGTCTGATTTCGCATGTACCGCTTGTTCAAGAGGCGATCCCCAACGGCTTCTATGTCAGGAAAGGGATGTCTGGGAGTAGCATAGAGGAAAGGGGGGTGGTCTGATGGTACCTCGTTGGTTTCGACGGCGAGCTCATTCGCGGCGCTTGCCAAACGGTGGCACTACCGACGTTCGAGAAAGCTGGGTCTTACAGTCTTCTTCGAAGGCAAAGCGCCAGCGCAGTTTCCGGCATCAGTGCCCCATATGCGGTGCAGACGTGGTCACGGTCCGTATGCCCAATGGTGGAAGCGCTCATTTTGAGGGCGCGAAGGGATTGTATAGGATCAAGCACCCATGTTTGCATGTTGGCGAAGGTTTGAGCCGAGTGCGTGACACGAACACGCCTGACCTCTTCGAAAACTGCTGAAATGTGCACCCCACTCGGGATTCAATTGCTCTAGCAGAGAAAAATCGCCTAGAGGTTGAGATGCGGGCGGCGTTCTCTTGAGATCGAACTGGCCAGTTTGGAGATTTTATTGATGAGTTTTGTATGGAAGGTTTTTCGTGTAATTATTTCTTTGGCGATTTATTTCTTTGCTGCTTTGGTAGTTGTTGCACTTGCAATGCAGTCATGGTCGGACGGCAGCCAAGTTCTTTTTGCATTGGGTGCGCCCGTCGTTTTGGTTTGGTGGCAAGAAAGGCGGCGATCTAGAAAAATTGCTTCTGCGAATGGCGCCGCAAAGAGTTCGGAAATACCAAAATCGAATTCAGCGCCGGTAGTGCCTCCAAATGCCTATGAAAAACGTGTCGAGCGTGAACGCGAACGAACTCGCGATGCCAATGTTTCCAAAGCATCGGCCGCGACTCAAGCCTATTCCCCACCGAAGCAGGACTACGCCGAGATCGTTCGCGCTGGAAAGTCTGCGGCGCCAGCTCTTGCGGCAGCCGCTGAAAGAAAACAATCTGAGCGAGTTGCATCGAGCAGGTGGTCCCGAACAAAGAAGAGCGGATGGGTGCCGTCAAACGAAACGGCAAGCGTGGCAGGGCGTAACATCGGAGGGATGGTCTACGTTGGCACGCCGCCCTTGCTGAATACCTATGGGTATCGTGACAAATGCCGAGCTTATATCGATCCGTCGCTATCAGTCGCGCGTTCCGGCAATGATAAGGCTGGCGATGGCATGCCCTATTGGCCCGGGTACTCGGATATCTCAGCCCAGTGCCGGGCGACATACCTTGACTGGCTTGCCAGCGGGCGAAAAGATGCCTCCTACAACCCCGGCTACATGTTCCTGTATTTTTATGGGTTGGAGCGTCGCTTCTTCGTCGATCAGTCAAACGAAGATGCAAAGGATATCGTCCAGGAAGTTCGGCGGTTGCAGTCGCTTTACCCTGACAACCACTCCGTCAGGCGCTATTTGGGAGAGTTTCTCGACATCGCGATGCTCGCTGAAACCGACCTCGACGCTATCGAGCCGATATTCGAGAAGCAGGGCTGGGAACTTCCGTTCTCACTCAAATATGCAATCGGAGCTCGGATCGACAAAGGCGAGAACCTGACAGCTGACTGGTTGCTGAGTTGGTTCATCTGCCATCCGGAAACAAATCTGAGAACTCCTGCCACGCGGTGCCGTGACGAGTTCGTCGCTCTTTTCCGCATGCGGTGTAATCAGCGTTTTCCTGACGGACTTAAAGTTACCAAACCCCGAAAATCACTCACGGCATCTTATCGAGCCGCTTCCAGCGAGTTTCAGGGGTCCGCCAACCCGACCGTGGACGGCAAGCCGGTCCCGGATATTTCCGGCCTGCGCAAACCGGTCGAGATTGCCCGGGAGCTGGCTGATGAGGTAATGAACGATCTCGACAAGCTTAGTCGCTTCTTGGGCCGAAATCCTGACGGTCGCGGAAGCGTTGAAGCCCATGCCTTGCTGCCCTCGGAACTGTGGGAGGCCTTTCCATCCGAGGAAATGGACCGCTTGAAATCCTGGGCTGCCGATATCGTAGATCGGGGCGGATTGGTGCCGCTTAAGGAGGTTATCGGATACCTGGAGGGAGAAACGAACGAGAAGTTCGGGAAACGGCAGATGACAGGAGCGGCCGACGCGCTCGCGCGCCTCGGTTTTGGTCTCGCGCCCGACCCTCGGTTTGCACTCCGATCACCCAAGGCGGAAGAGCCTGTTGTGCTGTTTAGCCTGGGCAAACCCATTGAAAAACTGGAGGAAGTCTCTGACAGCTATCGAAGCGCCTTGATCGAATTGGCACTTGGGTCGTTCGTCGCCCATGCGGATGGTCGCATCGCGGAGCCTGAACGCAGGGCGCTGGAAGATCAAGTTTCTGCCGCGGCCCTTAGCGATCAGGAATGCCGCAGGCTGCGAGCAAACCTTGATTGGTTCCTGGCCGTGCCGCCGGACATGACGCTTCTGCGGCGCAAATTGAAGGAGGTGGGCCAAGACAGCCAGGCCGCTATGCGGGCAGCACTGGTTGGTGCAGCACATGCCGATGGTATTATTCACTCCGACGAAGTCGCAAGTATCGAGAAAATCTACAAGGCTTTGGGCCTCGATCCTGCGCTTGCCTACTCGGACCTGCATGCTGGCGAAGTTGCGGATGGTCCTCGCACTGTTCGTGCCTCGCAACCGGGTCGCCCGGGCGAAGCGATACCCGATCTTGAAAAAGCCAGCGGACCCAAACTCGACGCGTCGCGGATCGCAGCAATCCGTTCGGACACTGAGCGCGTGTCGTCCGTCCTCGGTCAGATTTTCGATGTCGAAGAGAAAAAAAGCGGTGTCTCCGGACCTGCCTACCAAAGTCAGCTGGCAGGGCTGGACCCGAAACACGGCGCCCTTGTCCTCGAACTTGTCAATCGGGAGCATTGGTCTGAAACCGAGTTCGAGACGATCTGCGCCTCGCATGGCTTGATGGCGTCCGGGGCTTTGGAAGTCGTGAATGAATGGGCCTTTGAGACCTACGATGAAGCGCTTCTCGACGAGTATGATGGATATGACGTGTCTTCGGAGATTGCGGAGGCGGTAAAAGAAAAGATGAGTGCGGAGGGCAGGGATGTCTAAGTTGAAACCACGTGAACGCGATGCAATCGTACAGGCGCTTCGGGCCGGGGTCGTGCCCAAGCTCGGTTTGCGCCATATTCAGGTTGGCCGCGTCCGAGAGATTGAAGAGCTCGTCAAGGACATGGGCCGGATATCCGATGGCGGATCGGCGATCCGGTTCATCATCGGGGAATACGGATCGGGCAAAACATTCTTTATGAACCTGATCCGCCTCGTCGCCCTGGAGAAAGGCCTGGTCGCGATGTTCGCGGATCTGGCGCCAGATCGGCGCATTCACGCGACCGGCGGACAAGCTCGGGGGCTGTATGCCGAGATGGCCCGAAACCTCTCGACGCGGACAAAGCCCGACGGCGGGGCATTGGCCAGCGTGGTGGAGCGGTTTGTTAGCCAGGCTCACCGCGATGCAGAAGAACAGGATTTGCCCACAGGGTATGTCATTCGTGAACGCCTTGGCCACTTTGAAGAACTTACCGGGGGGTTTGAGTTCGCTGAAGTCATCCGCCGATATTGGGAAGGCCATGAGACCGGCGACGAAGAGCTGAAATCCGCGGCCCTGAGGTGGCTGCGCGGCGAATTCGCGACACGTACCGACGCGCGCAAAGCCCTTGGTGTGCGAACGATCATCGACGACGCCAGTGTCTATGACCATCTGAAGCTGATGTCGGCATTCGTGTGCGAGGCCGGTTACAAAGGATTGCTGGTCGGCCTCGACGAGATGGTGAATCTCTACAAACTCACCTCGTCGCAGGCCCGCAATGCAAACTATGAGCAGATTCTCCGGATCCTCAACGACGTGCTGCAAGGCAGTGCCGAGAACCTGGGATTTCTCATGGGCGGGACCCCGGAGTTTCTGATGAACACCCGTCGAGGGCTATACAGTTACGAAGCCCTCCAATCGCGTTTGGCTGAGAACACCTTCGCACGAGACGGATTGATCGACCTTTCAGGACCGGTTGTCCGGCTGGCCAGTCTGACCCCTGAAGACCTCTTCGTTCTTTTGGCCAATGTCCGGCGGATCATGCAGGAAGATGCCGGAGCTTTACCGGACGACGCGCTCGAGGCTTTCATGGCGCATTGCTCGGACCGGATCGGTGAAGCTTACTTCCGCACCCCGCGCAATACGGTGACCGCATTCGTGAACTTGCTTTCTGTGCTTGAGCAAAACCCCGGTGTCGAGTGGAGCGATTTGATCGAAAAGATCGAAGTCTCCGAAGACCTCGGTGAAGACATGACCGAGGTAGACGAGTCGACTGGCGCCCAAGACCCCGGTGACGATGACCTGATCAGCTTCAAGCTCTGACGCCGATGAGCAGTGCGTTCGACAAACTGGCGAGGCCTGTGCAGAAATGGATACGCCAGAAAGGGTGGCGCGAACTTCGCGACATCCAGGCGCGATCCATCCGGACGATCTGCGAGACCAATGCCGATTTGATCGTTGCGGCTTCCACGGCGGGCGGAAAGACTGAGGCGGCGTTTCTGCCGTTGATTTCACAGGTGCTTGACGAGCCGTCCGACGGCACCGGCTTCGACCTGCTCTACATCGGCCCGCTGAAAGCCTTGATCACGGACCAGGCCATGCGGCTCGAGGGCATCTGCCAGGAAGCAGAGCTTCCGGTTGTTCCCTGGCACGGGGATGTCTCGCAATCGATCAAGACGCGCGCGTTGAAATCTCCAAAAGGGATCCTGCTGATAACCCCAGAGTCCCTTGAGGCACTTTTCATTCGTCGCGGTTTGGAAGTCGTGCGCCTGTTTGGGGCCACGCGGGCGGTCGTGATCGACGAACTACACACGGTTCTGGATAGCGAACGCGGTGTCCAGCTGCGTTCACTGCTCACACGGCTCGAGCTTGCGATAGAGCGCCCAATCCGTCGGATAGGTCTGTCAGCTACGCTGGGCGACATGGACCTCGCCAAGGCCTATCTTCGCCCTGACGCAGCGAGCTCTGTTCAGCTGATCGAAGCAGATGGCGGCGAGGCTGAATTGAGGCTTCAGCTTCGCGGCTACCTCTCAGGCGATGAAGATGAAAATAGCCCATCCGCAACGGACGCCATAGCAGCCCATCTATTCAAACACCTTCGAGGCAGCGACAACCTGGTCTTCGCCGGAGCGCGCCAACGGGTCGAGATTTACGCAGATCGGTTGCGGGAGCTTTGCGAACGAGAGCACCTGCCACAGGAATTCTATCCCCACCACGCGAGCCTCTCCCGAGAACACCGTGACTTCGTTGAGCGGCGCTTGAAGGACCCTGCGAATCCGACGACCGCCGTTTGCACGTCGACGCTCGAGCTTGGAATCGACATCGGTGACGTGACCTGTGTGGCTCAAATCGGCGCACCATTCAGCGTCGCGGCGTTGCGGCAACGGCTCGGGCGATCAGGCCGCCGTGACGGACAACCGGCCATTCTCAGGCAGTACGCTGTCGAAGCCAAGTTGACGCCGGAGAGTAGCTTCGTGGATCGCCTTCGCCTCGGCCTGATCAGGTCCATCGCGATGATAGACCTGCTGCTGGAAGGCTGGTGCGAACCACCAAAACCGCAAGCCCTTCACCTCTCGACGCTCGTCCATCAGATTCTATCAGTCATTGCGCAGCGCGGCGGTGCGTCTGCAGGTGTGGTCTACAACGTGCTCTGCCGCGAAGGTCCCTTTCGGAAGGTCACAACCGAAGTCTTCGCAGATGTATTGCGTGCGATCGGCCATCCAGAAACCGGCTTGATCGAACAGGCCGGCAGCGGGCTGTTACTCTTGGGGCCGACTGGCGAAAGGCTTGTTGAGCATTACAGCTTCTATGCGGTGTTCCAGACACCTGAGGAATTCCGTTTGGTTGCAGAGGGGCGGGATCTTGGAACCCTGCCGATCGACAATGTTCTTGCTCCCGGGATGCTGCTGATTTTTTCTGGGCGGCGTTGGGTAGTTCAAGAAATCCATGATCGTGAAAAGGTCATCGTCGTCAAACCCGCGATGGCTGGTGTGCCTCCCGTCTTCGGCGGCGATGCGGGGGATATTCATGACAAGGTAATTGACCGAATGTTTGCCGTACTCGAGGGGGATTTCAGCCCAGCTTACATGGACACAGTCTCCTTGACGATGCTCGAGGAAGCGCGTGCTCATTATGAACAGCTGGGATTTCGGGCCAATAACATACACAGCATTGGCGAGCATACATCAATCATTGCGACGCGGGTCGGGACGGTGAAGACATCAACCCTCGCGCTAGCACTCAGAAGCGAGGGGCTTTCGGTCGAACAGCATGACGGGTTTCTGCTGGTGGAGGCCGGGGACGAAACCCCCGATCTTCAAACAGTACTAACGCATATTCGATCTGGCGAACCTGTCGATCTGTTCGCGGGCGCAGGGAACTTCATGTCGGAGAAGTTTCATCCGTACCTGTCGAAGCCGCTCTTGGAGTTGGATGCAGCCAGTTCGAAGCTTGTTCCTCAAATTCTTCCAACGTTGGTTGAAAGGATCATTCAGGCATGAGCGGTGGGAAGCAGAGGTTGTTTCCTTGCATGCCCTGAACCGCTAGGGCCAAATGCAATGGCCTTTGGGGGCGCAGAGATCATTTGGAGAATGTCGTGGCCGATAAGCTGAACATAAATCTAAAATATTGCTATGGAATTGGAAAACTTGAGGCAGAGCTGGAGTTTAAGCACAAAGGCTACGCGATCTACGCTCCGAACGGTGTTATGAAAACATCGTTTGCGAAGACAATGATGGACCTTTCGGAAGGCAATGCGCCGAAGGACCTGCACTTCCCGAATCGAGAACCTACTTGTGAGATCACCCTGAATGGCGAAGCCATTAAGAAAGAGGAAATTTTCGTCGTTAAATCCTACGATGACAAATTCTCTTCAAGTCAGGTGTCCACTCTTCTTGCGAACGCCGAACTCAGAACGAAGTATGAAAGAATCCATCAGTCGATTGGCGAAGCAAAAAAGGCTTTGGACAAAGCTCTCAGGAACGCTGCCGGGTTTGGAGAAAGATCACGGGAGAACTTAGACCCGATTATCGAGGATGTGTTTGGCGGCAGCTATTATGAGGCACTTTCTGCGATTGAGGACGAGCTCAACGAGCTTCATCAATCGGACCTCGGCAAAGCCGACTACAAAATCCTGTACGACCCAAAAGTTCAGCAATTCCTTGCCAGCGAAGATGTGGCGGCTGCGGTCGAAGACTTTGCGCAAAAGTATGACGAGATAACCGAACAATCGCCAATCCTTCGAAGGGATTTTCAGTATCACCATGTCGCCCAGGTTCAGCAGCAGCTCGAAGCGAACAACTTTTTTAACGCTGGACACAGCATCAGCTTGGCGGATGAAAACACGGATCAGAAGGAAGAGGTTTCATCGGACCAATCGCTTCGCGAGCGCATCGAAGAGGAGAAGTTTCGCGTCTTGAACGATGAGGCGGTGGCGAAGAAATTCGACACATTCAATTCAAAGCTCAAAAACAAGGAGCTGCAGGCTTTCCGAGACTATATCACAGATAATAAACACCTTCTGCCTATGCTAAACGAACCGGAAGGCCTGAAACGTGACCTTTGGATGCAATATCTTCGGGCTGCACTTGATGAGTACAAAGCGCTGGTATCCGAGTATCGAACTGGTCAAAGTGCTCTCGCTGAAATCATCGCAGACGCGGACAGCAGCAGAGGTGATTGGGATGCTGTAGTGGCAGATTTCAATCGTCGCTTTCTCTACCTGCCCTTTGAACTTTCCGTTGACAACAAGGCCGATGCGATCCTCAAAGGAAGTGCTCCTTCGATTGCTTTCATCATCAAAGATGAAGGTGAAGAGAGGCGTTACGCTTCATCCGAAAAGCAAGAGCTGCTCCGAGCGCTAAGCACAGGTGAAAGCCGCGCGCTGTACATCCTTGATATTATGTATGAGGTGTTCGTGCGATGGAAGAACCGCACCAAGACCCTCTTTGTCTTTGACGACATTTCTGACTCGTTTGACTACAAGAACAAGTTCGCGATCATCGACTTCTTGGAGGATGTAACCAAGGTCGAAGACACCAATTTCCTTGCCATCGTCCTGACTCACAACTTCGATTTCCTTCGAACAGTTTCAAGCAGAGATATCTGCCCAGCACATCAGTGTCGGCTGGCGTTTCGATCTGATGATGGGATCAAGCTTGAGCCATTCGAGCGGACCGATATCCAGAGTCCGTTTCGCAAGTGGCAGGGCAGGTTGGCGGAACCGTCCGTTCTAATTGCCTATATCCCGTTCTTACGTAATTTGATCGAGTACACGCTTGGCCCAAAAGATGCCGATGGGAATCCTAATGCTGACTACCTTCAGCTTACCAGGATGCTCCACTTCAAAGATGAAACTGAAGCCCTCACCATCGAGGACTACAAGGCCGTATTCGAACGTCATTTGAGCGGGTGTACCTTCCCTGATGTTGATCTGACGCAGCCAGTTATTGAGCATCTTTTCGCCACGGCCGATGAGTGTGAAAAAGTTGCCGATGGCATCAATCTTGAGCAAAAGATCGCTCTGTCAATCGCGATCAGAATGCGAGCCGAGCGATACATGGTCGCGAAGATCCGTTCTGCGCAGGAAGAATTTGATGTTTCGAATAAGCAGACGGGGAAGATTTTTCAAAAATTCAAAGACTTGTTCAATAATGAAGCCGAAAAAATAGGCCTTCTACGCCGCGTTAATCTAATCACGCCAGCGAATATACATCTCAATTCCTTTATGTATGAGCCAATCTTAGACATGGGCATGGCCGAGTTGGTGACGTTGTACCAGAACGTAAAGTCAGATTTGAACTAGGCGTGATCGGAATGCGTTTTGCACTTTTAATGGTCAACGAGTTGAGGCGACGCCTGGTGCCTTGGGCAACTGCCCAGGCTGCAATGCCGCCATGCTAGCTCGATGCGGGACCAAGAAGGTCTGGCATTGGGCGCACAAAGGCCGCCGTCATTGTGATCATTGGTGGGAAAACGAAACCGAGTGGCATCGCGACTGGAAGAACCGGTTTCTCACCGACTGGCAAGAGGTGCCAGCTCGCGATGAAACTGGCGAGCTTCATATTGCGGATATCAAGACACC
>JBCAXQ010000064.1:0-11883 GCA_038534015.1 Pseudomonadota bacterium | reverse complement strand
GGCAATTTCGGGCCGCATCAGCGACCCAGTGTGGCAGACATGCATTGGGCTGGTTCTCGGTGCGGCGGCTGTCGGTGCGCTGGTAAGGCTGTTCTAGCTGTGGATCTGTTTGGCTTTCCTTTTGAAGCGGTTGTGATTGCCGCCGTCACAGCGTTTGCGGCTGGATTTGTGCGTGGATTGGCGGGTTTCGGTCTGTCGGTGGTGTTGGTGCCCGTGCTTCAGCTTTGGATCGAACCTGCCGCGGCGGTGCTGGTCGGGATAGTCTCATTATTCCTGATCGGCTTGACCGATATCGGACGGATCCGCCGCGACGCCGATTATTCAGCAATACCTCTGATAGTGATCGCTCTCATCTGCATGCCGCTCGGTCTTTGGGCTTTGACTGCACTGTCCGTCGATTGGGCGC
Source organism: Pseudomonadota bacterium (assembly GCA_038534015.1). Taxonomy (GTDB): domain Bacteria; phylum Pseudomonadota; class Alphaproteobacteria; order Sphingomonadales; family Sphingomonadaceae; genus Erythrobacter. Next base: position 11,477 of record JBCAXQ010000064.1, on the reverse strand, counting down.
GTGTCTTGATTGCAATGGTTTCGTTGGGTGCTTTCGTGCTGGTTGTGATCCCGCTTGGCAGGGTCGAGCTGCCGCGCAAACCGGCATTGGCCCTTTCCGGTCTGGCGACCGGCTTTTTCGGGGGTTTTGCAGGAATGCCAGGTCCAGGCATGGCTCCGTTTTATCTGCGCGGGCGCCTTGCGCCGGAGGCTGCACGAGCATCCATGATGGCGATCTTCGTAGTGGTCACTCCGCTTTCGGCGCTGTTCTTCATCGCTTTGGGTGTTGGCACATGGCGCGAGGTTGCATTCGCTGCCGCGCTCTTTCCGTTTGTGCTAATCGGTGACTGGTTCGGCCATGCGGCATTCGGGCGCGTGACGGCACGCCAATGGCAAATCAGCACCGCTCTTGTGCTGGGCGCGGCGGCGCTCGGGGCCTTATGGAAATTGCTGTGAGTTAAAGCGGCAGCGGCTGACCAGCGAAAATCAGCGCGGCGCCGCAGCCAAGCACAATCATGGCGCGGGCCAGGTCAAGCTGGCGCTCGAGCGCAAATTCGCTCGCTTTGCGGCTGATGGCGATGGCTTTGTTCATAGCCTCAAAGATCGCGGCCAAACCCTTACGAAGGGTTAAGTCTGTGCGGCCACAGCGGGCATTTGCTGGCTTGCACAATGGAATCCGCCCCCGCCCGCGAGCACTGCATCTGCAGGTAGGCCCACAGTATCGCGATCCGGAAACAGCTCGGCAATGGCGCCGACGCCGTCCGCATCATGCGCCGAGCCAAAAGTGGGGACCACCACCAGATGCGTGGTGATTGCGAAGTTTGCGTAGCTGGCCGGCTCGATTGCGCCGTCGCGCTCAATCCTTCCGGGCGAAGGGACTTCCACTGTCTCAACTCCAAATGCCTCGGCGCGTATCTTCGCATCGGCGTAGATCGCTGCATTGGGGTCATCGGCTCCGGTCGCAGCCGGGATCACCATCCGATTGGGACCTACAAACCGCGCGAGATTGTCAACATGCCCATCAGTGTGATCGTTGATCAGGCCGTCGCCAAGCCACAGGACACGCTCAAAACCGAGTGTGTCTTTCAGTTCTGCCTCAATGTCCTCGCGCGACATGGCGGGATTGCGATTGGGGTTGAGCAGGCATTGCTCGGTGGTCGCAACCAGACCGGCGCCATCGCCATCGATCGCGCCACCTTCCAGGATCATCGGCGACATTGTGAGAGACAAATCCGCCGCTCGCGCCAACTCGGCTCCGATGCTTTCGTCACCGGCCATCTCATACTTGCCGCCCCAACCGTTGAAGCCAAAGCGGCGTGCGGACCGCTCGCCCTTCTTCATGACAACCAGCGGCCCGGTGTCTCGCAGCCAGATATCGCCATAGGCCCGCTTTTCGAGCGTGACCGCCGCGCTTGCCAACTCACGCGCTCGGGCCTTGCTGGCGTCGTCGCGCACCAACAGGCGAACCTCTTGTCCGCTTTCGGCCACCGCGTTGGCAAAGGCCGCAATCTGCTCCTGCGCGCGCTGCAGATAGCATGGCCATTCATCGGCCAGATGCGGAAAGCCGATCCATAGCCAGTCCTGTGGCGCCCATTCCGGCGGCATCAAGACTGACATGAACCGACTCTCGCTAGTGGATGCGGGGCTGTGTTCAGCAGCCAGTGTCGGCACTGGCGCAGCTTTCGTCCCGGGTCGCGCGGAATTCATCACCCGGGTTCCAGTTCGGCCAACTGGTGCTCATCGCCATGCTGCGCCCGATCCGGTAGAACAGCTGAAGGTCCGCCATTACTCCGGACCAGTCCCAGTTTTCGTCGAACTCATCCTTGGGGCCGTGATAGCGGTTTTCGCGATAGTCGCTTGCCACTGCTGCTCCGGCTGCGCGCCCACCCTCGATCAGGTCTTCGCCGCCGTCGAGATAAAGCATCGGCACGCCTTGCTTGGCGAAGGCAAAGTGGTCGGAGCGGTAGTAATAGCCGGCTTCGGGACTAGGATTGGGTGTAGCCACCCTGCCGTCTGCAACCAGCGCCGCGTCAAGAAAATCATCCAGCTGCGACTTGCCCGGCCCGACTACGGTTACGTCCCTTGCCTTACCGGCCATCAGGAATGCATCCATGTTGATTCCGCCGACTGTTTGATCGAGCGGAAACACAGGATTGGAAGCGTAATAATACGCCCCAAGAAGACCCGATTCTTCTGCTGTCACCGCAAGGAACACAAGGCTGCGATCGGGCGCGCCGACTTTGGCATGCGCTTCGGCGAGCGCAACAAGTGCAGCCGTGCCGGTCGCATTGTCGACCGCACCATTGCAGATGTTATCACCGTCGGGTGCGGCCGTGCAGCGGCCCAGGTGGTCCCAGTGTGCGGTGTGGATGATGTATTCATCCGGACGCTCTGCCCCCGGCAGGACGCCGATCACGTTCTGTGACGTAAAACTGCGCATGTCGTTGGCGAAGCTGGTCGAGGCATTGAAGCCCAATTCGACAGCTTCAAAATCTTCGGTCTTCGCAGCCGCTGACAGTTCATCGAGGTCCTGGCCGGCGGCAGCGAGGATTTCGCGCGCAATCTCTTTCTGTATCCAGCCATTCATGATTGTCGTGGGCGGTGCATTCTCGCCGCGCTGGGGATAGGCTTGCGGGCCTGACCAGCTGCTTTCGACCACGTTCCAGCCATAGCTGGCCGGTTCAGTGTCGTGGATCACGAGCGCTCCGGCAGCGCCCTGCCGTGCGGCCTCTTCATACTTGTATGTCCAGCGCCCGTAATATGTCATTGCCCGGCCATTGAAGGTGCCTTCGGTTTCCTCTGTTTCCCAGTCCGGATCGTTGACCAGAATGACGACCGTCTTGCCGGTCACGTCCACGCCTTCGTAATCGTTCCAGCCGCGCTCGGGCGCATTGATGCCATAACCTACGAACACCAGCTCGCTGTTGGCCAGCTGCGTCTGGGCTTCCTCGCGATAGGTAACGCCCACCCATTCGGGGCCAAAATCGTAGACCAGATCGGTTTCGCCATTTGTGATGGTCAGCGGCGCGAAATCCTTGCCAGTGATTTCGACCAGAGGGACTTCCTGGACCCAGCTGTCACCATTGCCGGGGGAAAGGCCGGCAGCCTCGAACCGCTCGGTCAAAAGGGCGACCGTCTTGGTCTCGCCTTCCGTACCCGGCATCCGCCCATCGAATTCGTCGGACGACAACTCGCGCGTGATGTCGACCATCGTATCCTGCGAAATCTCGACTGCTTCCACTTCGGGTATCTCGAGTTCGGCAACCTCGCCTTCGCTCCCGGGAAGCATGGTGTCGCACGCGGAAAGTGCGATCGCACCCGCGAAAAGGCCAGTCAGGCCGAATGCGCGTTTAATCATGGGGAATGTCCTCTCGTCCAATTCTGTGAGCGCATCTCTTGCAGAGCACCAGGGGCACTGCAAGAGAGGGCGCCATGACCGAGGTGAACAGGCCAGACTGGGATAGCGCGCTTGCGCGGGCGCGGGCTGAATCGCCATTTCTGGCACGTGCCCTGGATCGACAGCCCGAGCTTGCCGAATTGCTTGGCGCTGGAGATGCGGAAAAGGCACTAGAGTGGGTGCATCTCCAAGGGGAAGGCGCCAAAGACGTCGCCGTGTCGCTCCGGCGGCAACGGCTCGCACTTTCGACTGCGCTTGGGGTTGGAGATCTCGCGGGCGCATTCTCACTGAACCGAGTGATGCATGAGCTTTCGGATTTTGCGGATTTTGCGCTTGATTGTGCAATCGCGAATGCGATCCGGTCGCGCGTCGATGGCGCCGAGCCTAAAGGTTTTTCCGCGCTTGCTCTTGGCAAACAGGGTGCGCGAGAGCTGAACTACTCCTCCGACATAGATCCCATCCTGTTGTTCGATCCGGACACTTTGCCACGTCGTGACAGAGACGATCCGGGAGAGGCCGCCGCCCGCTATGCCAGCCATGTTGTCAAAGCCCTGTCCGAAACGACGGCAGATGGGTTCGTTTTCCGCGTGGATCTGCGCTTGCGCCCTGCGGCCGAAGTGACGCCACCGGCAATCTCGTTCGGCGCGGCTCAATCGCATTATCAAAGCTCGGCCCTCGCCTGGGAGCGGGCCGCTTTCATCCGAGCTCGGGCTGCTTCCGGCGATATTGCGGCGGGTGAACAATTTCTCGACAGGATCAGGTCTTTCGTCTGGCGCACCCAGCTGGATTTCGGAGCGATCGAGGAAATTCGCCGTCTTACCGCGCAGATCAGGTTCAATTACACCGGACCACAACGACCTGGGCCAGGCTTTGACCTGAAGAAGGGGCGCGGCGGCATCCGGGAGATCGAGTTTTATGCCCAGACGCACCAGATGATCCATGGCGGCCGTGATCCGGCAGTTCGGGTGAAGGGAACCCGGGCCGCGCTCAATGCGCTCGCCAAGGCCGGGCGGATTGAAAGTGAAGAAGCCGAGCTGCTGGGCCAGTCTTACGATCGTCTACGCGTGATCGAACATCGGCTGCAAATGATGCATGATCGTCAGACGCATAGTCTGCCAGATGGCGAGGCTCTCAATGCGGTCGCGCGGCTTGATGGCTTGTGCGACGGGGTTGAACTGGTTCAGGAGCTCGAAGGTCTGACTGATGCGGTTGGGACCGTATACGATCGCTTGATCGGCGAAGAAACCAGCTCTCCTGTTGCCGTGCCCGATGGCTCCCACTTTGAAAGCTGGCTGGAGGAACTGGGGTTTGCCGAACCTGGGAAGCTGGCCAAGCGGATCGATGGCTGGCGAGATGGTCGATATCAATCGCTGCGGTCTCCCCAGGCTATCGAGGCGTTTGACACTGTTCTGCCTGACCTGATCAGCGCCTTCGCCGATGCCGACGATAGCGAGCGCGCGCTGATCCGGTGGGAAAGCCTGCTTGAACGGGCCAGTTCTGCTATCAATCTGTTTCATTTCCTTGCGGCACGGCCGAGCCATCTGCGCCGCCTTGTGAATGCACTTTCGGTCGCCCCAACACTCGCTGACGAATTGGGCAGGCGGCCGGAATTGCTGGATATCCTGATCGACTCGGTGGCCCAAGAAATGCCTGACGGCGTTGATCCAATCATCAACCGCATGGAGAGCCATGCGGCGCGTGACGATTACGAAGCGCAACTGGATTGCATCCGCCGGGTGACAGGGGAAATGCGGTTTGCCCTGGGGATTCAACTGGTAGAGAATCTCCACGACCCACTGGATATCGCGCGCGCTTTGTCACGCACTGCCGAGGCTGCAGTTTCGGTTGCAGCACACTCCACGGCGGCAGAATTCGCGCAATCGCATGGACAGATTCCCGGAGGCGAGCTGGCCATTATCGGTCTCGGCCGACTGGGAGGAGGGGTGCTCACCCATGCGTCTGATCTCGACATGATCTATCTCTTCAGCGGATCGTTTGAAGCGGAGTCCGATGGCCCGAAACCGCTCGGCGCGACACTGTATTTCAATCGTTTGGCTATGCGGGTCAGCGCCGCGCTTTCGGTGCCGACCGCTCAAGGCGCCCTTTACGAAGTCGACACGCGTTTGCGTCCTCAGGGAAACCAGGGGCCTTTGGCCGTCTCGATCGATGCATTTGGCAAATATCAGCGCGAGGCCGCCTGGACCTGGGAGCATATGGCGCTCGCAAGGGCGCGAGTTTTGGTGGGCTCAGCCGCTGTCCGCAAGCAACTTGACGAAATCATTGGCGAAGTTGTCTGCAAATCGCGTGATCCACGCGAATTGCGAAAGAACGTTCTTTCCATGCGCGGCGAAATGGCTCGGCATAAGCTGGCGCGTGGACCGCTCGACGTGAAGCTGCTGCGCGGCGGGCTCGTCGATATCGAATTCCTGGTCCACTACCTTCAGCTGCGCGACGGAGCGGGCAATCGGGACATTGTCGATCCTGATCTGGGTGAAGCGCTTGAGCGGCTGACCGAAGCGGATCTTGTTTCCGACGCATTGCTGGTCGCCCACGGCCTGATGACACGCATCCTTGTCGCGGGGCGCCTGCTCGCTCCCGATGGAGCGATGCCGCCAGCAGCCGCAGCCAACGCGCTGGCCAAGGCGTGCAGAGCCTCAAATATGGCGGAACTCTTGCATTCCCTTGCCGTTGCCCGACAGAGCGTTGCGAAAAGCTGGGCTGACGTTTTCGAACAAGAACTGGAGATCGATTGATGAGTGACTTTCCCGGAGTTGGCGATGTCCTGCCAGAGATTGAAATGGGCACACCCGATGGCGGGAGCGTGAAGCCATCGGATTTTGCCGGAAAGAAGCTGGTCCTGTTCTTTTACCCCAAGGACAACACGCCGGGCTGCACAACCGAAGCCAAGGATTTTACCGCGCTCAAAGGTGAGTTTGAAGCTGCCGGAGTGGAGTTGCTGGGTATCAGCAAGGATAGTGCCAAGAAGCACCAGAATTTCATCGCGAAACACGATCTCACTACGCCGCTCGCGACTGACTCAGAAGAAGGCGGCCTTTCCGATGCTCTCGGCATCTGGACCGAGAAGCAGATGTACGGAAAAACCTATATGGGCATGGTCCGCACGACCTATCTCGTCGCTGCTGACGGCAAGATCGCTCAAGTGTGGAACAAGGTGAAGGTCAAAGGCCACGCTGAGGAAGTTCTGGCTGCAGCAAAGGCTCTGTAGTCTCGGCCTTGCTCAAGATGGAAAGTCTCGCCTCTGCGATCCGGGCCGCGCTGCTCACTGCTGATCCTAAAGCGAAGTGTTTCGCCACACGGGATGTCGCCAGGCGCTGGCGGATGGGGCGGCTTGGCTGGCAATTTGACCTGCCCATGCCCGATGAACCGGCGCGACCGGAGAAGCCCGAGCTTTTGCCACCGAACAAAATGCCCAAACGGGGGAGGGGTGGGTCTGAGAAAGGTCGGATTGCCCTATGGCATGCTCTCGCGCACATTGAATTTGTTGCGATTGATCTCGCGCTCGATATCGTCGGGCGCTTCGGAAAAGAAATGGGGAAAGAGTTCGCCAGCGATTTTCTGTCGGTGGCCGCTGATGAGGCGATGCACTTTGCGTTGCTTGATCGCAAATTGGGGACTCTTGGCAGCCATTACGGCGCTCTACCGGCCCATGGCGGCTTGTGGCAGGCCGCGTTCGAGACCCGGCACGATGCTGCTGCCCGCCTGGCGATTGTGCCAATGGTGCTCGAAGCCAGGGGACTGGACGTCACACCCGCGACGCTCGAGCGCGTGCGCAATGCCGGCGACGAGCATGGCGCACGAATCCTGGAGCGAATACTTGACGACGAAATTCGCCATGTCGGATTCGGGTCTAAGCACTTTATCGCGCTCGCTCAAAAGCAAGGCAAACAGCCGGAAACCACGTGGAAACGGCTGGTCCAGACCCACTTCAAAGGGTCCGTTAAGCCGCCGTTCAACGACTCAGCGCGTCTTGCAGCCGGTTTGTCGCGGGATTTTTACGAGAACATTGCGCTTTAACGAATCGACCCGATAACCCGCTCTCCACCTGAACTGGCGCGGAAAGCGTCGATAAGAAAGACCGGGTCTTCGATGCTATCGCTCCTAAAGCGAAACGTTACGAAAAGCGCCGCTGCAACCTTTGTGGCCTGTGCTTCGATCGCCGCTTCGCCAGCGTACGCGAACGCCAATGCCAACGCGGCAGTGGATATTAAGGAACCGTTGCGTGCGACGCAGGATGGCGTCGTTCCACGCGGCGATGACAATTTTCGCCAGCTGTTTGTCGATTGGAAATCTCTTGATCAGGCCGGCCCAGCCGCGCCCGTAACAGCACCGACGATTTCGATTCCGTCGATTATGCCTCTCAGCGGCGCTCGTATGAGCAGCGGCTACGGAATGCGCAACCATCCGGTTCTTCGCAAGCGTCGCAAGCATAATGGCATTGATCTCGCGGCACCGACCGGCACTCCGGTCTATGCGACTGCCGACGGGATTGTCGGCCGGGCTGATTGGTTTTCGAGCTACGGCCTTTATATCCGCATTGATCATGGTGCCGATCTGGAAACCCGATACGCGCACCTTTCAAAGCTGGCCGTGGCCGCTGGTGAGCGTGTTGAAAAAGGTGATTTGATCGGCCACGTCGGTTCTACCGGCCGTTCAACTGGACCCCATCTGCATTACGAAGTGCGCGTCGATGGGGTTGCAGTTAATCCGATTCCTTATATGGTGGAGAGCGAGGCGCAACTTTCTTTCGCTGACGCTGGTTCTTCCGAGGGTCGCGGAGGCAAATAGAGAGTTCTCAGAATTGCCCGCCTCGAAGCGGGTCGGACATTGGAGAGGGTGTCCGGATATGGGCGGCGGGTAATCCCGCCGCCTTTTTTTGCGCAATCTATCCAAGCATTCCGATTTCGCTTGCGGGCCGCACCGCTTGCATTAGGTTTTCCTGAGCAACCAGACCGCGAAAAGCGGCTGATCAGGAGAGAGACCAAAAATGCACCCGATTGCGCATGCGCAAACCCGCCCTGACCATCCCGCGATAATAATGGCAGGCAGCGGCCACACCGTAACCTATGGTGAAATGGATGCAGTTGCGAACCAGTTCGCTCAGCTGCTTCGAGCCCGGGGCTTCGCTCCCGACGATGCCTTTGCGGTCCTTCTCGAAAACACCCACCACTACTTCACGCTGGTCTGGGGTTCGCAGCGGGCCGGAACTCTCCTCGTTCCCATCTCGACCCGGCTGACAGCACCCGAAATCGCTTACATTCTGAAAGACAGCGGTTCTAAGCTGCTGATCACCTCCCGTGCATTTGATGATGTCATGGGAGATATCCGCAAGGAATGCCCAGAACTGGACGTGCTGGTAATCGGTGGCGCGGGCGGTGAAGATTTTGAAGCTGCCCTCGCAGCGAACCCGAGTGAACCGATACCCGACCAACGGGCCGGCGCGACCATGCTTTACAGTTCGGGGACTACGGGCCGCCCCAAGGGGATTCGACCTGCTCCGCCCGAGGATCCCGATCCGCAGGCGATGATTCCATTCCTGGGTCTGGCAACCATGGGCGCGGGCATGCCCACTGACGGATCAATGGTCTATCTCTCCCCCGCGCCGCTTTACCACGCAGCACCGTTGGCCTGGTGTTCGGCTGCGCAGCGCCTTGGTGGCACCCTGATTGTGCTGGAAAAGTTCGAACCCGAAGCAGCGCTGGCGGCGATCGAGAAGTATCAGGTTACCGACAGCCAATGGGTGCCGACGCATTTTGTCCGGTTCCTCAAGCTTGATCCGGCAATTCGCACCAAATACGACCTTTCCAGCCATAAGCGCGCTTTGCATGCGGCCGCCCCGTGCCCGGTTCCGATCAAACAGGAAATGATCAAATGGTGGGGCCCGATTGTGAATGAGTATTATGCCGGGTCCGAAGGGATCGGGATGACCATGATCCAGGCACAGGACTGGCTCGATCATCCCGGCAGTGTCGGCCGTGCGATCTATGGCACATTGCATGTGTGTGGAGCCGACGGCGAAGAGGTGCCGGCCGGAGAGGATGGCCTGATCTATTTCGAAAATCAGCTTCTCCCGACCTATCACAACGATCCCGACAAGACCGCCGAAGCCATGCACCCTAAAGGCTGGATGACCCTGGGCGATATCGGGCATGTCGATGAAGACGGGTTTGTTTTCCTCACGGATCGAAAGAGCCACATGATCATTTCGGGCGGGGTCAACATTTACCCGCAGGAGATCGAAAACCTGCTGGTGACGCATGACAAGGTGATGGATGCTGCGGTGATCGGAGCGCCCGATCCCGACTTGGGTGAGAAGGTGGTTGCCGTGGTGCAGCCGATCGAAATGGGTGATGCTGGCGATGCGCTTGAGGAAGAGCTGCGAGATTTCCTCGCTCCCAATCTTGCGCGGATCAAGATGCCCAAACTGTTCGACTTCCGCCCTGACTTGCCGCGCGAGGCCAATGGCAAGCTCTACAAGCGTGAGCTGCGCGACGAATTTGCGGCGGCGGCTGACGCCTGATGGCGGGCCCCGCAACGCTTCCGACACAGCTCGCGAAAACCGCGATAGACCCGCATGCCTATGCCGAGTGGGATAGCCTGCTCGATACATTCGATCACATCCGCTCGACTACCCCGGTCGCGCTGGTCAAGCCCGACGAGGAGGACCTGTTCGATCCGTTCTGGCTCATCACCCGCTACGAAGACGTGATGCGAATATCGAAGGACAACGCGAGCTTCCTCAACAATCCACGCCCTGTCGTCTTCAGCTTCAAACAGGCAATCGAGTTCAGTCGCGCGGCTACAGGGTCCAACATGCTGGTGGATTCGCTGGTGGTGTTCGATGCGCCGATCCATCCGAAATATCGCAAGCTGACCCAGGATTGGTTCATGCCCCGCAATCTGGCGAAGATGGAAGACGAAATCCGCTCCATCGCCGCGCGGACCGTAGATCGCATGCTCGACGCAGGGCCTGAATTCGATTTCGTGAAGACGGTGTCAGGCCCGTATCCCTTGCACGTAGTCATGCAGATCCTTGGCGTTCCCGAGCAAGATGAGCCGCGCATGCAGATGCTGACGCAACAGCTGTTCGGCGGACAGGACAAGGATCTCTCCGGATCGGGTATGGACAAAATGACACCCGAACAGGTCGTTCAACTCGTCGCGGGCGCCGTGAAAACCTTTGAAGATTACTTTGCGAACCTGGCTGCCCTGCGGCGCGCCAATCCGACCGACGATGTCGCCAGTGTAATTGCCAATGCGCTCGTGGATGGCGCACCGCTGCCCGACCGCGATATGGCGGGGTACTACATCATCGTTGCGACTGCTGGACACGATACGACCAGCGCCTCGACCGCCGGTGCTATGATGGCCCTGGCGCAGGATCCGGAACAATTCGCGCGGGTCAAAGCCGACCGTTCACTGCTCTCAGGGATTGTCGAAGAGGCGATTCGCTGGACCTCACCCGTCCAGCACTTCATGCGCACGGCCGCTGCAGATGTCGAAATAGGCGGGCAGCAGATAAAAAAGGGCGACTGGATGATGATCAATTATGTCGCCGCCAATCACGATCCGGCCCAATTCGATGATCCTAGGCGGTTCGATGCGACGCGCTCGCCAAACCGGCATCTCGCATTTGGGGCGGGCGCACATCAGTGCCTGGGATTGCATCTGGCGCGTCTGGAAATGCGGATATTGTTCGAAGCGCTGCTGGACCGGATCGAGTCGGTCAAGCTGGCAGGTGAGCCGGAGCGCGCGACGAGCACTTTTGTAGGGGGTCTGAAGTCACTGCCGCTGCGGATCGTGAACACCTAAGCCTCTAATATGGGCATTGAGAGCGCACTATTCAAGAGTGTCCGTGAAATAATGATGCGCTGAACTTGCGATATCGAAAACTTGTACGATTTTCCTGTCTTTATCACGCAAGATGTGTTAATCCCCTGTTCATGGGAAAAACCAGTTTCTTGACAGTTGCAGGCGTTGCGACGCGCTTCTTTGCAGGTGAATTCAATGACACTGCTTGAACCGTATAATTTGCCTTTTGCGATCGCCATCATGCTGCTTTTGTTCGTCGCACTCGCCCAGAT
>JBCAXQ010000063.1:0-12137 GCA_038534015.1 Pseudomonadota bacterium | reverse complement strand
TCATCGAGATATTCCCGGTCGGCCTGATCGTTGCGCTTATCTCGGCGCTCATCCTGAAGAACCCAAAAGTGCTTCCCGCGCGAGCCTCCGATTAACGCGCGATTGCTTGGCCAATCGCCGCCCGGACTCGCTCACGCAGTTCGGGCAGCACCTCGGCTTCGAACCATGGGTTCTTCGCCATCCACAGCCGAGAGCGCCAAGCGGGGTGGGGCAAGGGGAAACAGGGTGAAAACTCCGCGAAGCGGCGGACGCGCTGGGTCATGGAGAGCTTCCGGGTGTCGGGCAGATAATGCGCCTGCGCATAGGCTCCGACCAGCAGCGTCAGGCGGTCTTTCGGCAGCACGTCCAACACGCGGTTATGCCATTGCGGTGCGCATTCCCTGCGGGGCGGTGCATCTCCGCCTTTCGCTTTCCCGGGGTAACAGAATCCCATAGGCACCAAGGCCGTAATGTCAGGGTCGTAGAATTGGGGCTTGTCCAGATCGAGCCAGCTTCGAAGTCGGTCACCACTTGCATCATCCCATGGAATGCCGCTTGCGTGGACCCTGGTTCCGGGAGCCTGCCCAATGACGACCATGCGCGATGTGGGTGAGAACTGCACAACCGGACGCGGGCCCAGCGGCAGATGCTCGGCGCATAGTGTGCAGGCCTTGATCTCTTCATGGAGTGCGGCGGCCTCGGCGTCGCTCAACCCTCCACCTTCTCTGCGATTTCCAGCCAGCGTTCTTCGGCTTCGTCCTTTTGTCGTCGCGCGTTCTCTATCCCCTTGGAAATGGTGGTGAAGCGTTGCGGGTCCTGGGTGAACAGGTGGGGATTAGACAGGATCGTTTCCCCTTTCGCTATTGCGGCTTCGAGTTCTTCGATCCTCTGCGGAAGAAGTTCGAAGTCACGCTGCTCGTTGTAGGACAGCTTGTCCGATTTGGAGGGAGAGTGCATTGGCGTTTGGTCGGGTGTAGGACGCGGTTTCGGATCCGACTTTGCAATCTTGCCAACGGGTCTGCGGCGCTTCGCCTCCCAATCCTCATAGCCGCCGGCGACAATATCGACTTTGCCAGAGCCATCGAGTCCGAGCGTAACCGTGACCGTCCGATCAAGGAAATCGCGATCATGACTCACTATCAAAACGGTGCCATCGAAATCCGCAATCACTTCCTGCAGCAAGTCCAGCGTTTCAAGATCGAGGTCGTTAGTTGGTTCGTCGAGCACTAGCAGATTGGCGGTCCGCGCGAACTCTCGGGCCAAGAGCAGGCGCGAACGCTCGCCGCCTGAAAGTATGCCGACTTTTGTGTCGACAATCTTGGGATCGAACAGAAAGTCCTTGAGGTAAGCCTGCACATGTTTGCGGCTTCCTCTGACGTCGATCCAGTCGCCTCCTTCGGCTAGGATATCACGCACGCTGGCACTGGCCTCAAGCAGTGTGCGTTGCTGATCGATCATAACGCCGGAAAGCGTTCGAGCACGCTCGACTGTGCCTTTATCTGGCGCAATCTCTCCTGTCAGCAGCTTGAGCAGCGTGGTCTTACCCGCGCCGTTGGCGCCCACAATCCCGATGCGATCGCCGTTCTGGATGCGCAGTGAGAAATTCTTGATCACTTCGTGCCTGGCACCTCCTTCGCCATAGGCCTTGGAGATTCCTTCCGCGACAATGACCGATTTGGACTTGAATTCCTCATCATTGGCAAGCTTGAGCTTGGCTGAACCACTATCAGAGATCATCGCCGCACGGGTGGCCCGCATCTGGTAGAGCTTTTCGAGCCTGCCCTGGTTGCGTTTGCGTCGCGCAGTCACACCGCGTTCAAGCCAGTGCGCTTCAATCTTCAGCTTGGCATCCAGCTTCTCGGCCGCCCGAGCTTCTTCGGCGTAGACTTGTTCTTCCCACGCCTCATACCCGCCAAAGCCGATATCCTTGCGCCGCATACTCCCACGGTCGAGCCACAGAGTCGCCTTGGTCAGGCGCTTGAGGTAGGTCCTGTCGTGGCTGATAGTGATGAACGCGCCTTTGTACCGCTTAAGCCAGTCTTCGAGCCAATCGATCGCACTCAGATCAAGGTGGTTGGTCGGCTCATCAAGCAGCAGCAGGTCAGGATTCTGAGCGAGCGCACGGGCAATTGCCGCGCGGCGCTTCTCCCCACCGCTCGCCGTTGCGGCATCGCGCTCCATAGCGATGCCAAGCTGTCCGGCGATCGATTCCACTTCGTGCGATGCTGGAGCGTCTTCGCCGTCTAGGGCGAAGTCCATCAGCGTGTCGAACGGCGAAAAGTCGGGATCCTGTTCCAGAAAAACAATTCGCGTGCCTGGTTTTACCCGACGCTGTCCTCGATCGGCCTCAATCCGGTCGTCGATAAGTTTGAGCAGTGTTGTCTTGCCGGCCCCATTCCGACCGATCAGAGCCAGCCGATCACGCGGTGCCACATGCAGGTCAATGCCGTCGGTACCAGGCCCGCCGAACAACCATCGCCCTCCCTGTTGCAGGCCTAATCCTTCCCAGGAGAGTATCGGTGGTTGTGCCATAGTGCCCGCGCGTTAGGAGTTTGACTTGCGACCGACAAGTCGATTGGTGGATACGGTTAACCCTCGCCATTGCATGAACGCCGCTGGCCCTTACTATTCACAACCGGTTCAACGCGACTGATCTAAGAATACGGACACGATGACATACAAATCCGTTTCTCTCACTGTATTGGCAGCAGCTGCAATGGTTGGCGTAATTGCTGCGCCTGTTGCCGCGCGCGAGCAGTCTCAAGATGATCAGGAAGAAGCGCGCAAGGAGATGCGCGCGGCCAATTATCTGAAATTACGAGAGATTGAGCGAAGGGTGTTGCCACAAATGCGCGGATTCCAGTATCTCGGGCCTGTGGAGTATCCCAGTCGCACCGGACGCTACCGCTTGAAATTCATCAAGGAAGGCCGGGTCACTCTGATTTCTGTAGATGCGCGGACAGGCCGGATTATCAGGTAAGAAAATCAGCTTGCATAGCCATCAACAGTGAGGAAATCCGCCAGTCTGCTTGACGCTGTACACGCAAAAGCCCACCAGTTTTTCAGATAACTGAGCAAGGACCCGGGGATTCCAAGAATTTATGCGCATTCTAATCGTCGAAGATGAACCCACACTCGGCCAGCAGTTGAAATCAACGCTGGAACAAAACGGTTATGCTGTCGATCTGTCGACCGATGGCGAAGATGGACACTTCCTCGGTTCGACCGAGGATTACGATGCCTGTATTCTCGATCTTGGCCTTCCCGAGATTGATGGCCTTTCGGTTCTTGGCATGTGGCGCAAAGAGGGGCGTGACTTCCCCGTACTGGTCCTGACCGCGCGTGATAGCTGGTCTGACAAAGTAGCCGGCCTTGATGCAGGGGCGGACGATTATCTCGCCAAACCGTTCCAGACGGAAGAACTGATCGCACGTTTGCGGGCGTTGATTCGCCGGGCATCTGGCAACACTTCTTCGGAGCTTACCGCCGGACTGGTCCGGTTGGATACTCGCTCTGGCCGAGTGACGCTACAAGGTGAGCCAGTCAAACTGACGGCCCAGGAATACAAGTTGCTGTCCTATCTTATGCATCACAAAGGTAAGGTGGTCAGCCGCACCGAACTGATCGAACACATTTACGATCAGGATTTCGACCGCGATTCCAATACGATCGAGGTCTTTGTTACGCGCATTCGAAAGAAGCTTGGCGCGGAAGTGATAACGACGATACGTGGCCTCGGTTATAGCCTCGACGACCCAGAAGACGCACCGCGCGCCTGATCTGGATAGTGCCCAAGCCGCAAATGCGGCCGAGGGCGCGTCCGGCGGAGCGCACGGTCAATCTGATGGCGACGCTGCTCTGACGGGAACGAAACCGGTCAATCAGTCGACCGGAAGCCTTGCGCGCCGCATGGGATTGATCGCGGCGGCGTGGATTCTGTTCCTGTTGCTCGTGGGCGGAATTGCCCTTGATCGGACCCTGTCGCGCCAGGTTGAGCGCAACTTTGATGAACAGCTTGAGTATGTGCTGACCGCGATTATTGCGTCGGCAGAGACGGATCCTTTGGGAGATGTACGGTTCTATCGAGCTTTGGGTGACCAGCGTTTTCTTGAGCCGAACAGTGGTTTTTACTGGCAGATTAGTGCCGAGGGTTATGAGCCTTGGCTTTCCCGGAGTCTGTGGGACAGCGAGCTGTTGGTGCGTGGCGACAGCGTTGAAAGCAAAGCTGTGTTCTACGATTCCGACCAGTTTGAAGATGAGCCGCTAAGGGTCGTTGAGCGTTGGGTCATCCTACCTGGGTCAGAAGCAAAATGGTGGATCACAGTCGCCGCCAGCAGAGATGAACTTGACAAAGAAGTCGCAGAGACACGCCGGATATTGATCTGGAGTTTTGCGATCCTTGGCCTTGGCTTGTTCGGGATGGCGTTGGTAAGAAGTCGCATCGGATTGACACCGCTACGCCGTGTGCGGGCTGCAATCCAGAAGCTCCGGACCACTGGTGAGAACCGCATTACCGAGCCGCTGCCCAGCGAAGTGCAGCCTTTGGTTGTCGAGCTGAATGGCCTGTTGGAGCACACCGAGCGTCAAGCGGAAGAGGCGCGCACGCATGCGGGAAATCTGGCACATGCGCTCAAAACACCGCTAACGGTTCTTACGAATGCTGCAACCGCCCGTTCACCGGACCTGAGCGAATCCGTGTTCCGTGAAACGCGCACCATGCAGCGGCATGTGGACCACCATCTTGCGCGAGCGCGAGCGGTGGGGCGGCGCGCAGTTGGCCATGCCCACACGAACGTTCACAAAAGTGCAGAAGCGGTGCGGCGTGCCGTGGAGCGTCTCTATCCCAACTGTCGGCTGGATATCGCCGGATCCAAGACGGCCGATGTCGCAATTGAGCGTCAGGATCTTGATGAGATTCTGGGGAACCTGATCGAAAACGCAGCCAAGTATGGGGGTGGCAGCGTCTTTGTTACAATAGATGCCAAGCCGGATAGCGACCTGTGTGAAATCTGGGTCGAGGATGACGGCGCGGGTATACCGGATGCCGAACGCGTGCGCATATTCGATCGCGGCGCGCGCCTTGATACAGGCAAACCAGGTACCGGGCTGGGTCTGGCGATCGTAAGGGATGTGGCGCAGATCTATGGCGGCAATGTCGCTCTGGACGAGAGCGAAGATCTTGGCGGGCTGCTTGTGACGCTAAGCCTGCCACGGGCATAGTTACTGACCTTGCAGAGGGTTTTCTGTCCGTCGCCGTTTATCGGGTGACTTGAACACGCAAGCGGGGTCATTGCGCGGATACGATGTCGGGCGAAAGCCAAGGACATAAGAGTGGCTCAATCGAAGAGTCGGCACTCGTCGCGCGCATCGCTGCACGGGACGAAGCTGCATTTCGGGAGGTCATTTCGCGCCATGCTCCGATGCTCCACCGTATTGCCTATCGTATGATGGGCGATGCGCATGAGGCGGAAGATATAGCCCAGGAAGCCATGTTGAGACTTTGGGACCATGCACCACGCTGGAAAGGCGGCGGGTTATTGCCTGCTGCCTGGCTTAAGCGCGTAACTGTCAATCTGGCCATTGACAGGCTGCGTGTGGCGAAGCGTATCAGCGGTGATGAGGCGCCAGAGCAGGTCGATCAAGATCGGCTTGCCGACGCGCAGATCGAAACTCGTGAAGAGCAGGACAGAGCCCGCGCGCTTATCGCGTCGCTGCCTGATCGCCAACGTGCGGCAATCATCCTGACATACTACGAGGAGCTGCCCAACATCGAAGCGGCAAACGTGCTGGACATGAATATCAAGGCGTTTGAATCACTGTTGCACAGAGCCCGGGCGGCGCTGCGTAAGTCGTTTGAGGCCAGCGAACCAAGTCAGGCGAGAGGAGGAGCGGCATGAGCGACAACGGACCCGTTCTCCCCAACAGTCCCCTGGAACGCGCGCTCAATGGCTATGCAGTGCCGGAGTTGTCAGCTGACTTTGCTGATCGGGTGGTGGCACGGGTTGAGGCCCGTCCGGAACCACTTCCTGTGCCGCGCCGGTCCTCCCGCGGCAGCCTTGGTTGGAGCCGCGCACGTAAGGCTGTTGCAGGAGTTGCGGCATTCGGCATGCTCGCAACGGCAGCAGCAGCGACAGGCTTGCTGGAAGAACTTTCGATTGAAATCCCGTCGGCGGAAGAGGTCTGGTCTTCGGTAACGGGAGGCACAGGCTCAGGTTCGCCTGAAACGGATGAAATGGGCGGGGCAGGTGCCAACTTGCAGCCCAACGCCGCGTCCACATGGGAGTTTGATGGGGCGATTGATACGCCGGAAGAACTCGAAGCTGCATTCTCCCAGATCGACGATCTGCGCGCTAGGCGTCAGGATACTTTCCGATCGCGTGTTGACCGTTTCATTGATCGCGAGATTCAGCGACGTGAGGCGCGGGGCTTGCCTACACCCACCCCCGAACAGGAGGCCCGATTGCGTGACCGGATTGATTCCGGGATCGATCGCCGGGCCGGCAGTCGTGAGGGTCGCATCGAAGAGCGACGCGAGCGGCTGAGGGAAAAGGTGGAAAGCGGTGAGCCGGTCACACGCCAAGACTTGCGGCCGGGTGCTGACGGTTCTGCGATCCCTCCGCGCATGCAGCAGCGGATGGAGCGTCTAAAGGAGATGTCGCCCGAAGAGCGTCGCGAAGCATTGCGCAACTTCCGCGAAAGGCGTCAGCAACGCCGCGCAGATCGTGCTGCAAGCTCACAAGAACCTGCCGAAGCCGATGTTCCATTGTCTGAAATTGAAGACGAGTCTGCGGCTTCAATCGATCAGATGCCGACTGACGAACGCACATCGAGTGAAGAATAAATCTCACAAGGCACGAAGGGTTCGCTGATCTCCCTCGTTCTCTTGGTGTCATCAGCGGTGGGGCTGGTGACACCCCGCAAGAAAACACAACTGAGGATCAGCACTGATGAAAACGACTCTAGTATTGGCTGCCATTGCAGCAGTCGCAACCAGCTCCACGGCCATGGCGCAGGAGCAGACCCGAACCAAGACCTTTGAAGGCGAGAATGTCAGTGCGTCGACAACGACGACTCGCGACAAAGAAGCCGGGACGATCAATCGCGATCGTACAGCAACGAACAAGAACACCGGTGAGACGGCATCGAGCAACTTCAACCGTCAGCGCACCGATACCGGCGCTGTCGTCAGCGGCTCACAGACCGGCTTCAAGGGCAACACTCGCTCGTTCGATGGAGAGCGTGTGCGCAATGACAATGGATCGACTTTTGAAGGCACCGCGACCAGCCGCCGTGGCCAGCAATATGGCCTGTCGGGCGAACGCTTCCGCGACGGGCAAGGCAATCGGAGCCAAAGTCAGCGAGTCACCAACTCGAATGGAGAGACGGTTGCGTCACGCAATCGCTCCGTGTCGCGCAGCAATGGCAATGTTAATCGCAACGTTTCACGCCAGCGTCGCCCCCGTTAACGCCATCCCGCAGGCTTTCAGGTAGAGGCCCCGAATTCGATTGTCTGCCTGACAGTCCATCCGCAAACCACCCCAACATACGGGTATGTGATGCGGGATTAGAGAGCACGGAGTTTGACCCACTCCGTGCTCTCATTCCCTGGATCATTCAGGACAATTTGATTGGATTAGAAAACCGCGTTCGTCTCTTTCCATCTCATAGGTGTTGCCTACCGGAAAGCACACGCCATGCAGATCGATCAGGAGTGTTTTGACTTGCCGCGCCTCTCCTTCAAATTCCATTTTTGCCCAAGCCCAATCCCCGTCCAGATAGCCTTCGAGAAGGCCTGCCATTTCAACTGGATCACTCTCAAACTCATCCCAGTGTTCCAGGATCAGATCCCAGCGAGTTTCGTGCAGGCCCCATTCCTGCCAGATGGATTTTTGAAAGTTCGGGAAACTGAGCGTGGCGCCGCGCTCGCGGAGTAAGTTAAACGCGGCACGGGTATCGCCCCCATAGTTGATCGCATCAAGATCACTGGTCGCCGCTCTAAGAGCGGTTTCAGTTCTTCCCATAGTGTCGGGATTGACTCCGGCATCCAGGAGTTTCGTCAAATACCACAGCCTTCCTTCGCTCGCTGTCCTGACGAGAGGAGGATCTTCCCATAGGCCGGTAGCATCCAAGTCTGCACCCGCCGCAACCAGTGCTTCGAAAGATCTGCGATCATTGCACTCAATCGCCCAATCGAGCAAGGACATTCCTTCATAGCCACGCTGATCGAGCGGAGCCCCGGTGAAGTTCGGCGCCACGCCATCGTTGCACATGTCCTGGGCGTAGTTGACCAGATCGGTATTCTCGAAAATCTTGGTGTAGTCCGCGCCGCGATAGCGGAAACGAGTCATTGTTCTAATGTATTCAAGTGGTGGGTCAGCGTTGACTCTGGGTATGCCCCATTCATCCAGCATTTGACCGCACCGAAAGGCCAGATTCCTGGCCCAAACGTGCATCACATTACCAGGTTGGATATCGGATTTTTCCATAAGCGGGTCGGGCATCATGGAAAGCAGACTCATGCTTTCGTAGCTTTGCCGTGTTGCCCTCTCATACCCGTCATCCCCAAGATCGATCTTCGCCTCGGCTAGCGGTTGAGCGACCCTTTGTTCGAACCTCCAGACATCGCCGAACTTGGCAATTCGCTCGTCACGATCGGTTTCTTCCGCGGCGGCCGCGGAGTAGCTTTGAGCAATGGTATCGCAGAGCACGACAATCTCGGAACGGTCCCTGCCCAAGGTAATTATGCCTAAAGAGCCGTGCTTCTCATAGGCAGCGCGCTGCATCGCCTCATACGCCTCCAATTCTTCCGGAGTTGGCTCGACGAACTCGATTTCGGGTGGCGGTTCCGCGTACCCAGTAGCCGGACTTGCTTCGCCCATTGCGACACCCAAGCTCGTTGCTTGAGAGGCGTCTTCCGCGAACGCTGCTACCGGAAGAACAAGTGCCGCAAGGCAGCAGAGTGCCTTGGTTGCTCTCACGGCTTTGTTCGCGCCTGCTCATGGTGGCGGATCACTTCATCGATGATGAAGCGCAGAAACTTCTCGCTGAATTCTGGATCAAGATCGGCTTCTTCGGCCAGCTTGCGAAGCCGTTCGATCTGGCGTTTCTCGCGGTTTGGGTCTGCGGGCGGCAGAGTGACTTTGGCTTTGTATTCACCGACCGCCTGAGTGATCCGGAAACGCTCTGCAAGAATATGAATCAGCGCAGCATCGAAATTGTCGATGCTTTTTCGATAAGCCGACAGGACCGGATCGGGCGCATTCTCTTCACTCATTGCTAGCACTCATGGCTTGCGGAACTCCTCAGGAACTTCAATTTCACCGCGGTTGGGCAGGTTGATGCCATCGCGGTGTCCACCCACAAACAACCACTCACCGTCGAGCAACTCGTATATGTCGCTGTAGCGCCGTTGAGAGGCACTTACTTCGCCATTTTTCCGTGCTTCCCCATCCGCGCGAACCTCATCCGGTCCAGTGTACTCGGACACCTCTAGCAAAGTGTAATGGGCGATAGCGATTCTTCCGTCGGCCAGCACTTGGACCCGTTCCGGTGTTACTGTTTGCGAGAGCGCACTTCGCCGGTTCCTTTGACGCTGCCAAAGAGTGTCCAGGTCGGTTTTGGTCTCAAGCTTGCCTCGGCGTGCCAGCCACCGGGCGAACTCAGGGTGGTGCGTGTCCTCAAATGTTTCCTGATCGCCGGAGACCCAGCTCTCGCTTCGCTTTTCCACCGCTTTCCAAACGGCAGCCTCAATGTCGGACGGCGCCGGAGTAGGGCCGGGTTCCGCGCAGGAAACAAGCAGCGCTGCAAGCAAAACCGGTTGGCAAATTCGCAACATAGTAGGCACGCTAGCAGCAATTGAGCGCTTGCCAAGCGCGCCTGTTCCGCCCAAATGCAGCCGCATGAGCGCAGACGTCGTTCCCCTCCCGCGCAAGCGGCCAACTCTCGATCCCATGTTGGCTTTGACCGCCAACGGGATGAATTCCGTGAACACTGTCATTCTCGAACGGATGCAGAGCGAAATACCTCTGATTCCGCGATTGGCCGGCCATCTGATTTCCGGTGGCGGAAAGCGGCTTCGGCCAATGCTGACATTGGCGGGGGCCGAACTGGTCGGGTACCAAGGCTCACGTCATCATAAGCTCGCAGCGGCTGTGGAGTTCATTCACACCGCTACTCTGCTCCATGATGATGTTGTTGATGGGAGCGAGCTGCGTCGTGGCAAAGCTGCAGCAAACATCGTGTTCGGCAACCCTGCGACTGTTCTCGTCGGCGATTTCCTTTTCAGCCGGGCGTTCGAGCTCATGACAGAAGACGGTTCGCTCAAAGTACTCAAGATATTGAGCAATGCCAGCGCGGTTATTGCCGAAGGTGAAGTTTCACAATTGACTGCGCAACGGCAGATTGAAACGAGCGAAGATCGCTATCTTGAGATCATTGGCGCGAAGACCGCGGCCCTTTTTGCAGCGGCTAGCCAGATAAGCGCTGTTGTCGCTGAATGTGACGACAAGAAAGAGCGCGCGCTTGAAGATTATGGGCGCAATCTCGGCGTGGCTTTCCAGTTGGTTGATGATGCGATCGATTACGATTCCGACGCAGCGGAAATGGGCAAGGATCAGGGCGATGACTTCCGCGAAGGAAAAATGACCTTACCGGTCATCCTTGCTTACGCCCGCGGCGATGAAGAAGAACGAAAGTTCTGGAAGGCGGCGATAGCCGGGCATCGCGCGTCTGACGAAGATTTGGTGCATGCGATCCAGCTGATTGAAAAGCATAACGCGGTCGAGGATACCCGCGAACGCGCGCGACATTTTGCCCAACGTGCAATTGATGCGATCTCGATCTTCCCGGACAGCAACGCGCGCCAGTCCATGGCCGAGGCGGCTCAGTTTGCTGTCGCCAGAGGGTATTGAGCAGCAAGTTACCCATTGAAGACGCGCTGCCGGAGCTGCGCAACGCGCTCGGCAATGGAGGCGCGGCTGTCCTGATTGCACCACCGGGTGCTGGCAAGACCACTTTCGTCGCCCCTGCACTGGTTGGTGAGGAGTGGTGTTCTGACCAAATCATCATCACTTCGCCGCGACGTGTTGCCGCGCGCGCCGCTGCGGAACGGATGGCGGAATTGCTCGGCGAGAAACCGGGTGAGACGGTTGGCTACTTGACCAGGCTCGACAGCCGAAGCTCCGAAAAAACACGGATCCTCGTCGTGACAGAAGCGATCTTTGTGAATCGTATCGTCGATGACCCAGAGCTCCATGGTGTTTCTGCGGTTCTGTTCGACGAAGCGCATGAACGGCATCTCGACAGCGATCTGGGCTTGGCATTGGCGCTCGAAAGCCGTTCGATCCTGCGTCAAGACCTTCGCGTTCTCGTCATGTCGGCGACACTTGATGGCGAGCGCTTCGCGCGGCTTCTCGGTGAAGGCGCGCGGGTGGTGGAGAGCAAGGGCAAGAGCTTTCCGCTCGAAATCAGGTGGCTTGGCAGTGATCCTGCAAAACGGATTGAAGAGTTGGTTGCTAATGGAGTGATGGCCGCCTGGAACGAGCAGGAAGGTGATATCCTTGCCTTCCTGCCAGGGGTTGGCGAAATTACCCGAGTTCATGAGCGGCTCTTCGAACGGCTTTCGGATACGCCAATCCTGCCCCTGCATGGGCAGATTGAACCCGCGGCGCAGCGCGCTGCGATAGTGCGCGATCCCGAAGGGCGGAGACGGATCGTCTTGGCAACCGCCATTGCTGAGACCTCCCTCACGCTTGAGGGGGTTTCGGTCGTGGTTGATAGCGGTCTTGCTCGCTACGCTGAGTTCGACAAGGCGGCTGGTGTTAGCCATCTGGTTACTCGCGCAGCCAGCCAGGCAGCCGCCACCCAAAGGGCAGGCCGTGCGGCGCGCCAGGCACCGGGCGTGGCCTACCGTTTGTGGGAGGAGGGCGGCCATATGGGGCGACCCGAATTTGCTGCCCCAGAAATCGCGACAGCTGACCTCGCGCCGCTGCTGCTCAAGTTGGCGAAATGGGGAACAGATGATCCAAGGGAGTTGCGCTGGCTCGATCCGCCGAGCGCGGCTGCGATCGCGACTGCTCGCGATCAATTGCAAGCGATGGACGCGCTCGACGATCAGGGGCGCATCACGCCGTGGGGAAAGCAGATCGCGACGCGATCTG
>JBCAXQ010000062.1:0-12334 GCA_038534015.1 Pseudomonadota bacterium | reverse complement strand
ATGATAGCGCCATCCGACAGAACTTCTCCGGCGCTTTCGAATATTTTCTGCTTGATCGGTTCCTGCTCGGTCGCAGCTTCGATTATCAGGCTGGCATCGGCCATTGGCTGATACTCGCCGATCGGCGTGACCTTTGCCAGGACACCTTCTGCGGCATCGGCCTCAAGCTTGCCTCTGCCAACCAGCTTTACCAAAGCCGCTTCGATGGCGGCCTTACCAGCTTCAGCGCGCGCCAAATCTACATCGGAAAGAAGCACCGTCATACCGTGTTGGGCAACGGTCTGGGCGATCCCGGTCCCCATCTGGCCGGCACCGAT
The DNA here is from genome assembly GCA_038534015.1 of Pseudomonadota bacterium. GTDB lineage: Bacteria > Pseudomonadota > Alphaproteobacteria > Sphingomonadales > Sphingomonadaceae > Erythrobacter. The sequence goes on along the minus strand of JBCAXQ010000062.1, from coordinate 12,017 downwards.
CACGGCGATATTCTGCCCGATATTTGAGCGAGACTTCGGCATCGCAACATTTCCCTTCGCAACTGCAGCAAAGGGCCTGTTAGCGTCGTGCTCTCACCTTGGCCAGCACTTAGCTAGCGATTGGCGCCCGGCACCCACTTAACGTCAGCAGCGCCCCCGTCGTTGAGGACACGCGCGAGCACGAAAAGGAAGTCAGAAAGGCGATTGATATAAGCGAGTGCAGCCGGATTGGTGGGCTCGTGGTCGCTCAGTTCGACCAGCAACCGTTCGGCAGCCCGCACGCTGGCTCGGGCTACGTGTGTACGACCGGCAGCTTCGCTGCCACCTGGCAACACGAAGCTGGTGAGCGGTTCCAGCACCTCGTTGAGCGCATCAATCTGCAGCTCAAGCCAATCGACCTGATCCGGGATTATCCGCAGTACCATTTCCGAAGGACTGAAATCTCCATCCGCGCTGGGTGTGGCCAGATCGGCACCAAGATCGAACATATCGTTTTGAATGCGCGTCAGCAGAGCGGAATACTCAGCGTTCTCGACGGCGCAAATTGCCAGTCCAATCGCACTGTTGGCTTCGTCAACCGCGCCAATCGCCGCGATACGGGCAGAATGCTTGGACGCCCGCGATCCGTCGACGAGACCGGTCGTGCCATCATCGCCTGTCCGGGTATAGATCTTGTTCAGCTTAACCATGTCGGGCGCCTATCCGCTTTAGACTGGAATTCGACTAGCGCGACACCGCCAGCAAGATTGCAACAACGACAATCGCAAGCGCCTGATACTTTATGCGCGCAAACATGGCCTTGTTCTGGGCCAGCTGCATCTCGGTAACCGTTTCACCCTCGCCGCTCTCGAGATCGACCTTGGTCGTCTGAAGGAACGCAATGATGCCTTTGACGAGCGAATACAGCACCAACAAGCAAAGGACGACGAGCACAGGAACTAGGATATAGATCATGACGTATACTTAAGCGCTCCCATACGAGATACCAGACGGCAATTGGCGCAATCGCAATTGCTCTGCCAACAACAATCCATCCTCTCCACTGTTCCTGAGATCGGCCAAGCTGGGGGAATTTCGCCGTTTCGCCAGCTTTCTGCCATCGGCATCAAGCAACAGGCCATGATGATGCCAGACAGGCACCGGCAGCCGCAGCAGTTCCTGCAGGACACGGTGAAGATGAGTGGACCGATAGAGGTCCTGACCTCGAGTTACCAAGGTTACGCCATCCGCTGCATCGTCGAGTGTCGCAGCAAGGTGATAGCTTGCAGGCTCATCCTTCCGAACAATCACAACATCACCAAATTCGCGCGGATCCGCAATGACTGTACCAGCCATAGAATCAGTCCAGGCAAGTTCGCCGACCCGCTGCATGGCTTTGTGAATATCGATCCTCAAGGCAAAGGCCCTTTCGGGGTTGATCGTTCTTTGCCTACATGTGCCTGGGTAAACTGGACCTTCCGGACCAATCCGCGACCCAGCCGCTTGAATTTCCGAGCGTGTACAAGTGCATTTGTAGAGCACGCCCATTTCAATCAGCGTGTTCGCAGCCTCAACGTAACTTTCCAGTCGGCTCGATTGTGCTGGGACTTCGAACCACTCAAGTCCCAGCCATTCAAGGTCACGGCGAAACTCATCGACCAATTCTGGTCGGGATCTGGCTCCATCGATATCCTCGATCCTCAGGAGGAATATCCCGTTCTTCGCTGCCGCAAGATCATGTGAGACTATGGCCGAATACGCGTGGCCAAGATGCAAAGAGCCGTTGGGGCTAGGGGCGAAGCGTGTGACTGTTTCCACGGAGGCTCTTTTGGCACAGGCCGGTACGAGCGGCCAAGGTTCGGTGGTTTACATCTCAAGATCCATAGATCATCGACAGGTCCTGTCTGTGGAAAGAGAGCATGTAACAGCTTTGACTCTTTTCCTTGCCACGGCATGTTCCATTCAATCAGGAGGGAACGCAAAGCAGTGTTCAATGCCGAACTGATCGAAACCGCGGCCAAGTTCCGCAGTGCCGACGAAGACCAGACCCGCAATCTGTCGGCCTGTCCAGCGCTTGTGCTCAACGCAGACTACACGCCGCTCTCCTACTATCCGCTAAGCCTGTGGCCCTGGCAAACGGCGATCAAAGCCGTGTTCCTTGACCGGGTGGATATTGTCGCGAGCTATGATCGCGAAGTGCACTCACCGAGCCTCGACATGAGAATTCCGAGCGTGATCGCCCTGCGGCAATATGTGAAGCAGAGTGAGTTTCCGGCATTCACGCGCTTCAACCTGTTTCTGCGTGATCGTTTCCATTGCCAGTATTGCGGCAGCGGTGATCAACTTACCTTTGACCATGTCATTCCGCGCCGACTTGGCGGCAAAACGACGTGGGAGAATATCGCCACGGCCTGTGCCCCTTGCAACATGAAGAAAGGCGGTCGCACGCCGAAGCAGGCCCATATGAGCATCCAGCAGCAGCCGATCCGGCCAACCAGCTGGCAGCTTCAGCAGCAGGGCAAAATGTTCCCGCCCAATTACCTGCATGAAACGTGGCGCGATTGGCTGTATTGGGACATCGAGTTGGAAGAGTGAGGGTTCTTCCACGCCATCGTTGAACTTGACCGGCGCGCAATTCGGTTCAAACCTGTTCAACATGATCGTGATCATCTTGTCAGTCGTGCTGATCGCAGCAACAATCGTCGTGCATTATGAAACATTGCGGTTGGCCTCTTGGGGCGCAACAGACCTAAATCTTGGCCCACGCAAACGTCTCTGGATGATGCTGACAGCCGCGATCATTTCGCATCTGGTTCACGTATTGATGTACGCCGGAGCGTTTATTCTGGTCGAGCACACATTCGCTGTCGGAACACTGGAGGGACCGGATTCCGGTGCGTTCAATGATGCCTTTTACTTCGCGATCACCAGCTACACCACGCTTGGTATCGGGGATGTCTTCCCATCCGGTCAGGCGCGGCTACTGAGCGGCATCGCAGCGCTCAACGGGTTGGTTATGGTCACTTGGACTGCATCGATGACCTATCTCCATATGGAGCGATTCTGGAAGGTCGGGGGACTTAAAGACTAGGTTACTGCTGACCGCCGACTGAACGCTTCGTGCTGCCATTCACCGCTTTTCACGACCTCAGCCAGATGCCGGGCGGCTGCGACCATGTCTTCAAAGCGAAGATACGCCGGAGCGAAACCCAGCCTCAAGATATCCGGATCGCGAAAGTCGCCGATCACACCGCGCGCAATCAACGCCTGGCAAACAGCGTAAGCGTGTTCGTGACGGAAAGACAGCTGGCTTCCTCTTGCATGGCTGTTCGATGGGCTGACAATCGTCAACTCGATCCCCTGCTCTCCCAAGCATTCGAGGAATAGCTCGGAGAGGGCGCGTGACTTTCCGGCCAGATTCTCAACGCCAATTTCTGCAACAATATCGACTCCAACCTCGAGCGCGGCCAAGCCGAGGATCGGCGATGTACCGCACAGCAATTGCTCGATACCGGGCGCAGCCTCATAATTGTCCGAAAATGCGAATGGCGCAGCGTGACCAAACCAGCCGGTCAGTGGCTGGGCCAGAGCCTCATGATGCCTCTTAGCGACAAACGCATAGGCGGGAGCGCCAGGTCCGCCGCACAGATATTTGTAGCCGCAACCGACCGCAAAATCAGCCTCGCAGTCGTTAAGGTGGACCGGAACTGCGCCAGCGCTATGGGAGAGGTCCCATAAGACCAGCGCCCCAACTTCATGTGCAGCCTGAGTCAGCACGGCCATATCGTGCAGATCGCCGGTCTTGTAGTGAACATGCGTCAGCATAAGCAATGCAACGTCTTGGTCGAGCGCGTCCAAGAGCCGATCGCGCGAAGCGAGCCGGCGCTCTGCCAATCCCTGCCGTTCCAAACCCGCAATCATGTAAAGGTCAGTTGGAAAATTGCCGGGTTCGGACAGGATTACCTTGCGGTCGGACTGCATATCGAGTGCGGCCGCAATCAGTTTAAAAATGTTCACGCTGGTGCTGTCACACGCGATGACTTCGTCGGCCTGGGCGCCGATCAGTGGCGCGATCTTGGCTCCAATCCTTTCAGCCATGTCAAACCAGCCGGCGTCGTTCCATGATCGGATCAATCCCTGGCCCCATTCGTCGCGCAGAACCTGCTCCATCCGCGCGGGAGTTGCCTTCGGCAGAGCGCCAAGCGAATTTCCATCGAGGTAGATCACACCTTCGGGCAGTTCGAACTGCTCGCAGTGTTTCGCCAACGGGTCAGCCGCATCCATTTCTCGCGCACGCTCGATCAGGGTCATTGCAGTTCCCGCAAAATTGCGCGCACGGGAGAGGCGTCGCCACCCTCGATCGGCAGAGGCAGAGCAATCAGTTCATAGCGCCCTTCCGGCACATCATCGAGCACCAAGCCTTCCAACACCCGGACATCATGTTTGAGTACGGCCTTATGTGCGTCCATCGTCTTGGAGCTTTGAGGATCGATTGATGGCCCATCGATCCCGACCAGCTTTACACCCTGGACCGCGAGCCATTCGATCGTCTCGGGTGCGATTGCGGTCGTGTCATTATCCCATTGTTGAAGCGGGAATTTCTCGAAAGTCCTAAACAAGATCCGGCACGCCGAGTGCAGATGCGGGAGATCGCCCACTTCGATGATGGGGCCAACGCCAGAAGCGTCGACGACAAGGCATTCGCCCAGATATGGCTCCAGCGGGACAGACGCTATATCGGACGCAGTCTGCGAATAATGCAACGGCGCGTCGGCATGCGCGCCCGAGTGGGTTGATAGCGTCAAAGCCGAAACATTGACCGGAGAACCTTCCTCCATCTGCCATGTGCGCGCTTGCTCAAACGGGGTATCACCGGGCCAGACAGGCAGGCCGGGGCCAAGCGGCTGGGAAATGTCCCAAATGCGCGCTTGCTTGCTGGAGTCCGTCAAATCGCCGTCCTTACGCTTAACAATTCGGGAAAGAACGCCTGCTTCAACACTCCTGCAAGATAGGGGACGCCCGGCGTACCTCCCGTCCCCCGCTTGAAACCGATTATGCGCTCTACGGTCTTGAGATGCCCGAACCGCCAGCGCTGGAAATGGTATTCCAGGTCCACCAGTTTCTCTGCCAGCTCGTACAGATCCCAGTGATCTTGAGGGTTGCGGTATATCTCAGCCCATGCCTCTTCTACGGACGCATTGTGCTGGTACGGCGTTGAAACGTCTCTGCTGGAAACAGTGGACTCAATAGGAAAGCCACGCTTGGCGAGCAATCCAATGGCAACATCGTAGAGGCTTGCGCTGGTCGATTCCACCTTCAGACGGCTGGCCCAGTCGCCATTCGTCTGATGCAAGCGGACGTGCTTGGGATCACGCCCACCCATCATGAATTCCATCATGCGATACTGCGCTGACTGGAACCCGCTCGAATTGCCAAGGTGCGGGCGCACGCGCGAATAATCGTGGGGTGTCATCGTGCTGAGCACGTCCCAGCTTTGAATCAACTGCTGCTGCGCACGCGCGACGCGCGAGAGCATCTTGAATGCCGGGCGCAGTTCGTCGTGTTCGATATGCTGGCGGGCCTCACTCAGTTCGTGCAGGCAGAGCTTCAGCCAAAGCTCGCTTGCCTGATGTACGATGATGAACAGCATTTCATCATGAGCGCCCGAGGAAGGATGCTGTGCATCAAGTATCTTCCCTAGATCGAGGTAACTGGAATAGGTGACATCGCTTGCCATAGAGCCAAGCCCTAGCGCGGGCACCGCTAGCCTTCAATGACACGCGTTTCAGGGTGGTGCTTGTCCAGGTGCTTTCTGATGATCCGCAGATTTGCGGTGTTCGACCGATAGAGAAAGTCTGCGGCATCTCCAACCAACGGAATGAAACCCAGAACGGTGTCGAAGGCAACATTGCCACCCATGCGCCACAGCTTCCATTTCGGCATATTGAGATTGCGCGCCTCCCACACAATGTACGCGCCAAGCGCAGTTGTAACGATATCACCGATAACGGGAATAAGCCCCACCAGAGCATCAAGCCCGATCGGAACATTCACTCCGGGAATGCGAAAGCTACGCTCCAGCAGCAATTCCATTGCTTCTACACGGGCACGAATTGATGCTGGATCGGTACCAGTCGGCATCGATAATGATACGGGCTGTGGGCCATCTGGGCCGTCCATCTTCGCTCTCCTTTGGTTTCTAAATGGTGGGCTGCGAAAGCGGGAACAAGGGGTGCAGCCCCCAACTGTTCGGCTGGAAGGCGGTGATTGACCCCCGGACCAGCGACCAGCGGATCGGTGCTCCAAGGGGAATGAATATCTCCTGTGCAACCATTGCCGCTTGGGCCTCTGCAAGCAATCGACCTTTCTCGGTAGTGTTTCTAACCGTCAACGATCGTACAATCAGCGCGTCAGCTTCCTCCGAGCAAAGACCAATTTCCAGCCCGCAATTGAATTGATTCAAGAACCACCGCGGAGAAGAATAGCGCGCCAGCCGATCACGCAATTCAAGTTCGGCGGGGTCATCCAAGCCCACCCTTATAGTTTCCACCCCAATGTCCTGCCATGCGTCCGACAGCATTTCGTACAGAGTATCACTGCCTGGTCCCTCAGGCAGTGCCACTCTCAGCACTGCATCTTCTTCACTTTGCGATTCCCACGCACTTATCCTTTGCCGCGCAAGCACTTTACGCTGTTCAAAGGCTATGTCGGACCATCTTGCCGCGGACGGGCCTTGGCCATCAAAAAGTTCCGGTGGAACGATCCAGCTATTGGCTGTCCAGCCACCGATGCCGAACCGCTCAATCAGCGCCTCCCGGTCAATCGCCATCGACAGCGCTTCTCGGCGAGCCGGTTCAGCCAGAACTCCGTCATCATTGCGAACCGCAAAACCAAAAATCCCAATAGCGGGATCAACCTGGATGTTGCCTTGTGAAAGTGGACCGAACTGCGCCAGCGGAAACGTGTCGAGTGCGCCGTTGAGGACCAGGTCGACGTCCCCATTCGCGAACTCCTCAACAGCTTGCGTCGCCGGCATGGCATTGACAGTCAGATTCGTTGCGAGTTCTTCCCAATCCTCCCTGGGCGACAAGCCGCGATCTTCGGGAGGCAGGGCACTTAACCTAACGGCGCCAGTTTCCTGATCGCTCGACGCGATCATCGGGCCTACGCCGCTTCCGCTCTTGACGAATCCAAGTTCCGGTTGTGCCAATAGCCTGAGAAATTCGGGCATTGGGCTGGTAAGCGTAATCTCGATCACCCGGCCCGTCATCGCGCGCACGTCCGCAATTTTCGCAAGATCCAAGCCGAGCGATGTACCCTCCAGATCAACCAACCGAGCCCGAAGAAGTGACTGTATCTCAGCAGCGGCAATTTCCTCGCCATCCGGCCAATCGGATTCGCGCAGCCGAAAAATGTAGCTCAAACCATCATCGGTTACGATCCAGCGCTCTGCAATCGCTGGCACGATCTGTCCCGCCGGATCCAGCCCTACCAAACCTTCATGCGTCGCAGCGCGAATGTGCTGCCCGGCGGATGAGAGTCTTACGCCATTCTCTGACAGATTGTCGGGCTCGCCGACTATTACGACATTGGTGGGTCCGTCGGAATTCCCGACTCCACAGGCCGACAACGGCAACAGCATGAAAAGGATACGCCAGAATCGCATGATTCTGGATCGTTAGCAGGTTGTCAGCCGCCGGTCAGTGAACAAGCAGACTTGATCATTCAGACTTTGCGAATGTCTTTCGGCACGGGCGGTGGCGGTGCACGATGGGCTCGCGACTGGCTTACCATTTCTGCGGTGGAGAGAGTCTCTTCAACAACGGGCTTTCTAGCCAGTTGGGAATCGATCTCTTCGTCGAATGCGATGCCAAACCGATTGTCCTGGACCCAGGCGACCGTGCCAGCGACATTACCGATGTTTCGCAGCTCGATATCCAGCCGGTTGCCGCGTTTTACCCGCAGTGATGCTTCGCCCATCATCCCAACATTGGAAAGATTGCGAACACGCACCCGATGCGATTCTGTATCCTGCTCTACTCGAATGTTGGCGAGCAAGAACAGGCTGTCTCTGGACACACTTCTGGTCTCAACACCTGTCATCGCTGGACTAACTCCTGCATTACTCGTTGTCTGCGCTTTGCGCCGCTGCGATTCCCATATCAGCGAGCTGTCGGACTGGCTGTTAAACGCTAGAATGACAGCAACCCACTCGCGGTGAGCTGCGATATGTTCGCAAGCCTAACGATTGCTTAAGTGTGATAGTGGTCGCGATAGGCAATTCGGGCGTGTCCCAAACTGGTACCGATATGCTGGGAAAAGTTAGTCGTCGCGCGAAATCTTCTCACGCCGCTCATGCGCTTCTTGCGCTTCAACAGTCATCGTAGCGACCGGGCGCGCGATCAATCGCTTCAGCCCGATCGGATCGCCAGTGACTTCGCAATAGCCATATTCGCCCTGGTCGATCCGGCGCAGAGCCGAATCAATCTTTGAGATCAGTTTGCGCTGGCGATCGCGAGTGCGGAGCTCAATACCCCAGTCAGTTTCACTGGATGCACGATCGTTCAAATCGGCCTCTCTTATCGGGCCATCTTGCAGTGATTGCAGTGTCTGATCGGCGGCTGAGTGGATTGACCTTTTCCATTCGAGCAACAGCATTCTGAAATAGATCCGCTGCTTCTCACTCATATACTCTTCATCGTCGCCAGGGACGTAATCGGGCGCGAGTGATCGCTTGGCCTTTTCGAGAATGTCGATTTCTTCAGACGCTACGCTAGCCATGTGGTCCTCTTAGCCCAGTCACTTTCCGCGATACCGTCCCACCAAAACGCCCGAATTCATCCGTAATCGGCGCTGAGCCCGCTTGCCCGGTTGAGCGGCGCTATAGTCCGGAGGCCCGGTACACACAAGGCGCTTTCACCCTTGATGCGCAACGAAGTCGATCGTTCCCGGAAATCGCCAAAAGTCCTTGCGAAAATGGAAAAAAGTGGCGCGGTGTTAACCATTTGTTGACCATGATTGGCGAGGTCATGCTTAAGCGAGGAGGCCGGGGGGTGTCACTTCGCAACTTACGGAGAGCCGGAAATGGAACTCAAGCCGATTGCAGGGGGCCAGGAATTCGAAACGGCCACGACAGCAAATACTGCGCAAGCGGGAATGATGATTGCGCAATGCTTGGCAGCAGCTGCCCAAGGTGAAATTTCAGCACTGTTCGACCTTGGTGTTGCGTTTTCCACCGGAAGCCACGGTGCGGACTGTGATCTGATCGAAGCACATAAGTGGTTCAATCTCGCCGCTGCGCAAGGCCACGAAGAAGCATCCTGGTGCCGCGCGGATATCTCCGACGAGATGACAGCGCGCGAGATCGCAGAGGCCCAGCGACGCGCACGCCAATGGCTTGCGGCCGGAAGCCGGAAGGTCGCCTAAACCTTCTTGAAGGGCGTTCTTTCGCCAAGAAAGAGTTGGTCGGTTGCCACGCCGTCGCGTTCCCGCTCGAGGAATTCCGCGACAGCCGTTCGGAAGCCAGAGTCTGCTATCCAGTGCGCCGACCAGGTTTGAACCGGCTCATAACCGCGGGCCAACTTGTGCCCACCTTGTGCACCAGCTTCGACCCGGTTCAGCCCGCGCTCGATCGCGATGTCGATCGCCTGATAATAGCACAGCTCAAAATGCAGGAAGCGCACATCGCGCGCGCACCCCCAATACCTCCCGTACAGAGCGTCTGATCCGATGAAGTTCAGCGCGCCGGCGATGGGCGTTGCGTCATCGAGCGCCAGGATCAGGACCAGGCGCTCTCCCATGCGCTCGCCGAGCAGTGTAAAGGCCTCACGGGTCAAATATGGCGTGCCCCACTTTCGCGCTCCCGTGTCTTGGTAAAAGACCCAGAACGCATCCCAGTGTTCTGGCTTGATGTCATCGCCCGTGAGACGTTCGATGCGCAGCCCCGCTTGGGCGGCGGCGCGCTCCTTACGCAGATTCTTGCGCTTGCGCGATGCGAGGCTGTCGAGAAAATCGTCAAAGGTCTGATACGCGCGGTTCACCCAGTGAAACTGCAGGTCGCTGCGTAGCAACCAGCCGGCTTCTTCGAACAGCGGCAATTGATCGGTATCGATAAAGGTGGCGTGTGCCGAAGACAGTCCGTTCTGTTCGCACACCAGTTCCGCCCCTTTGAGCAAATGCGGGGCCAATTTTGGGTCAGATAACAGCAAGCGCGGCCCGTTTGCAGGCGTGAAAGGAGCGGCGATCTGCAGCTTGGGATAGTATCGCCCGCCTGCCCGGTGGAACGCATCAGCCCAGCTCTGATCGAACACGTACTCACCTTGGCTATGCCCTTTCGCATAGCTCGGCATGGCGGCCAGGAGTTGGCCCTGTGGGTCGACTATCGCAATCGGCGCCGGGTCCCATCCCGTGCCTTCGCCCACGCTGCCTGAGTCCTCCAGCGCGGTCAGAAATTCGTGGCTGACGAATGGATTGTCTTTGCCGCCGAGTGCGTTCCATTGGTCGGCATCGAAAGAGGTGACACCCGGAGCCAAGCGAACGGTAAGCTCTTCACTGCTCATGCCAGGCCTTCGCCCTCGGAAATCATCGCATCGACATGAGCCAACGCCCTGTCGCGCAGTTGCTGGCTACGGATTGTCCAGCTCAACAGCGGCTTTCCGGACGCTCGCCAGCCGGATGCCTTGTCATTGGGAAGGTCGCGAATATCGACGGCGAGAAAATCCGGATTCGCGCGTTGGAGCTCTCCAGGCTCCCGCCATTTGGACAGCCAGCCATGGTCGAGCGTATCGGTACATACCAACCCCCGGACCGTTTCGGGAGAGTTCTTCGAAAACCACTCCGATACCGTCGGATCGAAACTCATAACTGCGAAGTCACCAGCATAGTGATGCACTTCGGATTGCACGAGCTCGCATGTCCGCTCAACATCGTAGCCGGGCCTGGACTTAATCTCGATCAGGAGCGGGACTCGCCCGTCGACAGTCTCAATCAGTCGCGAAAGGCGGATAGGCGACTGATCGGTTCCAACGAGCATCAGCCTTTCAAGTTCATTCGAATCCAGATTCTCGGTCGCGCCATTCCCGTCAGTGAGCCGCTCAAGCTCCCAATCGTGAAACACCATTGGATGATCATCGGCGCTGCGCTGGATATCGCACTCGATCCCCATCCCAGCTGCGATCGCCGCTTCAGATGCGGCCAGCGAATTTTCTGGGATACTGTCGGAATGCAAACCTCGATGGGCATATTCCCATTCAGTCAACCAAGCAGGCGCGCTTCGTTCGCTCACTTACCGATCACTCGGCGACGGCGATGATCGCATCAACTTCAACCGCCGCGCCCAAAGGCAAGGCTGGCACCCCAACAGCTGCGCGGGCGTGGCGCCCCTTCTCACCGAATACATCGAACATCAGCTCTGATGCGCCGTTCGCTACCTTGGGCTGATCAGTAAAATTGGAAGTGCCGTTCACAAAGGCTCCAAGCTTCACGACCTGCTCTACTGCATCGAGTGAGATTCCGGCCGATTTGAGTTGTGCCAAGATCATCAACCCGCATGCCCGCGCGGCCTCAATGCCGCGCTCAAGGCCGACATCCTCACCCAATCGGCCCGTCACAAGATCGCCATTGATGAAGGGCAATTGGCCGGACACATGGGCAAACCCGCCATGAAGCACGACAGGGACATAGCTCGCCACTGGTGCGGCGGCTTCGGGCAAGATAATGCCAAGCTCGTTCAGACGTGCTTCGATTGTCATGCTGATTCCTTCTCAACCCGTTCCATCAACCAAGGCAACGCTTCAGCCCAATTGTCGATCCGCGCATCTGCGTGGCCAGCTTTGTGAGCACACTCAATCGCGCTCGCAATCATGGGTTCACCGCACAGGTGAAGACTTGTGATGCCAGGTACGGTTTCCGCAGCCGATTGATGGTGCTGCGCCAGATCATCGATGAAGATCGCATGGCTTGGGGCGTATTCTTCGATGATCGCCTGCAGGGCCGGCCCCTTTGGCCCCTGGTTGGTATAGACCGGGGCGTTGATCCCG
>JBCAXQ010000061.1:0-12364 GCA_038534015.1 Pseudomonadota bacterium | reverse complement strand
GTTTTGCAAAGTTCACCACCCGATCGGTGAGACAGTTTTGGGCATTAGCACTCTCCCGCTGACGGTCGCAGCATGTCTATTTGCGATATGGGCTTTCGCTAGACCCAAAGAATGACTCGGCTACATAGACACCAACCGATGTCCGATGTGACGAAAGGCACTAGGTGCCGCTAAGCAGCAACCGAAAGGATTGCTTTGAATGACCCTCCTGAAAACCTCCCGTAACGGCCCCGTCACCACGCTCGCAATCGATCGCGCTGACACCATGAACCCGCTCGGCGCTCCGGGTGATGGAGAGGAATTCCGCGCAGCCTGTGATGCGATCAATCGTGATCTCGAAACGCGGTGTGTGATCCTGACCGGGGCGGGCCGCGCCTTCTCCGCAGGCGGCGATATCAAGGCTATGCGCGACAAGACCGGAACCTTTGGCGGCTCGCCGCCGGCCATCTCCGACGGGTATCGCGACAACATCCATCTTATGCTGCGCGCGCTCCACGGATTGCGTGTTCCGGTGATCGCGGCGGTTAATGGCCCGGCGATAGGGCTTGGATGCGATGTCGCCTGTCTCGCCGATATCCGCATCGCGTCGGACAAGGCCAGGTTTGGCGTCACCTTCCTGAAGCTGGGAATTATCCCTGGTGATGGCGGGACCTGGATCCTGCCCCGTGTGATCGGGCAAAGCCGCGCGGCGGAGCTGTTCTACACTGGTGACGTGATCGACGCGGTGACCGCGCTGGATTGGGGCTTGGTGAGCCGGGTTGTCCCGCAAGATGACTTGCTCGCCGAATCTCAACTAATGGCCGAAAAGATCGCGGCCATGCCGCCCCATGCTTTGCGTCAGGCCAAGAACCTGCTGCGTCAGGGCCAACAGGTGAGCTATGACAGCGCGCTGGAAATGGCCGCCAACACGCAGGCGATGATGCACATGACCGATGATCACACGGAAGGCGTTGATGCGTTGATCGAGAAGCGTACGCCAGAGTTCAAAGGCGAATAGGGCGCAGTTATGCTCGCAACGATTCTGGGGCTTATGCGCTTTGCGTTGATCGGGATTGCGACATTCTACATCGCGATCCTTGTGATCCTTTGGTCAATGCAGAGCAGGCTCCTTTATCCCGCTCCGCAGCATCGACCGGCACCTCCGGCGGGGTTTTCCGAAGTCTTCCTTTCGGCTGAAGACGGCATTGAAACGCGCGCATTCTTTCGCCCGGCGGAGGATGGTCTGCCGACTGTCCTGTTCTACCACGGCAATGGCGAAACCCTGGATGGATCGATCGCGGGCACTCGCGCTTTGGCCGAGCGCGGCTATGGCCTGCTGTTGCCCGAATTTCGCGGCTATGGCGGCAATCCCGGCACTCCTTCGGAAGAGGGATTCTACGCTGATGGCCGCGCCGCAATGGCATGGCTGGAGCAGAACGGGATCGATCGCGGCCAAACTATCATTTCGGCATTTTCCATCGGCACGGGCAAGGCAGTTCAATTGGCGACAGAACACGATATTGCCGCGTTGATGCTGATTGCACCATTCCGTTCGCTGGCAGGTTTGGCTTCCGAGAAGTTGCCGTGGTTGCCAGTGCGCTGGCTCATCCAGGATCACTATGAGAGCCAGGAAAAGCTCACCGGCTTTAGCAAGCCGGTTCTGATAGCGCATGGCTCCGCGGACACGCTCATTCCGGCTGCGCATGGGCGTGATCTTGCAAAGACCACCCCTGATGCGACGTTTCTTCTGTTTGATGGCCTAGGGCACAACCAGATGTACCATGGCGACGTGATGGTGGCGCAGCTTGAATGGCTCAATATGCTGGATCTCGGCCGAGGCGAGTAGTGGGTTCTGACCCTATAGCCACCGCCAGATACCCGCAGCTATGCCGCCAATGGGCATGTGCAGCCAACTGAGCAGAGCGAACAGGACAAGGCCGATAGCCCATGGTGTCGGGCCCGCCGAAAACACTTTGTCCCATCGCGGCCAATAGGTGGTGTTGCGCTCCCATTCTTTCCAAGCTTCGCCCATCAGCACTTCCTTCTTGCGATCCTGTAAGTGCGCACCCACCAAGGCGAGGAGCCCCATGGCCAAGGCGGTGATCATGGTGCGCCAGCTCCAGAAGAGCGCCAGATGCGAAAGCGCCCAGAGGGCAAAGCCCCACATCATCGGGTGGCGCGTAACGGCGAAGACGCCTTTCGGTGTGGCGCGCGCCTGTTCTTCGGCGCCGGGCAGGCCCAAGGCTGGATTGCCGGACATCGACCCAGCGAAGAGCACCATTGCCGGTAGTGTCAACAGCGTCGCGGCGATCCAGCCAATGTCACCGCTGCCAGGCAGATCGGCAGGGGGAGCGGCTCTGAAGGCAAAATAGATCCAGGCGAGGGTCGCGATGCTAACCAGCGAATAAGCGATCTGGAATCCGACATCGCCCAGCACCCTTACAATCGGCGCGCGCAGCGGGTGCGACATCGCGAAATGGGACCCGACAAACGCAATGTTCGCCGCGATCAATTCAATCAGTGCCTCATTCATGCCTTCCCCCCTCGTGGTATCGAACGAGACACTATCAAGTCTTGACCCCGGTTGGAATGATTGTGGCCTGCGCCGTCGCAACGTGTTCAGCATCTTCACCGTTCTCGCTCCACACATCTGCGCGGACGACAACCTGTCGTTTCCCGGGTTTGATCACAGATCCCTTGGCTCTCAGTGCTAGGCCCTTCGCTGGTCGAAGGAAGTTGATCGTATAACTGCCGGTCACGACATCGCCGGCGACCGAGGCTCCGGCCCAAGCGCAGGCATTGTCCGCCATCAGGCCCACAATCGCGCCGTGCGCAAACCCATGATGCTGGGTCATTTCCGGGCGCAGCTGCAGGAACAATTCGCTTTCACCCTCCCAAACGGTGATGGGCTCAACATTGAGCCAATTGCTGAAACCGGACTTCCTCACCGCGACGGCCTTCATGTAGGCGGTCGCCGCTTCGGGACTTTCAAATCGGCTCTGGCTCATCATAGATCTCCAATAAGTCTGTAAAACAGATTTATGAAGGGTGCGAGAACTATTGGCAAGTCTGATAAGCAGACGCTACGGAACGCGGTGATGAAGACTTACATACCCTCCCGATCCCCATGTCCGATTGGCCGAGCCGCGCGTCTGCTCGGGGATCGATGGGTGTTGCTGATTCTGCGAGAAGGGTTTCTTGGCGCGGAGCGGTTTGAGGAGTTTGTGGATCGGCTTAGTATCAATCGCGCAGCGCTGACATCCCGTCTTGCGATCCTGCAAGAGGCGGGTCTCTTGGTGCGCGAACCCCCGGAAGGAAGGCGGGCGCGATATGTCCTCACGGACAGCGCTCGCGCTAGTGCCGCTCTACCGCGAAATGGCTGCGTGGAGCAGCGATCACCTTTACGGCGATGATGAAAAGCCAACCGGTTGGCCAACGCTGTAGGGTTTACCAGTCGTAGGCCTTGGGAAGGTCGCTTTCATCGAGATCGCGATAGCGGTCACGCAACCGGCTTTGGTGATTGTCCAAATTCTGTTCAATACCATCGATGAATACGCGGGTCGGAACCGAGCCGACCTCGAGCGGATCATTGTCCCAGAGCACCACATCGCCGACGGCACCTGGCTTGAGCACACCGGCTGAACCGCCAAGTCCGCTGATGTCCGCCGGGATCGAGCTGATTGCGGCAAACGCCTCACCCCAACTCAGCCCGCTGGCTCCGGGAATCTTGTTTAACGCCACGAGATTGCCTGCATGTTGCGGCAGGCGACGGGGATCTTCCATCGCCGCAGCGTTGATTGCCACTTTCACACCAGCGTCAACCATCCGCCCAATATTGCTCTGCGTTGCCGCCAGCTGATCAAAGCCGGTCGGCAGATCGTCCAGCCCATCAGCAATCACAGGCACCCCGGATTGCGCGATTTCGTTGGCCACAAGCCAACCTTCGCTCACTCCCACAAGCACGATATCCAACCTGGGGAATTCGCTCCGCAGATTGAGCGCGCTGCGTATATCGGCCGCTCGTTCCACCGATATGAAAAGCTTCTGCGTGCCGCGCACAACCGGCTTGAGCGCTTCTGCATCAAAGCGGCTCAACATCACATCTTCGCCCTTGGTAATCTCAGGCGTGCGCGGAAGGCCAGAACCCAGCGCTTGCGCTTCACGCAAGGCATTGCGGAACAAGGTGTAGGTTGAAGCGCGGCTCCCACCGGCGCGTCGGGCGCCGCCCTCACCAAGATCTACCATCTGAAAGGCGCGTGCCTTCATCACCGGCTTGCCATCGGAATCGAGATCAATGATCGCACCCTGCCCGGCAAAGATTGATCCAGATGGCAAAGTGGTGGTCGCCGCGCGGGTGATGCCCGCCGCCCGATGGATCAAGATGTGCTGTGAATTGGGATTGATAATCGGCGCAGTGTCAAGCGCCGCGCTGAACGGCGAGCCGCCAGCACGCGTATCGTTCGATTCCGTTACAGCGCCAACATCCCAGATACCCAACGTAGTGATCGCGGCGAAGATACCGGGCGTGACCCAGCGGCCACCAACATCATCAGATGCAACATTGGCTGGCACCTCAACATCTCGACCCGCCGCTACAACCTTGCCAGCGCGAACCAGAACCGTGCCATTGGTGATCGGCTCGCTCCCGTCACCGGTGACGACGGTGGCGTTGGTCAACGCGAAGTCCTGCGCCGCAATCGGGCTCGCGATCAGGGCGAGTGTCGAGGTGGCAAGTGCAAGGCGCATCCTCATTTCACATCTCCTTCACCGGGCTGGCCAAGCTCGAAATCGCTGACCGGTCTCCGCTTGCGATCCATCGCATCGAACATCAACGCGCCATCGATCCAGACTTTCTCCGGGCGCGAATAGACGCTCAACGGATCGCCATTCCACAACACCAGATCGGCCATCTTTCCGGGCTCGAGGCTACCGGTCACCTCGTCGATGCCCATGGCCTTGGCGGCGTTGAGCGTGATCCACTGGATCGCCGTTCCGTCGGAAATATCGATCCCCAGTCGCAAACCGGCCCGCTGAGCCTTGGCCGCCTCCTGGTTCAGTCGCTGGATGTCAGTGGAACTGTCTGAGTGGATAACGACGCAGGCTCCAGCCTGCTGCAGAAATGCTGCGTTTTCCAGAATGCCGTCATAGGCTTCCATCTTGAAGCCATACCAGTCCGCCCAAATCGCGCTGCATACCCCGTTTTCACGCAGGAGGTCGCCAATCTTGTAGGCTTCGACTGCGTGGTGAAATGCCGTCACCTTGTAGCCGACCTCCTTGGCCATATCCATCACCAGTGCCATCTCGTCTGCGCGGTAGCAGTGGTTGTGGACCAGAATGTCTCCGTCGAGCACGCCGACAAGCGTTTCCTTGCCCAGATCTCGGCCAGGGTCTTCCTGATTGGCGTAGTCGATCGCATCGAACCATGTCTGACGATTGACCGCGAAGTTGCCCATCCGGGTCGATGGTTTACGTCCGCGATTGCCATAGACACGTTTGGGGTTTTCGCCGCAGGCCATCTTGAACCCGTAGGGCGCGCCGGGGAATTTCATTCCCTGGACGGTGCGGCTGGGCACGTTTTTCAGAGTGACCGACCGACCGCCCATCAGGTTGGCAGAACCGGGCAGGATTTGCAGGGCGGTGATTCCGCCGTTGGCGAGAGCCCGGCTAAACCCAGGATCCTGGGGCCAAACCGAGTGTTCGGCCCACACATCCGGCGTGGTTGGCGATGTTGCTTCGTTACCATCATTGTGTGCGGCAACACTTGGATCAGGATAGTCGCCAAGGTGAGAGTGGATGTCGATGATACCCGGTGTCACCGCCTTGCCCTGGCCATCGATCACGTTGTCGACGTCCGGGGGAAGGGTGGTCGGTCCACCAACTGCGGCAATCTCGCCATCCTTGAAGTGAACCCAGCCATTCTCCCATTTGCCGCCGGCGCCATCGAACACCGTCACGGGGATGATCAGCGTTTCTTCGCCGGGATAGGCACTGTAAGTCGAAGCAAACGGGTCTTCGCTTTCAGTCTTGGCCACATAGGTTGGCGTATCATCAACCTCACTGGCCGAAGCAACACGGTCCGTCGAACCGGAAGTTGCGCAGGCGGATAGCGCAATTGCACCACCTACAGCGAACAAGACCTTACACTTCATTGGCTTCCTCTGTTCTGGCCCTGCTCCGGGCCTGACCTTTGGTGAAATTATTCCGCTGGACGACCCGCTGGATGCACGCCGCCCTCCTGGACTTCCAGTCCTGCTTCAGCTGCGCCGGCGAGGCCAGCATCGTCATCCGTCAACGTATCAAGATGCATCAGCTTCTTGACCAGCGGGCTAACGACTACGACGATGGCACCAACGACGACGGCAACGAGACCCATAGTCCAGTAGACTTCAAGGGCCGCCTCGCGGGTCATATTGCCACCCTCGCCCTCGCCCATCATCGAGCCGAGGAAACCTGCCACATACTGGCCACCTGCCGTGCCAAAGAAGAAAGCGGCCATCATCAAGCTTGCCATATGGCGTGCGGACAGCCGGTTCATTGCAGACAGACCCACGGGCGACAGACACAACTCCCCGGTCGTAGAAAGCAGATAGAACAGAAACAGGAACAGCACTGGCAGCAGGATCACTCCCGCTTCACCGGTGACGCTGAAATTGTTCGCCCCCCAGACCAGAACGATGAAAGCCAGGCCCATTTGCACGATGCCAAGGCCCATCTTGGCCGGTGTCGACGGTTCCATCCCGCTGCGAGCAAGCAATTGCCACAATGCGGCAAAGATCGGCGCAAGCAGAATGATGATGATCGGATTCAGCGATTGGAAGAACGTCGTCGGAATACCGCCACGGTCGACATAGCGATCTGTGAACAGGTTCATCGAACCGCCGGCTTGTTCGAACAGTCCCCAGAACAGGGGCATGAGCAGGATGAAGAAGATCATAGCGAAGACCCGATCGCGTGCTTCGTTGTCCAGCTTGAATGCTTCCCGAAGGACATAGAGCAGCAGAGCAATGCCTGACACCAGCAGCAGCCCGCCGACAAGCGACTGGTACTGAATCAACAACCAGATCACTCCGACCCCGGCAAGGCCCACGCCATAGAGCAGCCATTCGAAGTTGATTCCGCCGATCTTCTCTTTCAGCTTGGCGGGAACCGGCGACTCTCCGTTCCCGCGCAGCAGCGATTTGCCAAAGATAAAGACGATAAGGCCCAGCAGCATCCCAATCCCGGCAAGGCCAAAGCCATAGGCCCAGCCGACCGTCTCGCCGAGATACGCTGCAATAAGAACGCCGGTCGCGGCTCCCAGATTAATGCCCATATAGAAAATCGTGTAGGCGCTATCGCGGCGGATGTCCGTCCGCGGATAAAGCTGACCAACAAGCACCGAGATGTTCGCCTTGAGGAAGCCCGAACCGACAATGATGAAAGCCAGGGCAAGCCAGAACACGTTGAGCGTCGGGTCGTTCTCATATCCCGAACCGTCGCCCTCAAACGCCATGAAGAAGTGACCAACTGTCAGCAGAACCGCGCCGAACAGCACAGCCTTGCGCTGACCAAGATATTTGTCAGCCAGCCAGCCGCCAAGAACGGGGGTGATATACACCAGCGAGCCATAGGCGCCGTAAATCAGATTGGCGCTTCCGTCGGAGTACAGCCAGTGCTTAACGAGGTAGAGCGTCAAGAGCGCTCGCATGCCGTAAAAGGAGAAGCGTTCCCACATCTCGGCGAAGAACAGCATATAAAGGCCTTTGGGATGGCCGAAGACCTCTTCCTTTGGCCGGGTGATCGCCCAAGCCCCAACCGCCAAGAATGCTGCCAATACCAATGCCGCGACCAGCGCTGCCCAATCGGCATAATTCCAAAGCGCCATATCTTTCATCGAGTTTGTTTCCCCACTGATCCCGAGAACGCCGCCTCCCAACGGCCAGAATCGGGCACCCTAACGGTTCATTCCGAAGTGTGAAGCCTTAGTTTCAGTCGAAACGTTCATTCCACCGGGAGCCGGAACGGCACAAAACTTGACGCGCATGGCTGTATTATGGCACTGAAGCACCTAGAAATGGAGCTCTGGGGACTATGAGCCAAAGCAGACCGGTATATTTGAAACTGCGCGACCAGATCGCGGCCTCGATCATCGAAGGACAATATCCCGAGGGCGAGATGCTGCCCTCTGTTCGTGCGCTTGCGGCCGAAGAAGGCGCCAACCCGCTGACTGTGGCGAAGGCTTACCAGCAGTTTCAGAATGATGGGCTTGTCGAAGTGCAACGCGGCGTGGGCATGTATGTCGTACGCGGTGCGGCAGACAAGTTGCGTTCAAGTGAGCGGGAGCAGTTTCTGCGCGACGAATGGCCGGAAATCCGCGCCCGCATGGAACGGCTGGGGATTGACGCTGCTGAGCTTGCCGAGGCCATCTGAAGCACCCGCTTCGACGCTGGTCGAATAAGGTAAAGCGTCTATCAACATTATCGAGCATGCGACTTGCCCATTTTGCAAGCGTCTGGCACCATGAGTGTTCATGAGGGGTGCCTGAAGGGTCGAGGCACGGTTGGGACCACTTGGGGGTAACCCCACAACAGGCAAGATCGCCCGAAGACTTGCCCCGGAGATCGACATGATCAGATCCGAATTGTTGCAGGAATTGCACAAGGACAATCCTGAGCTGCGCGCTGAAGAAATCGAGCAGGTTGTGGACATATTCTTTGATGAGATTGCCCAGCGTCTGACCGAAGGCGGTCGCGTAGAACTTCGCGGGTTCGGAGCTTTTTCGACCCGTGAGCGAGAGGCGCGCCAAGGACGCAACCCTCGTACCGGCGAATCCGTGTCGGTTCCGGCCAAGCGCGTGCCCTATTTCAAGGCTGGTAAGGAAATGCGTCGGCGCTTGAACGACGATTGATCATCGCGTCCCGATGGAGCCAGACGGTTCTTAGGCTGCATCCTGTAACATTGACGTGGGCGGGATATCCCTTTTCCGCTCGATCCCGAGAATATCGAACACCGCATCAATCAGACTGTCTTCGCCGCCAGCGACTGTAACGTCAAATGCCTGGTCACCATCGGAAGAAAACATTTCAATTCCCTCGGGCCCGCGCAATGCGAACACCCGCCTGACATCCGGCAGCAATTCACGGACAATAGGCGTCAATTCCCGTGAAACCTGCAGATTTCCGGGCGAAATCACGACAACTCCGCGCTGCGCCAAGTTGATTGCGTCCCACGATCGATGATCAGCGGCCTCGGCATGGTGGACATGATAGCCGTCCGCCAGCGCAGTCTCGAACCGTTCGCGATCGGATTCCAATCCAAGATAGCCAATGTCTTGGGCTTCCAACGCGTCAGCAACCCCGCGCCCTGCAGGCCCGAACCCGATAATGACCACTGGGGAATCATCGCCAGCAAGTTTTTCGTCCGGTGGCCCCTGCCGCAGCTTGCCTGCCAGCTTGCGACCCACATTGGACACCATCGGCGTAACCGCCAGGCTGATCGCAATCGCTGCCACGAGGATCGATAGAGCCCGCGGCTCGACCAGTCCGGCCACCGCAGGAATTGCAAACAGCACGAGCGCAAACTCGCTGCCATTGCCCAGCAGGAAACCGAGCTGGATTGAACCCGGAACAGACCAGCGGTTGGCAAGGCCTGCGAGCACGTTGAACAGGCACTTGAGCGTGATCAATGCAATCGCTGCGCCTAGGACGAGCAGCCAGTCCTGTGCGATGATCGCGGGATCTATGCTGAGACCGACCGAGATAAAGAAAAAGCTCAGGAACAGCCCGCGAAACGCATCAATCTCTGTCTGTACCATGATCCGGTAGCGCGAATCCGCAACCGCCATGCCGCCCAGGAATGCGCCCAAGGTGAGTGATAGTCCGGCCATACCGGTCGCCCATCCAGCCGCCAGAGCGATGAACAACGCAGTTGCTGTGTTCACTTCGCTGCTTGCCGCACGCGACACCAGCCGGAATGTCGGTGCTGTCAGGTAGCGTGCAAACAGGACTGCAATGCCGAAGGCTGCCACCGCCTTTAGCCCGGCGATGCCCAGGACGGATGCCAGCGCCCCACCGGTTCCAAGTGCGCCCGCTGTAACCAGCAGCAGGATGGCCGCAATATCCTGAAATATGAGGATCGATTGCGCTGCCCGGCCAACCGGGCAGTCTTCCTGCTTCCTTTCCTTGATCAGTCCTATCACGACCGCAGTCGATGATAGCCCCAGCGCAAAACCCCCGATTATGGCGAAGGCTATGGGCAATCCGATTGCCCAAAAGATCAGCGCAAAAGCGCCACCTGAAACCAGCATCTGCAAGCTGCCAAAGCCGAATATATTGGCCGCTTCCTCTCTGATCCTGCCGAGCGAAAAGTGCAGCCCCAGATTGAAAAGCAGGAACATCACTCCAACTTCGGCCAATGCCGCGACCACGGGTCCGCTGAATGCGTCGGCATAGCCGAGTGCCGCGATCCCAAGGCCCAGGCCGAGATAGCCGACAATCGGATTGAGCTTTACCGCTCGAGATGCCAGCGCTGCACCAATTCCGAGGCCAAGCAGCAAAATCGCCGGCTGGATCGTCGCCACGACTGCGTGCGCATCGTGAACCGTTTCGCCTGCCATATTGGTCCCCTAAAGCGTGCCGGATTGCAAAAGCCAATGCTACTCAAGGAAGGCAAATGGGGCTTTGTGCCGATCCGCGCAATAGCGCGAAAGAGAGGGCGTTGCCGGGCTCGGTTCGTGCGGCTAGGGCAAGCGGCCCAAGCGGGTGTGGCGGAATGGTAGACGCCGGGGACTTAAAATCCCCTGATCCTTTAGATCGTGTGGGTTCGAGTCCCACCACCCGCACCAGTTTTTGCGACGCAAAGCCATCCTGGCAATCACTCCGCCTGGAACATCCCAAATGAATGTGGAATGACACCCCGATAGCGCGGAATCTTATCGGCGACGGTCGAACGCCAAAAGCTTTTTATGGCCCATTGCGGCTAATCCGCGCCTGTCATTATCTCGTCCTTAACCCACGACGAGATAAGCCCCCTTTTCGAATTTTGGGGTCCACACGCCAGGCAGGTGCAGCACAGAACGGGAGCTGCGACCTGCGGGGATTGTTATAATGGATAATGCAGCGTTCTCGCCGCACTTGGAAGATGATGAGGTCAGCGACGCCGCCGAACAGCGCCGAGCGCCTCGTTATACGTTGCTCATCCGGGCAGCGAAGTTTGTATCCTCTCAGGGCGAATTCGTGTGCGTCATCCGCGATGTTTCGGATACCGGTGTAAGCGTCCGGCTGTTTCACAAGCTGCCGCAATGCGATCAGTTGGAACTGCATATGCCCGGCGGCCAGGTGTATGGCATTTGTAATGTCTGGGAGCGCGGCAATGAGGCGGGCTTCGAATTCACCCAAGCCGTGGATGTTGAGCGACTGATTTCCGAAGCGGGAGAGTATCCGAAACGGGGACTACGGCTCGGGCTTGTCTTCCCGATCAAGATCAACACGCTTTCCCAAAGAACTGAAGGCACCGTCGAGAACATTTCTCAGCAAGGCGCTCGTTTCGAGTGTGAGGAGTTGTTCGCTATTGATCAGAACATTCGGATCAAAGGCGACGAGTTCGACGAAGTCCGCGCGAAGATCCGCTGGCGGCGTGATCAGCAATATGGCGTCGTGTTCGACGATACGTTCACTTTGGGAGATTTCGCGCGGCTTGCGGCCCGTCTGCAAGCCCCGGCTTTGCTCGAAGAGTAGGATATCTCACGGTCTGGCCACGAAAAATCGCCGATTAAGCGGGTGCATTTACTTACTGCTAACCAATTTCCTTCACTTCCGATGGTGAGCCGGACAATCGGCAATCCATACGGGGGCATACATGACTCAGGGCGCTGCGGCACAGCCGGGCATTATCGACGTCGATGTGGCGATCATCGGTGCGGGTCCAGCGGGATTGACCGCTGGTTATCTACTTACCAAGCAAGGCAAATCCGTCGCGATAATCGAGAAAGACGAAACCTATGTCGGCGGCATCAGCCGCACGGTCGAACACGACAGCTATCGTTTCGACATTGGGGGGCACCGGTTTTTTTCAAAGTCCCAGCAGGTCGTAGACCTTTGGAACGAGATCCTCCCAGATGATTTCATCCAGCGACCGCGGATGAGCCGCATCTATTACGAGGGCAAATTTTACAGCTATCCATTGCGCGCCTTCGAAGCACTCGGCAATCTCGGCATCCTGCGGTCGACCGCGTGTATGATCAGCTATCTCCGGTACAAGCTGTTTCCGATCAAGGATGTGAAAAGCTTCGAGGACTGGACCACCAACCAGTTCGGCAAGAAACTCTATTCGATCTTTTTCAAGACCTACACCGAAAAGGTGTGGGGCATGCCGTGCGATGAAATGAGCGCCGATTGGGCGGCTCAAC
>JBCAXQ010000060.1:0-12397 GCA_038534015.1 Pseudomonadota bacterium | reverse complement strand
GATCTTTTCCTGCAGCGCCTTGGGCGCATCGTCGAACAGCAGGTGCGCTTCGTCAAAAAAGAACACGAGCGTCGGTTTATCAGGGTCGCCCACTTCAGGCAGGGTTTCGAACAATTCGGCGAGCAGCCACAGCAGGAAAGTCGCATACAGCTTCGGACCGCGCATCAACTTATCAGCCGCGAGCACGTTGACCATTCCGCGCCCTTGATCGTCGGTCTTGAGGAAATCGTCGATCTCAAGCGCTGGCTCACCGAAGAAATGGTCAGCGCCCTGCGCCTCAAAGCTCAGCAACTGGCGCTGGATCGCTCCGACAGATTGCTTCGAGACATTGCCGTATTTGCCCGAAAGCTCTTTCGAATTCTCATTCGCCCACCGCAACATGCTCTGCAGGTCACCAAAATCGAGCAGCAGAAGGCCGTTGTCATCGGCATGGCGGAAGATGATCTGAAGCACGCCTTCCTGCGTGTCGTTGAGATCAAGCAGGCGCGCGAGCAGCAGCGGCCCCATCTCGGAAATCGTCGTGCGGATCGGGTGGCCCTGCTCGCCATAGAGATCCCAGAACACAACCGGATTGTCCGAATACTCATAGTCATCCATGCCAAGCTGTTTGGCGCGGCCTTCGAGCTTGTCGGCATGCTTGAACTTCGCACTGCCGGGCATGGCGATGCCGGACAGATCGCCCTTCACATCGGCCACGAATACGGGAACACCGTTGGCGGAAAAACTCTCGGCCAGGCCCTGAAGCGTTACGGTCTTACCTGTGCCGGTGGCACCCGCGATCAGGCCGTGGCGGTTTGCGCGCGACAGCGCCAGATGCTGGTTCTCGCCATTTCCGGCCAGTCCAAGGAAAATTTCACTCATGCCTGGATGCTACCCCTTCCCGAATTCCGTCTTAACAAAACACCTGAAGAGCCAAAGCCGGTCGGTCAAGTTCTCGACACGCGCGACGGATTGGCTAAGGCTTTCTGCATGGGAGCGGACACGCCATTCATCTTGCTGGACGATGCACGCGAAAGCGGCGGTGTGCCTGCGCTCTTTTATGAAAATCCGCGCGAGGTGTTTGTGGCTTACCGGGCTGAGGACGTGCCGACCATCCTCGCAAAGGCTGAAACAGCGCGGCACGAAAACGGCAGGTCGCTTGCGGGGTACATTGCCTATGAAGCCGGGTTGGCGCTGGAGCCCAAGCTGGCCCCGCTGGCGGATGCGCGAACAGGCGCAACAGGACCGTTGGTGTGGCTTGGGCTGTTCGATCACCCTCAGGAAATTGACGGGAAGGACATCGGCCCTTGGCTGAATGCCCGCAGCGAAGGCGACGCATCGATTGGACCACTCGATCCGCAGCTTTCACCCGGCGGCTATAACGCTGCGTTCACAGCCCTGCAGGAAGCGATACACGCAGGCGATATCTATCAGGCCAATCTCACCTATCCGCTTGCTGGCTCATACCGCGGGTGTCCGGTTTCTCTCTACACGCAGCTGCGATCGGCGGCGAGCGCGGGCTATGGCGGCATGTTGTTTGACGGTTCGCATTATCTGCTGAGTTTCTCGCCCGAACTGTTTGTCGCGCTTGAGGGCGTTGCCGATGGTTTTCGGGCGAAGGCGAAGCCCATGAAAGGCACGCGTCCGCGTGGAGCGGATGAAACCAGCGATGCTGCTCTGGCGGAGGATCTGGCGACATCGGTCAAGGACAAGGCCGAAAATTTGATGATCGTTGACCTGATGCGCAACGATCTGTCGCGCGTGGCCGAGGCTGGCAGTGTCCAGGTGGACAAGCCCTTCGCAATCGAAAGCTATCCCACCGTGCACCAGATGGTCTCTACCGTGCGCGCGAACCTCCTGCCGGGTAAAGGGGCGATTGATCTGGTGCGTGCAATGTTTCCCTGCGGCTCCATCACCGGCGCGCCGAAGATCCGCGCCATGGAGCTGATTGACGAAGTGGAGCGCGACGCGCGCGGCGCCTATTGCGGCGCGATCGGAAGGATTGATGCGAATGGTGACGCGGCATTCAACGTTGCGATCCGAACGCTGCGTTTGACGCCAATCGAGAACGGTCAAGGCAGCGCGGTGCTTGGCGTCGGTTCGGCAATCGTCGCGGACAGCGACGCAATAGCAGAACGGCGCGAATGCGAGGTGAAGGCCGGGTTCGTACGCCGCTCTTCTGCGGAGCATATCGCGCCGCAGTTTGACCTGATCGAAACGATGAGATTCGCGCCCGAGGCGGGGATTGAGCTGCTTGAAGGGCATTTGGCCAGGATAAAATCCAGCGCCGCGCAGCTTGGTTTTTCGTTTGATCGCCACGCCGCGCGCAACCAGATCCAGGCCCTGTGTTTCGAATTGGAAGAACCTGCCAAGGTGCGCTTGCTGCTCGCACGCAGTGGAGCCACCGCGCTTGAAACATCGCAGCTCCCTCAACCACGCGATGCGCCTGTCACCTGCGTTGCGCTGCCGCTCCCGGTCGATCCAAGCGATTGGCGTCTGGCCCACAAAACCTCGGATCGCAGTTTCTATGCCGATGCGCGCGATGCCGCGAAGAGCATGCGTGCAGACGAAGCCATCTTTGTCCGTGATGATGGCTTGGTGACCGAGGGCACTTTCACTAATGTGTTTGTCCAAGCGGCAGAGGGGATGATGCTGACCCCGCCCTTATCGCTCGGTCTGTTGCCGGGGGTGTTGCGGGCTGCGCTCGTCGATCAGGGCAAAGCCCGCGAGGCCGAATTGACCATCAAGGATTTCGAGGACGGCTTTCTGCTCGGAAATTCAGTGCGCGGACTGTTTCCGGCTAAGCTTTTTTGATCGCGATGCCGTTGCCACCCGCACCCTCCACCCTGCCACCCGGAGCCTACCGGGACACTATCCGGGTGGCAGGGTGGAGGGTGCGGGTGGTCTGGCACGGAGAAGAGATATGACTATTCAAATCCTGTATGAAGACGGCGAAGCGCTTGTCATCAACAAGCCTGCTGGACTTCCCGTTGATCGCCCGCGCCGCGGGGGGGCGTGCCTCAATGATCACTATGAGCAGCTCAAGCTTGGTTTCCAGCGCCCTCCGAGCCCTGTGCATCGGCTTGATACGGATACGTCAGGTTGCCTGTTGCTGGCGCGCAATCCGAAAGCGTTGAAACGCTTCAACAAGGCTTTCGAAGATCGTCTGGTCGGAAAGACCTATCTGGCGGTGCTGGATATGGAGCCGACTGAGCAGTCAGGGACCATTGAACTGGCCCTTAGCAAGATCAGTTCGGCCGAAAAGGGCTGGCGGATGATCGCCGCCAAGAAGGGCAAACCTGCGATCTCGCATTGGGAACTGGTCGAAACCATCGGAGAGGGCGACAAGAAACGCTCTCTCATCCGGTTCCGTCCAGAAACCGGGCGCACGCACCAATTGCGGGTCCATGCGCTTCAGGGTCTAGGCACGCCGCTGCTGGGCGATCCGATCTACGGGCCGGTCCGCGGCCAGAACAAGGGTGCGCCGCGCACAATGCTGCACGCTGAAACGATTGCGGTAGCCCGATCAGGCAAGACCCCGATCAGCGCGGCGGCGCCGTTTCCCGACGACTTCCTGCGTGCAGGCTTAAACGTTCCCGAACCGCCCTCGCCTGAATCGATCATTCCCGATATCGCTTTGGACAATGGATAAGGATCTGTTGGACCGCGCGCATGCCCTGGCTGAGGAAAGCTTCCTCGCCGGGTCAGGTCCCGGTGGGCAGAACGCCAACAAGGTTGCGACCGAAGTCCAGCTGCGCGTGAACATCTATGCGCTGCGCCTGCCGCCGCCAGTGTTTGCGCGGTTGCGCGATCTCGCGGGGAGCAAGCTTACCACAGCCGGAGACCTGATGATCACCGCGCGCGATCACCGCACGCAAGACGCCAACCGCACCCTGGCCCGCGCAAAGCTTGAGAAGCTGCTTGAAGACGCACATCGGCAGCCAAAGAAGCGCGCAAAGTCTCGGGTCAACCGGGTCGGCAAGGCCAAGCGGCTGCAATCGAAGAAAGCGCGCGGCCAGATCAAAGCCAACCGCGGAAAGCCAAGCCGCTCCGACTGGTGACTCTTCTTGACTTTTCCCCGTGAATCGGCAAATGGGCGCGGCTTGTGAGGCGGTGCCCCCAGTTTCTGGAGCGCGTCGCCGTTTGTTTTTTGGCCGCCCAGCCTGTTTGGGGGCCACCACCCGATCTTAGGAAACCGCCATGGCGAAGCCCGCAACCGTCAAGATCAAGCTCGTCTCGACTGCCGACACGGGCTTTTACTACGTGACCAAGAAGAACCCGCGCAACATCACCGAAAAGATGACGTTCCGCAAATACGATCCGGTCGCAAGAAAGCACGTCGAATTCAAAGAAGCCAAGATCAAGTAGGCAGGGTTCTCGCATAGCGCCCGCAGAAGACTGACGGGCGTTAAGCAATATGACCGCTTGCAAACCGGCTGGTTCAGCCGCAATTCAATGCCCGGATCCTAATTCGCGAGGCATGAGCATGCTGACCAAACTTCGCACCAAGCCCATCGCCGCCGCATTTGCCGGCGCGCTCGCGCTTGGCATTCCCGTATCGACAGCCATCGCGCCGACCGCATCTGCCCAGACGCAGAGCGGTGATCTGGATATGATCGTAGGGGCTCTTCGCGCAATTTCGACCATGAAGGCCGATTTCACGCAGGAGGATCGCAACGGCAACATTGCGCGCGGCACGATGACGCTCAAACGGCCGGGCAAGATTCGCTTCGAATACGGCAATGATGTTCCGCTGCTGATTGTGGCGGACGGCAATTCACTTCGGATGATCGATTATGAAGTGAAACAGGTCGAACGCTGGCCGATCAAGAACTCTCCGCTTGGTGCCCTGCTTGATCCCAGTCGTGACGTGAAAAGATACGGCACGCTGAAGCCGACCGGCAATCGCAATGTGTTGAGCGTGGAAGTCAAAGATTCCAAGAAACCCGAATTCGGAACGATGACATTGGTGTTTGTGCGCGATTCATCCGCTCCAGGCGGATTGCGACTGACGCATTGGGTTGCACTTGATGCACAGAATCACCTGACCACCGTGCGATTGAAGAATCAGCGCTATGGCGTGACCGTTCCGAACAGCACATTCAGGTTCAAGGATCCGCGCCAATCATCTCGTCGACCGCGGTGAACGCTTTGGCTGCATCCGGTTGTACGGATGCGACGGAATTCTTGCGATGTTCATTTACTAGCAAGCGACTTGAGAGTAATTTCCAGAGACAAGGTGGTTGAAGGCGGGTTTCCCCCCTGTTGCCCTCACCTTCGGTAAAGACCGCCTTGAACAAGCGTGACGAACGCTAACATGGAACCCTCGTCTCATTGCCCCCGAGACGGGGGTTTTATGTTAGAGGGGCCTGTGGTTACCGTGGCTTCCAATGCACGCGCGGACACGTTTGCGCAGCGCAGCAACACCTATTCCCAGCCATATGCCGATCGAATGATATCGTAGATGATGTTCTGCTCGATCACGCCGCGAGCTTTGTCGGCACCTGGTCCTTGAGCATACAGAGCGACATCCTCTCCGGAGTGGGTCTCGCTATAGAGCGGGACGGTCGATTGCTGACGCGCTTTTACGCCTGTGTCCGGCACAGGCCGTTCAGCCAGATTTGCGATTGATCCAGGGCCGTTGCCATAGCCAAGCGTGGTGTAAGGCTTCCCGTCCTCGGCTGGCTGCGCCTCATCAGGGTTGGTGATGTCACCTTCTGGCGGAATGACATGGCCGAGGATGTCGTTTCCGCGCGCAGGATAGCCGGCGATCGTGAACACATGGCTGTGATCGGCCGTGACAAGGATCAGAGTCTCTTCCGGATCGGTGTTGTCGATCGCATACTGGATTGCGCGCGAGAACTCGACGGTCTCTTCCAGCGCATACCCCGCTTGGCCCGCATGGTGGCCGTGATCAATCCGTCCGCTTTCGACCATTAGATAGTATCCATCCGGGTCACCAGAGAGACGCGCAATAGCCTGTGCAGTCATATCGGTCAGGGTGGGCTCGCTCGCGCCTGCACCATCCGCCTTGTCGACCATGTAGGTCATGTGGCTCTTTGAAAAGAGGCCGAGGACCGGCTCGTCCATGGGTGCCGCATCAAGCTCGTTTGCCGTGGCAACATATGTCCCGCCGGTGCGTGCGACCCATTGCGCGGGAAGATCTGAGCCCTCTTCGACCCGCTGTCCACCGATCGCGCTGCCAAAGAAGGCACGGGCACCTCCACCCAAGGCAACATCGAATTCGCTCTCGACAAGCTGCGTCGCAATGTCCCGGCATTTGCTTGCCTTCTGAATTTCGGCAGACTCGATATAGGCTTCCCAGTTCCGGTCAGCGCTCCTCGCATAGACGCTTGCCGGGGTCGCGTGGGTAATCCGCGCGGTCGAGACGATGCCAAGCGCAAGACCTTTCCCTTTAACCTCCTCGCCCAGCAGCGGCAGCGGATGAGCGAGAGCATCTGGGCATGAGCCACGCTCTGCCTCAGGCCCGATGCCGACGACGCCGATCCGGGTCTTCTTACCCGAATGCATGGCAGTCGCAGTGCCGGCGCTATCAGGCACCTGAGCGTTGGTGTTGTAGGTTTTGACCAGCGCCACGTTTTCGAAATTCTCGAAACTCAGCGCATTCTCTTCGCCGCTCTCTCCACGCTTCTGCCCGGCATAGATCCGGGCAGCTGTGATGGTGGAGATCCCCATTCCATCCCCGATGAACAGGATAACGTTCTTTGCCTTTGCCGGTGCAGGTGTTTGCGCAGCCATTGCCACAGGCATGGTCGATGCGCTTTCAACCCCTGAGCGGTTTCCATCATAGGAACAGGCACCAAGTGGCAGGGCAGCGGCGGCCAGACAAAGGGGCAACGAACGGATGCGGACCATGCTTTCAACTCCAAGAGGCTTCTCAACCTGCTATCGCCTTCAAATGCGACGGGAAAGTGAAAGTGTGGATTTTGGCGGGGATGCGCCCTAAGTCGCTGGCATGATTTCAATCGCGACCTGGAACATCAATTCCGCCCGCCTGCGCCTTCCGATCATCGAGCGCTATCTCAAGGACGAAGCGCCCGACGTGCTGTGCCTGCAGGAGATCAAGTGTCAGGAGCACCAGTTCCCCGCAGCCGCCTTGGCAGAGCTGGGGTATGAGCATCAGGCGATCCACGGACAGAAAGGCTATCATGGCGTCGCAACGGTCAGCCGCATCCCGCTGAACGAATTTTCGCGTCATGATTGGCAGGACAATGGTGAGGCCCGGCATGTCGGTGTCGAACTGCTCGGCCCGGGCAAGGGTATGGTGCTGGAAAATGTCTACGTTCCCGCAGGGGGTGACATCCCGGATCGCGACCAAAATCCGAAATTCGGCCAGAAACTGGATTTCCTCGAACGGATGACACGCTGGGCAGACGAGATCGACCGCCCAACCATGATCGTCGGCGATTTCAACATCGCACCGCTCGAAAGCGACGTCTGGAGTCACAAGCAATTGCTCAAGGTCGTCAGCCATACCCCGCTGGAAGTTGATACGCTGCAACGCTTCAAACAGGCGCATGGCTGGGTCGATCTCGGTCGCGAGTTTATCAAGGACCCTGAGCGGTATTTCAGCTGGTGGTCCTATCGCTCGCCCAATTGGCGCACCAATGATCGCGGGCGTCGGCTCGATCATATGTGGGCCAGCCCCGATCTAGCGAGACAGGCTAGAGGGCACCGGATCCTTGAGGACGCGCGCGATTGGGAAAAGCCATCCGATCATATCCCGCTGATCACGGAGTTCGACCTCTGAGCGGTGATGCTCCCTCCCCGGCACGCCGGGCGGCGCAGGCAGTGGATGCGCTGCGCCATGGCTGGCCGCTTGCATTTGAGGGCGGACCGGTTCTCTTGCCGGTCGAAACCGCAATTGCAAGAGAGGCAACTTCGCAGCGTATGCTGATTTCCGCTGCACGAGCGGCAACGCTGAAACTGGCGAATCAGCGAGAGGCCGCCGTCCCGCATGCACCGGTGCTGATCCTGGGGGGTGAGTCTTTCGATCTGCGAGAGGCACTGCCAATCGCTGATCCGTCGCTAGACCTCAACAACCCGCTCAAAGGCCCATTTCGAGCCGAAGCAATAGACTGGGAGGAGATCGCGATAGCCGCAATGGAGCTGGCGCGGATTGCCGGGATCCTGCCCGCCTTCCTTGTCAATCCAGTCCATGCGGGAGAACCGCATACCCTCGCCTCCACCGATCTGGCTCACTATTCTGCGACAGGCGCTCTTCAGATTGCCTCCCGGGCCCACCTGCCCGTGAGCGCCAGTGAGGATGCTGAGATCATCGCTTTCCGGTCGAGCGCTGACACGCGCGAACATGTGGCGCTGATCATTGGCAAACAAACGGGAGACAAACAGCCGCTGGTCCGGCTGCACTCCGAATGCCTGACCGGAGACGTGCTGAGCAGCCTCAAATGCGATTGCGGCCCCCAACTGGACGCGGCGCTGCAGGCGATGGCTGATGAAGCCCGCGAAGAAGCTGGTTGGGGTGTGCTGCTTTACATGCGTCAGGAGGGGCGCGGCATCGGCCTGATCAACAAGCTGCGCGCCTATGCTCTGCAGGATGTGGGATTTGATACCATAGAGGCGAATGAACGACTGGGCCTGCCTGATGAGGCCCGCGATTTTCCTGTTGCCGCCCGGATGTTGGAGCTGATCGGGGCGACAAAAATCCGGCTGATGACGAACAATTTGCGCAAGGTCGAAGCGTTGGAAGCAACCGGTATCAGTGTGAGCGAGCGCGTGCCGCATCAACTGCCCGATAATCCGCACAACGCCCGCTATCTCGCCACCAAGCGCGACAAGCATGGGCATTTGCTGACATGAGTATACCTGACTATGTCATCAGACCCGAAGCGCCGGGAGAAGAGGCCGCGATCCATGCGATGGTGGCCCGGGCTTTTGATGGCCACCCCTATTCCGATGGCGACGAACAGCATGTGATCGATCGGCTGCGCGAGGATGGCGATCTGGTCTTGTCCCTGGTCGCTGTCGATGAAGAAACCGTTCTTGGTCAAATCACCTATTCGAAGGCGCTTCTGGCCAATGGCGAGGATGGCTGGTTCGTGCTCGGTCCGGTTGCGGTCGAACCGGCTTTCCACGGAAAGGGTATTGGCCGCGCCCTGATCGAAGCGGGCGAAGCCGCGATGAAGGGGCGCGGCGCGCGCGGGCTAACCGTCCTTGGCAATCCGCAAATCTACTCGCGGTTCGGCTTCGTCCAAGACACATCGATGTGGCTCGCGGGAGAACTGGGCTGGGCTTTCCAGGTGAAGAGCTTTGGCGCGCCGATTCCCGCCACAGAGCAGCGCTATGTCCGGGCCTTCGATCCGGCTTAACTCTAACGCTGCTCGTACGGCTTCAGCCCTTGCGCCAGGCGATTGCTTGACATCGCGACTTGCGATCCGGTCCAGTCAGCCAGAAACACGCTTGCTCGCCGCAGACCCGGCACAAAGCGCGCCTCGTTTCCGGTCACCTGCAACCCGTCAGAGGGATGGAGATTCTGCTCCGCACCCAGCGCGATGAAGGCTGAATAATTCTCTTTGTCGCGACCTTGGATGAACCAGTTGTCCGCGATCTCTCCGCGCGAACCGGCCGGAAGATCGATCATGTAATTGGTGCCGCGCCCTGCTGCGTCGTCGAATGAATTGTTGCGGATGAACACATTGGCGGCGCGCGCTTTGACATAATGGCCGCCGGTCCCCTTTTCGAAGCGGCTTTCGCTGATCGCCAGCTCGCCATAATCGCCGACATAGATCGAGTGCGCACACCCTGCCGAATGTTCGCACGTGCCAAGCCCACTAAACGTGGAGCGCACGATATGGATGCGTCCGGTCTGGTCATTGGCGGTCAGAATGCCCTGCTGGCTGTCTTCGAACCGGCTGAATGCGATATTGAGGCTGCCCTTTTCCAGGCGGATGCCCGCGCCATTGCCATCGGCAACCGCGATCTTACGGAAAGTGATTCCGCGAATTTCCGCACCGAGGCCGCGCAAAACCAGTGCGGCTTTGCCTTCGCAAGCACGCCGTTCAAAGGCCACCGTCCCTTGCTGTTCTGCCACATAGGTGACGACTCCATCCTCCTGCACGGCGCATTCCTGATAAATGCCGGGCGCGATCGAAATCGTGCCGCGCCGCGCACCAATCGCGTTGATCGCCTGCTGCAATGTGCCGAAGGATTGCTTCATCTCGACAACGGTGAAGCGGTCTCTGGGAGCTTGCTGGGCCAGCAGCGTGCCAAGTGGAAACAGCAAGGCGATCGCAACGATCAGCAGCGAGCGTGTGTATCGCGTCGAAACGGAGAAGGAGGGTGCGTGCAACATGGTCTGGTCCCTACCATCGACCATTTCGAGTGGGCGGCGCCAGTTCATCGCGTCCCTGCACGGCACACGTGCCAACGATAAAGTTTAATTCCTGCTTGGCGAGCGTGGCCTTGGACGGCTAGACCACCAATCGATCCGAGCTCTTGCAAAGGTCTCGGAATGTGAAGATCATGGGGTCAACGAGGAGGAAATCCATGAAAAAACTTGCCAGCACGATCGCAGTTGCAGGTGCAACTCTGGTTCTCGCCGCTTGCGGCAGCGCCGATGACGCATCGACAGAAGCGACCGCCGACACCGTTGAAGTGCCAACAGACGCCGCGCTTGAGCCTGTTACTGAAGGGCCAGTGGAAGACACAGACGTCACAGACGACATCGAAGAGCTGGATCCGGCCGACACCGCAGTCAGCGAAGCAACCGCACAGGAAGCGGCTGATGCAGCGACTGCCGTTGCCGCCGAGGCCGCTGCTGCCGCAGCCGCAGCCGACGCTGCCGGAGCGAGCGCCGGCGATGTTGTCGAAGCTGTTGAAACAGCCGCCGATGCAGTATCCGAATAAGGATATTGAAATGGCGGGAGACCGCCTGTTGAAGGGCCGTACGCATCCATGTGTGCGGCCCTTTGCCGCTGCGCTGTTGCTGGCACTTGCCGCATGCGATCAGGGGCCTGGATCGGACGGTCCTGGGGCAGTGAGCGAAGGCGAGGCCCAGGCTCTGGATGAGGCAGCCGAAATGCTGGATGCGCGCCAGCTACCGCCCGAAGCGATTCCTGAGCTACCCGAAGGACCTGGCGAAGGCTCTGAACAGGGCGACGCACCCCAAGAATAACAGGCGACAGACGGCGGACCGCGCTGCAAGAGCCAACTGACGATTTCCGGCGCAATCTTTGCGCCCGCACAGAGGATGACCCGAGATATGGCCACCGCGGCAGTGACCCCAGGAATGGACCCGGATACGTTCGAGCAATTTGCCGATCAGCTGACACGATACGTGAATGAGCGCCTGATCCCGGCCGAAGAGGACGTGATCGAAAATGACGCGGTTCCGCCAGAGATTGTCGATGAGATGCGCGACATGGGCCTGTTCGGGATTTCCGTTCCCGAAGATTATGGTGGGGCCGGCCTGAACACCTCGCAATATGCCCGCGTGGTGAACACCATGAGCTATGCCGCGCCGGCGTTCCGTTCGATTTTCTCGATCAACATCGGAATGTTTGCCAGCGCTCTCAAGAACGGTGCAACCGAAGAGCAGCGGGCGGAATGGTACCCCAAGCTGGTCGAAGGCAAGATCGCCTGTTTCGGGCTGACAGAGCCTGGATCCGGCAGCGATAGCGCGGCGATGCAGACCTTCGCCAAGCCGGACCCAGACGGCAATGGCT
The DNA here is from genome assembly GCA_038534015.1 of Pseudomonadota bacterium. GTDB lineage: Bacteria > Pseudomonadota > Alphaproteobacteria > Sphingomonadales > Sphingomonadaceae > Erythrobacter. The sequence continues at coordinate 713 of JBCAXQ010000060.1, read as the reverse complement.
GGATCCTCAATGGCACCAAACGCTACATCACCAACGCACCGCATGCCGATGTCGCGCTCATCATGGCCCGCACTGAAAAAGAGTCGCTGCCCAAGAACGCGCATGTCAGTGCATTCCTGGTTCCGATGAACTCACCAGGAGTTTCCACTGGATCGCCGGACAAGAAGATGGGCCAGGCCGGATCGCATATCTCCGACATCATGCTCGATGACGTGAAGGTGCCGGGCCATGCGTTGCTCGGCGGGGAAACCGGGAAAGGCTTCCGCTTTGCAATGCAGAGCCTCGACAATGGCCGCATTTCAGTGGGGGCCGCGGCAACTGGCTACGCCCGCCGCGCGCTTAATTCCGCGCTGCGCTACGCCAATGAACGCAAGGCTTTCGGTGAACCGATTTCGCGTTTCCAGCTGATCCAGGCGATGCTCGCCGACAGTGAGACCGAAATCTATGCTGCCGAATGTATGATGCGCGACGTTACCGAGCGGGCTGATCGGGGCGAGAATGTCATCACCAAGGCTGCCGCGTTCAAAGTGTTCGCGTCTGAAATGTGCGGCCGTGTGGTAGACCGGGTGGTGCAGATATATGGCGGCGCAGGTTACCTGGCGGAGTATGATGCCGAGCGGTTTTATCGCGATGCGCGGATTTATCGCATTTACGAAGGTACCACGCAGATTCTGCAGCTCCAGATCGCCAAGCACATGCTGCGCGACTGGGAG
>JBCAXQ010000059.1:0-12456 GCA_038534015.1 Pseudomonadota bacterium | reverse complement strand
GAAATGTTCGAAACGGTTGATCTGGTGCTCAACAATGCCGGGCAGGGCGGGGTGCGCGGCAAGTTGTGGGAGGTCTGACACATCACAAGCGTGCGCGATGAGCCCTTCGGTTCGGTCCGCGCGGTCGAGCGTCTCGCCGGGAAGGTCCGCGACCATGACGAGTGCACCGGACGCTGCGAGCCGTTTCCCCAGCGCAAGACCGATGCCGCTTGCTCCTCCGGTAATCACAGCATGGCGCGGAGCAAAGTCGGTCATATCAGCCTCCGGAATTGGGATACCGCAAGTTGGCTCCTTAGCCTAGCCGCGCGGTGGGCGCGGGATCAGCACCGGCGTATTCTTCCGATACTCCTGATAATCCGGATCATCGCCCCAGCGCTCTTTAGCCTGAGCATCCTGCAGGTTTATTCCGCTTACCTTCGTGAGCAATAGAGCCACGAAGACTGGCGAGATTACCACCAGCCATGACCAGCCAGAAAGCACCGGCACGGCCATGATCAAGATGCCGGCCCAGAGAGTTATCTCGCCGAAATAGTTCGGATGCCGCGACCACTTCCACAGACCGACATCGATGAAGTCGCCTTTGTTGTCCGGATCGCTTTTGAACTTGCTTTTCTGCGCATCGGCAACCGCTTCAAACGTAATGCCAAGCACCCAAACAGCTGCGCCAATCCAGAAGAACAGATCGATCGGAACCCGCACCGTCGAACTGATCGCAACAAGTGCTGCAGAGGCCGTCAAGATTACCCAAAGGCCTTGCAAGGTCCATGCAACCAGAAAACGTGCAGGGTTGACCTTGATCTTCTCAAACCGGGAATCACTTCCCCCGGCCGCGTGGATGCGAATGTAGAGGAACGATCCGAGCCGGATGCACCAGATGGCCACCATCGCAGCGATCACCAGGCCGCGTGCATCTATCGAACCTACCGCGCTGTAGGTCGCCCAGCAGGCAAATGCCGTCACAGAAAGATAGGTGATCGCACCGACTGTGTCGTAGAACTTATCCGACTTGGCGATGGCGGACGGAATGAAGGCCAGCCAGTTCACCAACATCGCAATCACGGCGCACAGGAAAAAGACCGAATAGTTATAGATTTCGAGGGTGTTCGAACCAGCCAAGGCGCCGAAGCCAAAGGCGATGATCGTGACGATGATGAAGACGATGATGCTTTTCATGGTGCCCCTTATACGCTCGGATCGCTCAAGAAGACGCAGCTCCGGTGGTTTTCACCGCGTGGCCGTTACCAACTACTCGCGACTCTTCGTAACCACTCTACGCAGAGCGTTGACGTAAGTTTCCGGCGCTTGCGCACCGGGTATCATGAATTTTCCATTCACGATCATCGCAGGGACACCGGTAATGTTGAGATCCCATGCCTGACGCTCTTCGGAGACCACACGCGCTTCAAGATCAGCATCGTCGAGCGCAGCCTTGGCTGCTTCACGATGAAGGCCGACATCCGCCGCCAAGTCCAGCAACACTTCCCGCTCGCCAATTCTTTGGCGTTGGTTGAAATGGGCTTTGAACAGCGCGAGCTTCAATTGGGTTTGCACTTGCGGGCCAGCCTGTTCGAGCGCCCAGCCAAGCAGCTTGTGCGCATCGCGGGTGTTCCACATCATCGCGGCCGGTGCCGGATCTTCGCACCCTTCGTAGGTCAGCGACACCCCTGCTCCGTCAGCGATCTGCTTCATCTGTCCGCGAACCGCAGCGCCTTCTTCCGCAGAGCGTCCGTATTTGCGTTGGAGATGCGCTTCCTGCTCCTCGCCCTCAGGGGGCATGTCAGGATTGAGTTCGAATGGTCGCCAGCGGATTTCTGCTTCGATCTCGCCGTCCAGTTCCCCAAGCGCCTTGGTCAGCTGGCCATAGCCGATTGCGCACCATGGACACATGACATCAGAATAGATGTCGATGGTAACCTGATCGGGAACGGTTCGCGCCTCGCTCACTTGTCCATCCACCACGCGATAAGGTGATGCGCGATCGCAAAGGGTTGCGGGAAAATCAGCTGCTCATTGCCATCTCGGCCTGCTGCGCGCGCATCTTCCAGTTCCGCGCGGGTGAACCAGCGCGCATCGTCCAGCTCTGTCTCATCAATTGTCAGTTCGGGATCGTCGGTCACGGACGTGCAGCCGATCATGAGCTGGCTTGGAAACGGCCATGGCTGGCTGGAAAGATATTCCACATCGCGCACTCGCACGCCTGCCTCTTCCCAAATTTCGCGTGCGACCGCTTCCTCGATAGTCTCGCCTGGCTCTACAAACCCGGCGAGCGCTGAATACATGCGCGGCGGGAAGCGCGGCTGCCGTCCAAGCAGAAGCTTGTCCTCGTGTTCAACCAGCATGATCGTAACCGGATCGGTGCGCGGGAAATGATCGGCACCGCAATTCGCGCACGACCGTTGCCAGCCGCCCTTGGTGATTGTCGTCTTGCTGCCGCACTGGGCGCAATATTGGTGGCGGGCATGCCAATCGACCAGGCTGCGCGCTCCACCATATATCGCAAGGTCTTCCGGACGCAGCAGCTGCATTACCTGCCAATTGCGAGGATTGGCCGGGCCGCTACCGCCCTCTGCCGGTACTGGCGCAAAGCACGCCTTGTCATCGAGCAGGCCCAGGAACACCAGTTCGGCTTCCTCTGGCACATCGGCCAAGGTGCCCCAGACAAGACCACCCATGTCGTCGATCTCTGGCAAAAGACCATCGAGCTTCAACACCTTGGCGCGCCAGTCCATCCGCGCGCCAAGCGCCTCCCGATCGACCCGTATGTTATCCGCCCGATCCATCGGCGATCCGGCGAAGGCAATCGGAAGCTTTGGCATAGTGTCGAGCATACCGCTCAGGCGCCCTTCATGCCTTGTAGGTCCGCTTCCAACGCTGCGAGGAATTCATCGCGTATCGGATATGCTTCGGTTGGCATGTATTGGGTGTAGAGTTGGGTCCGCATATTGAGCCCGTAATCGATCGCCGCGATTGTACCGGCAGCACCGCCCCAGCCGAAGCTGCCATTGACCGAGCGACCACCAGCACCATGCCCTTCGCCAGCGATCCAAGAGCCCGTTGTATCGACCGTCTTGGGCAACAGGTTAGATGTGCCAATGCGAACGGCGAGCTCTCCCATAACGCGAGTCCCATCGAGCTTGCCGTAGCCGAGCAGCATACGCAGGAAGCGGTCATAGTCTTTTGGTGAGCTGACCAAACCGCCGCCACCCGATGGAACTTTGGGTGCGTCAAGATAGATCGAATTCGATCCTTGATCGAGCGGAAGCGGCATTCCATTGAGGATGCCATAATTGTCTGTCAGGCGCCCCTTCTCGCTTTCCGGGACTGTCATGAACGTGCTGTCCATGCCGCATGGATCAAACAGCCGTGCTTTCAGGAAAGCCTCGAAACCCTGCCCCGAGGCGACTTCGATCACACGGCCAAGCAAGTCTATGCTGCAGGAATAACTCCATTTGGTCGCCGGCTGATACATGAGCGGCAAGGTTGCCAGGCGATCAGCCCATTCCTCCAGTCCAGGCGCAGGTGTAACCGGAGGGAAACCGGGGATCGGGAAGCGGCTTACACGCCCCCCTACCAGCCCATTTTCATTGTAGGCATCACGGAGCGGACCCTCCGACACAATCTGATAACCAAGACCGGATGTGTGAGTGAGCAACTGCCGAATGGTGATCGGACGTTCGGCGGGCACGGTGTCCTCAAGCGCCCCTTTCGGATCGACCAGAACATCCATCTTGGCAAAGGCCGGCAGGATATCTCCGAGCGGTTGATCCAGACCAATAAGGCCATCGTCAATCAGCATCATAATCGCCATGCCTGTGATCGGCTTGGTCATCGAATAGATGCGAAACAGCGAATTCTCATCCACTGGTGCATCGCCGCCAATCGCCAGCTTTCCACCTCCTACGGTGTGGGCGTGGTCTTCCTGGCCTTTGCCCAGCGTAACCAGCAGGTTTGCAACTTTTCCCCCGCCGACATAATTGTCATACAGTTTGGCGATATTGGTCCAGCTGTCGCTGACGTCGTGCGCCATGAGCGCACGACCCATTGGCAGACTTGCCAGCATGCCGCCTGCAGCCATGTACGCGCCGCCGCGAAAAAGTGCGCGACGCGACAGGTCAGGCGTGTCAAAATTTCGGAATGCCATCGAATATCCTCTCCAGGGGAATCGTTTGATCGCTGTTTGGGGCAACCGGGTTAAGTGGTCAAATGGGACTTGTTTTTGCGAGGTGTAGTACCCATATAAGACACATGGCAAATCTACTCTCTTGGCTGTTCGGCATTCTTTCGCTGATTATTGTGATCCCTTCACAGATTCCACTGTTTGGATGGGGCAATTGGATTGCTCTGCCCTTCATTGCGATCGGAGTGGTTCTGGGGGCGATCTCGTCAAGCAATAGCGGCCGAAATTTCTGCCTGATTGTCTTGTTGATCGCGGCGATCCGCCTTTCGATCGGCGGTGGCTTCTTCTAATCCGCCGCTAGGACTAGCCTGGCCACTTTCGCAAACAGGGTGGGCAGGCCTGAATTTCCGATATCGTCGACCGGCCACCATTCTCCCACTTGTGAGACATCTTGAGCGTCGATCCGCTCAACAGACAGAGTCAGATGCGCATGCGTGAAAGTGTGTCGCACAACCCCAAGCGGTTCTGGTGAACCCGCTTCAGGGGCTTTACCCGATCCATCCTGCCTTGCCGTCCAGCCATCGTCGGGCAATGCCCGCATCCCGCCGAGCATGCCTGTTTCGGGGCGGGTCACGAGCAGAACCTCACGGCCCTTAGGACCATCCCGCTCTATCCAGAATGCTGTCCCGATCCGCTCGGGCTTTACTTTCTTTGGTGGTTTGATCGGCAGCCGCTCTGGCTCACCTGTCAATCTCGCTTCGCAAAGCTCCCCCAGAGGACAAAGGAGGCACGTAGGTGACTTGCTGGTACAGATGCGCGAACCGAGGTCCATCATCGCCTGTGCGAAGTCGCCAGCGCGTTCGTCCGGCGTAATCTCATCTGCCCTCGCCCGGATAGCTTTGCGAGCCCTCGGTAGCGGTTCCGCCAGATTGAACAGACGTACCACCACCCGCTCAACATTGGCATCAACCACAACCGCACGCTGGCCGAAAGCAATCGCTGCAATCGCGGCAGAAGCATAGGCACCCAGCCCCGGGAGCTTGCGCAATTCAGCCTCGGTCTCTGGGAAACCGCCGCGTGACGCGACGTCGCGCGCGCATTTTACCAGATTGCGCGCCCGCGAATAGTATCCAAGCCCGGCCCATGCCGCCATGACTTCGTCTTCATCTGCCGCTGCAAGGTCCTGAACAGTCGGCCAAATCGTCGTGAACTTCGCGAAGTATGGCTTCACTGCCGCGACCGTCGTTTGCTGCAGCATCACCTCAGACAGCCAGACCCGGTATGGCCATGCCGGATCATCTGGTCGCGCGGCACCGGGTGGATTGCGCCACGGCAGTTCGCGTGCATGGGCATCATACCATTCGAGCAAGGTGGAAGAGATATCGGACGCGCTGGTACTCACCCGCGCCCTATGGCATGGCTTTCTGCGCAATGGAAAGTGACAAGAAAACCGGGCCTGGGAAGCCGCCTTCAAGCAGCAAAGCGACAGGGCGCAAAAAGATGCTCAGGAAATATGAGCGGCCACGCGGTCGAGGCGCGAAAGCGATTGGCGAGCTTATGCCCCAAGTCGGTCGCACTGCTTTCAGACGATTTGGCTTCGTTCAAAGCTCGATTGTGACACGCTGGCCCGAGATAGTCGGACCGCATCACGCCAAGATTTGCAGCCCGGAGGCGATCCGGTTTCCGCCTGGGGAAAAGGCGGAGGGTATTCTTCAACTGGTCGTGGTGCCTGCGCACGCGCCCCTGATCCAGCAAGTAATCCCGGAAATCATGGAGCGCGTGAACCGGTTTTTCGGCTATCAGGCCGTGGCCAAGATCAAACTGCGGCAAGGCGCGGTTAAGCCAACCCATGCTGAAGCGCCAGCGAGACCGCCACCATCGCTCAAGCCGATCCCGATGGAATTGGGAGACAGTCTGCGCGATATCGGTGACCCGGAACTGCGCGCAGTGCTTGAATCGCTCGCCCGCACTTTCGACGATGGCGCCAAGAAAAGGAACTAAGCAGCTTTGAAACCTGTACTGATTGCCGCTGCAGCTTGGGCTGCAATCGCGATAACTCCGGGCGTCGCTGCCCAGTCTTCGTCAGAGAAGAACGGGCCATGGCACAATACGGTGGAGGTCACCGAACGTGGCCACCTCGTCGGCGATCCAGATGCGGAAACCAGGCTGATCGAATTTGTCAGCTACACCTGCAGCACCTGCGCAGCCTTTGCCAGACAAGGCGATCCAGCGCTCGATTACGCTTTCCTCTCACCCGGGCATGTGCAGTTGGAAATCCGTCCAGTCATCCGCAACAAGCTGGACGTGACAGTGTCACTGCTGGTCGCCTGCGGAGACACACCCGACAAATTCAAGCGCAATCACTCTATGTTTCTGCTGTCGCAGAGAGAATGGTTAGACAAAGCGGTCTCGGCTCCGCGTTCGCAACAGGCGATCTGGGCACGCGGCGATAGCGCGTCGCGGGTCAACATGGCCTCGGCGTTGGGCCTGGATGACATGATGAGAGATCGTCGCGGTTATTCGGCTTCGGAAATCAATCGATGTCTGAGGGACGATGCCAAAGCGGACAAGCTTGATGCAGACGATGATGCCAACAGGTTGGAATATCCTATTCCGGGCACACCGACATTTGCCATAGACGGCACCGTGTTACCCGGTGTGTTTACCTGGGAAACGTTGTACCCGGCACTAAGTGATGCTGTTAAAGCGAAATGGAATGCAAAACTGAACCCGGAAAGCCAACCTTGATTCTCCATTGACGCATTTGTGAACAATCATGTTGGATCTGCTTTCGCGGCGACGGCCCTTCGTTTAGCGTTATCAATCGATCTGAGGATTCTTTCGTAATGAAACTTACTAAACGTCTGATTGCATTGGCTTTTGCGGCACCTTTTGCCCTCACGCTGTCCAGCTGCGGTGATTCTGCCGATCCGGAAGGCGGTTTGAGCGGGGATCCGATCGATCCTATCGCTGCGCCTGAAGGTCAGGCGTGGACCGATGTTGTGAACATTACTGAGCAGGGCGGCTACCAGCTCGGCAATCCTGACGCCCCGATCAAGCTTGTCGAATACGCCTCACACACCTGCCCGGCCTGCGCGAGTTTCTCTGTAACCGCTAAAGGGCCGCTGAGAGATGATTACATATCGACAGGCGTTGTGGCATTCGAACATCGACAGTTGATCCGCAGCGCGCTTGATCTGACGATCGCCACAATGGTCCAATGCGGCCCCAAAGAAACCATGCAGCCCTTGTCCGACCAGGCATGGGCATCCTTGAATGAGATCTTCGCCAATGTCGAAGCAAACTCGGCACAGATCGAGGCGGCCGGTGAGATGCCAATGAACGAGCGATTTGTCGCAATAGCCCAGGGCATGGGTCTGATCGATTTCTTTGCCGCCCGAGGCCTTAGCGCCGATCAAGCCCGCACTTGCCTCGCCGACGTGGAGACCATCGAAGGAATCGCCGAACAATCTGCGCAACAAGTAGACGCCGACAACGTCACCGGCACTCCGACGTTCCTCCTCAATGGAGCCCGGGTCGAAGGAATCGGCTGGGAACAGATTGAGCCTGCGCTTCAACGCGCCGGCGCGCGCACTGAGTAAGCAAGCGCATAGCGGCGGGGGATAACGACAGCCTATGCAAATCAGCCGGCTCAAGCTCAGTGGGTTCAAGAGCTTTGTCGAGCCTGCTGAATTGCGCATTGAGCCGGGGCTTACCGGGGTCGTTGGTCCCAATGGCTGCGGCAAGTCCAACCTGCTCGAGGCCATACGCTGGGTCATGGGCGAAAACTCGCCCAAATCGATGCGATCAGGCGGGATGGAAGATGTCATCTTTGCCGGAACTTCAGCTCGGCCCGAACGCGCATTTGCCGAAGTGGTCCTGCATGCCACCGATGATGAAAACGAAGAGCTGGTTGTAACCCGCCGGATCGAACGCGGTGCAGGCAGCGCCTACCGCGTCAACGGCAACGATGTGCGCGCAAAAGATGTCGCTCTGACTTTCGCCGATGCGGCGACCGGGGCGCACTCGCCCGCCCTTGTGAGCCAGGGGAAGATTGCTCAGGTTATCGCCGCAAAGCCGACCGAACGGCGGCAAATGCTCGAAGAGGCGGCAGGAATTGCGGGTCTGCATGTTCGGCGAAAAGATGCCGAGAGCAAACTGCGTTCAACCGAGAAGAACCTCGAGCGGCTAGAAGACCTTATGGCGGGGCTGGATTCGCAGATATCGTCGCTTAGGCGCCAGGCGAAGCAGGCAGAGCGTTACAAGAAGCTCACCGACCAGATTCAGATTTCCGAGGCCCGCCTGCTGTATGCGCGGTGGCGCGATGCTGCCCGTGCGGCAAAGGAAGCCCGCGAGGCTGCACTCGGAGCCGATTCCAAGGTCGAAGCCGCCAAGCAAGCTGTCGATGAAGCGCAAAAGGCCCAAGCCGCGGCAGCAGCCGAACTGGCAGAAGCGCGCGATGAACTCGCCGATCGCCGCGATGATGCCAGCGCCCATGGACACCGTATGGCTGCACTGTCGGAGAAGCTCGAAGCCGCCGAACAACGCCTCAATGATTTGGAGCGCCAAAAGCGCCGCCTCGATGAGGATCGTGGAGCTGCAGATCGCCTGACGCACGATGCCGCCGAAGCGCTAGAGCGGCTCAGTCGCGAACTGAACGCCAGCACAACGGCGCTGGCGCGCGATGAGGAACTCCGCCCGGCCCTCGCCGCCAAGGCCGATGATGCGGAACGCGCCAGCCGCACGGCCGAATTGGCACTCGCCAAGGCGACGGCCGACCATGCCGGAGTCGAAGCCGAATGGCGCGTTGCCGAGGCTACTATCGAGCAAGCGAATTCGAGGCTTGCGCGCTTACAGAGCGAGCGCGAAAGGATTGATCAGCGCCAAGCAGCACTGGCAGGCGGCGAAGCTCTTGAACGCGCTGCCGCCGCCGCACGTGCTGAGGCGGAAGAGGCAACACGCACTCTCACAGAATTGCGCGAAAAACTCGCTGTTGAGCAGAACCGCAAAAGCCACTTGCAGACGGCCCGAGATGCAGCTGCCGCCTCCTTGGCCACAGCCAAAGCGGAACTCGCAGGGACCGAACGCGAATACACTGCACTTGCCAGAGATCGCGATGCCCAGGCGAAACGCACCAAGGGGCGTGAAGGCCTTCCGACCGCGCTTGAAAAAGTGACCGTTGAAAAGGGTTTCGAACGGGCAATGGCGGCGGTGCTGGGGCGCGATTCAAAGTCACCGATCGGCAGCCCTGAAAACGATAGCGATGGCCGCTATTGGTCCGGTGGCAGCGCTCCAAACGCTGTACCCGATAGTATTCTCACCTATGTGCGAGACTGCCCCGATGAGCTGCGCGCGCGCCTTGCGCTGGTCCACTACGCCGATAGCGATGACAACCGGACGCTAAGACCAGGGGAATGGTTGGTCACCAAGGCCGGGCACTTGCGGCGTTGGGACGGATTTCTCGCGCGTGGAGAAGGCTCCGCCGAAGCGGCAAAGCTAGAAGCAGCCAATCGTCTCGCAGAACTGGAAGAGGTGCTGCCCGATCTACGCAGCGCATCGGAGTTGGCTGCAAGTCAGGTGCGCGTGGCCAGGGAGGAGCTTTCCGCCTTGCAAACCGCTCTGGTCGCTATGGATCGGGAGATCGCCGGTGCGAGCGAACGGGAGCGTCAGGCACTGCGCGCGCTTGACCAGGCCGAGGCCGCGCAAGAGCGCGTCGCCTCGCAACTCGAAGAACTTGCAAGCTCTCGCGCTGATGTTGATGAGCAACTGACCATCGCAGCAGGCGAAGTCGAAGCGGCCAAAGAGGCTCGCTCAACTTTGCCCGCTCCGGATGCCGGGCGCGCCAACCTGGAAGCAGCGCGAGCGAAGCACGAGGCATCACGGTCAGCAGTTCAGGCAACGCTCGCAGAATTGGCCGCGCACGATCAGGGGCTGGCCGTAACGCGCGAGAGGCATGCCGCTCAGGCAGCCGACAAAGCCAATTGGGAAGCGCGGGCAGGCGAAGCGGCAAACCGCGTGGCCGAAGCCGGGCGACGGCTCGAAGAAATCGAGCAGGAACATGCCGTCATTGCTGCCAAGCCCGCCGCGCTGGTCGAAGAGATTGAGCAAGGCGATGCGGTGCGAAAAAGGCTGGGCGAAGAACTTGCCGCGGCCGACGCGATCGTAGCCGAGCGTCAGACGATTGTGAGCGACGCTGAGCGCACGCTTTCCGAAGTCGGTGAGCAGCTTGCCGTGGCACGCGAGGGCCGCGCTACGCTCGCCGCGCGTGCGGAAAACCAGGAAGCACGGCGTGGAGAGATGGCGCGGATTTCAGGCGAGCGTTTCCAGTGTCCTCCCCCACTCTTGCTGGAAAGGTTTGAGTTTTCCGATGAAGATGTGCGCGATTCCACCGCTGAAAGCGAGGAGATGGACCGCCTGACAGCCAGCCGCGAACGCATTGGACCAGTCAATCTGGTCGCCGCAGAAGAACTGGCGCGGATCGAGGAAGAGCACGGTGCAAGTGCCAGTGAACAGGCCGAACTGACCGAAGCGGTCAACCGACTGCGTGGCTCAATCGGCAATCTTAATCGCGAAGGGCGCGAGCGTCTAAAGGCCGCCTTCGAAGAGGTTGATACGCATTTTCGCGAGCTCTTCAGCCGACTGTTTCAAGGTGGTCAGGCGCATCTCGCACTGGTCGATAGCGATGATCCGCTCGAAGCTGGTCTGGAAATCTACGCCCAGCCACCAGGAAAGCGTCTGCAATCGCTCTCATTGCTTTCGGGGGGAGAACAGGCGTTGACCGCCACCGCGCTGATCTTTGCTCTGTTCCTGACCAACCCCGCACCGATCTGCGTCCTCGATGAGGTCGACGCGCCGTTGGACGATGCCAATGTCGAGCGTTTCTGCGATCTTCTCGATTCTATGGTCCGGACCACCAATACGCGCTATCTCATCGTCACCCACAACGCGGTGACCATGAGCCGGATGCACAGATTGTTTGGTGTCACCATGGCGGAAAAAGGGGTTTCACGCTTGGTCAGCGTCGACCTGGGTCAAGCGGAGTTGATGGCAGCAGAGTGAGAGGGGAATAGGCGATGGGACACTTTCGAAAGTCAACTGTAATTGGTGTTTGCGTGGGAGCTGCGATGCTCAACTGGGCACCCGCTACAACAGCCTCAGCCCAATCGAACACACCAGCCGCAGTTCCCTGCAACAAAGCGACACTGCACTACACCGATCGCGGTTTTGCCTTTGAATGCTCGGACCACAGGAACGAAACCAAATACCTGTTCGTAGTCCGCAACGGGCAGTTTGCAGAACGAGTAACCATGGTCGAAAACGTGCTGCGAGAGCTCAATTCTCGCCAACAGGGAAGCGGGCGGACGCGAGGCGGGACAGGACTGTTTGTCTCTTTCCGCGCCCCTGATCAGCAAGCGACGAACACCTGCAACCGGGTGCGGCAGAAGAATCCCAATGCGGAATGCAAACTGGCGACCGACATCGTTTTTCGCTGATGTGATCGCTCGTAGCCTAATGGCCTTGGCCTAAGCCTCGATTGCGGCCGCCAATCGTGAACGAATGCTCTTTAGCCGACCTATTGCGTCGCCCAAATTCTTGGCGACCGGAAGAGTGGCTGATGGGTCATCATCTGCCCGGCGCCCATGTTGCGGCACTGTCCGGCGATCGCCTTGCCGACGGTCACTCTGACGCCGGTCAAACTCCGAAGCGCCCGACGAGCGGAGCACCTGTTGCGCACCTTTAATGGTGTAGCCCTCCTGATTGACCAGCCGGTCAATCCGTTCAACCAGGTCGACATCTTCCGGGCGATAATACCTCCGGGAACCGCTACGCTTCAGCGGCTTGAGCATTTTGAACTGCTGTTCCCAATACCTCAGCACATGCGGCTTTATGCCGAGCGCTTCGCTGACTTCGCCGATTGTACGAAGTGCGCCATCTTCCTTGCCGTCATCAAAATCGGTCACGCTCTATCCAGCCTTTTCTCAATCGCCTGTGGCAATCTGTTCCTTGAGCAACTGGCTGGCACGGAAAGTCATGACGCGGCGCGGAGTGATGGGAACTTCGATCCCGGTTTTGGGATTTCGACCAATCCGTTCGCGTTTGTCGCGCAACACAAAACTGCCAAATCCGGAGATCTTCACATTCTCGCCATTGGCAAGAGCATCACACATCTTATCGAGGATCGCCTCGACCATATCCAGCGACTCAGAGCGGCTGAATCCCATCTTGCGATTTATCGTCTCTGCCAGATCGGCCCGAGTGAGTGTGCCAACAGAACGCATCATGCGTATCCTCCCTCAAATTCGCGGCCCCATTTACAAACCATATTGTAGAGAAACGAC
>JBCAXQ010000058.1:0-12902 GCA_038534015.1 Pseudomonadota bacterium | reverse complement strand
TCGCCTGACGCAGGATCGAAAGCACCACCAGAATCCGCAAGAAGCTGGTCATCATCAGCACCAGTCCCGGTAGGATGGTGAGCAGGCTCATGAGCAAGAGCAGCTGGATCGAGAAACTCAGCGGAGCCTCTTCGCCCGCTCCATCCGCTCCCAGCGCACGTTCGATCGCTCCGCCAATCCCGGGGGTTTCGGGTGCGGACACGGCCGCAGACGCGGCCTCGGGCACAGCCGTTAGCCCAACAACAAGCGTAATGAAGATGAGCAGACGCCTCATGACTTTTCAGCGCCCTCTGCGGCTTCGGAACGCGCTTCGGCTTCGCTTAGCCGCACTATCCCTTGCCGGGAACTCGCGATCAGGATTTCGCGGTCGTGAAACCGCACGACCGCAAGCCTCAGGCCAGGCCCGAGCATGCTGGTTTCGACGAGTTTGAGCGCGCGCGTTTCCCCACCTCCCATTGCGCCAAGACGCGACTGCAGGTGCTTGCTCAGCTTCAGGCTGCCCCAGATCAGCAGGGCGAGCAGCGGCAGAAGCAACGCAAGCCGCGCGAAGTATTCGACCATCATAGCGGTTGGTCCGGTACGCTTGGTGGTTCCGGCGTCCGCGCGGCCGGATCTGCGGCCCCGGCTGAGGCAACGGGAGAAACTGGGTCCTCTTCCCCGGCGAGACTGACGATGCGCAGAGCGAAGCGCCCATCCTGGGCGATGACCTCGGCCTTGGCGATCTCTCTTCCATTGGCCGTCACATCGAGCAATTCATCGGTCAGTCGATCGAGCGAAACAACGCTTCCCTCCGAAAGAGAGAGTACTTCTTTAAGAGGCAGATCGGTCCGTCCCAGCTCCACTGCCAATCGAACTCGGACATCACCAAAGCGGTGAATGGGTGCAGACGGTGTCATGATTGGGGCCTTTCCTGACCGATTTGCGTGAGTTGGATTGCCAAACGGTCCGCAAGGGTGCCGACGGTGCCACGAGCGACAAGGTGAGAACCGATCCTGACCGGAACTTCCCGCGCCAAGCCAAACGGAATCTCATCGCCCGGAGCCAGCGTCTCAAGCTTGCTTAGTGGCAGATCCAGCTCTGTGAGGATCGCATTGAGTGGCATGGGGATCGAGCGGAACGGTGCCTGATCAGGCTTTCTGGGTTTGGCCGAAGTGCAAGATTTTGATACCGTCTGGCCAAGCCCTGGAAGCAGAGCGTCCTGACCTTTCTGGTCGATCGCAAGGGTTACTTCCCACGGCCCCGCATCGCGGGAGCCAAAGCTCAGCGCGGCGACCTCACAAACCGCCTTCGAGTCAAAAGGCTTGAGCCGGGCTGCGCTTTCACTACGGGCGATCATGTCCCCGCCACCACCGCCATCGCTTGCGTTTGCGATGGCTTGAGCAATTACGTTCGCCAGCCGATCAAGCAGGATGGCAGCCGACCGCGGCAATTCCTGCGTAGTCTCGCTTGGCGGTATGTCGCCACTGCCTCCGAACGAACGATCCGTCAGAGCGATCGCGGTTGGCAGACCGACTGAAAGAAGCGCTCTTTCGCCAGCGGCACCACAGCGCAGAAGGCAATTGGTGGACGAACTGTCTATCTGTTCAAACACTGCCAAACCGGGTTTGGCCTCGGATTGCTCCCACGAAACAGAAAGCCGTTCACCCATGAACAGGGGGGCGAGACTTTCAGCCAATTCTCGGGCGATGTCACGCCGCCACGCGGCGAGCAGTTCACCTCGTTCCTCGGGACGCGGTCCGCGCTCGGTCAGCTCAGAGCAGTGCTGCGCAATCATTCGATCGGGCTTGAAGGAGTGGTGTATGTTCATTGGACAAGGAACGCCTCGAAATGCACCGCATCGATGCCGCCAAAGCCCTCATTCTCTTCAAGTACCGCGTTGATCGCCTTGGTAAGCCGCTTCGCCAGCTCTTGCCGCCCTTCTACGGTGTAAACGTCACCCTCCGGAGTGGCAGCGAGTTGCACCAGAATGGTCGAACGAATCGCCAATTCATGGGTATCGACCCATTGCAGTACGCGCCCGTCATATTGGGTGGAAACGGCCAGATCGACCTGAATCAACGCCGGTGAATCCAGCAGGTTCGAAGTGAAACTCTCTCCAAAGCTGTGATAGGCGGTGCGATACTCGCTCCCTCCCTCACCATGGACGACAGATACTTCGTCCTTGCCGGCAGGCGGTGCGTAGGGATCTTCATCCCCCTTGAGGACAAGCTTGGGCAGGTCGGGGCCAGCAGCGTCGCCGCCGCCCAGCAGCCCGCCGGCGAACGCGCCATAAGCTCCGCCGGCCCCGGCTCCGAGCAGCAAGACTGCTCCAAGGACGAGCTTGAACGCTCCACCCTTCTTAGGCGTTTCTTCGTCGCCGTCCCTTTCGGAAGCCTTCTCATTCTTCGATTTGGCCATCGGGCGTGATCTCCTGCAAGTCAGTATTGGGCTCAGGCAAACAGGCCGGAGCGGGATCTTGGTTGCTGCGATGCGCCGTCCCGAGGCACCTCAAGAGCAGTGTCGGCAGTCGGGCCGGATCGTCCCACTTCGTCATCGCGGTGACCGTTGCGTTGATCGGCAGCGGGATCGGAGCCATTTCCGTGATCGGAACCTGCGCCATTCCCCGAACCGGCACCCCCGCCCCCACCCAGGCCCACGCCGCTATCGCGCGCCAGTCCGGTGTGGTTTAGACCTTGCCCTGAGCTATGCCCGAGGCTTTGGCCGGAATTTTGGCTGAATGCCTGATCTGATCCGCGCTGGAACAGAGTTCCCGCTTCTGCGCCCGCTATCGTAAATCGGTCGGCAAGCGCGGCATGGACGGCCGGTACGAAGCCCGAATCTCGGCTGACGAGTGTCGCGCGCAAATCGGTTGCAGTTGAGTCGATCCGCATGCTGACGAGGCCGAAGTCGGAATGCCGGACGAGAACCTCGGGTCGTGAGGATCGACTGCTCTCGCGCGCTTGCGCAAGCTGATCGATTGCCTGTTCGACAGCGGGTGCAACACGCGGCTCTGGTCGCACCTCGACAGCCTGCGACAGGGGGCCTGAAACCGGCCCACTGGCCACTGCCGAGACACTCACCTGATCAATCGGTTGCGGCGCCGGAGATTGCCCCGCTTGTGCGGGAATTGTCGGCGTTGCCCGCGTGGCGTCCCGCGCAGGCTCTGCCGCGACAGCGGGATTCGCCGATTTTGCGCCCCTTGGGGCCGGACTATCGAGCGTTCTGCTCTTCTGTGTGAGAGCAATACCAGAGGATAGCTGTGCCGGGAGAACTTGACCTGGCGAAGCTGCATCGGGTTTGACACCTGTCGTCCTCGCAGTCTGCAGGCCGATTTCGCCGGAAGCATTTATTGGCAAGTGTGCCGATGACGCAGCTGCCTTGCTGCGACTTGGAGAAACATCGGTTGATTCATTCGCTGTATCTTTTGTTGCATCATTCACCCGGATTTCTCGTGCCGAGTCCGAGGAAATCCCCGCTGGATCAGCGCGGATTACCGCCGGAGAAACCGGTGATGTGTCCATGTCAGCGGGACCAGCTCGATCCGCTCGTGCTGGCTTTGCATTCATTGCGGCTGTTGCCTGATCCCCAAGTTTAGGTGTGGCCAGATCACCGCCGGTCCCGCCAGATGCCACAGGCTGACTGACGAGCGGCAATTGCTTGCCGGTGTCCTGCAGACTGCTGCCGCCGATCTCTTCGGGAGGTTTGGTTGGAACCAGAGCATCCTCAACATCCTGCACGGTCCGCTCGCCGCGAAAGGAGGCCATGAATCCAGTCTTCAGCTCTGCCTCACGATCAGTCAGATTGGCCTGAACCGGGGCCTCCGCGCCCTCTACAAGAGCGTCAAACGGATTGTCTTCACCCGGCTGTTGCGCTGACTTGACTGCGACCGTGGACGGGTCGCCGAGAGTCTTTGCCGAAAGGTGTGACGGCAGCATGAGTTGCATTGACAGCTCCATTGCAGGTTAGTCCTTTGAGTTCTGTGGTTTGGAGAGCAACTTGCGTGCCAAGCCACTGGATCGCTCAGCTTCCAATTGCTCACGCTTGCGTTCGGATTCCCGGCGCACGTGCTTTATCCGGTCTCCAAGACGCTCCAGTCTGGTTTCACGCTTGGCCAATTCCCGCGACGCTTTATCTCGCGCGGCTGCTGCATGGTCCCGCGACTTTTCAGCCTCCCGCGCGATCCGCGAAAGCTCGCTGGCAAAGCGACTTCGGTCCCGAAGCTCGGATGCTACCACCAAGTCGGATCTGCCGGTGTAGCCGCTCGCGAGCGACCTGCCCTTTTCAGCCAGCGCCGCTCGTTGCGCTTCATCTGCCATCGCTCCTGCGAGTTGCGAAATCGCTTCACGGCGATCGGTGAGCGCAATCCGGCGTTGGCGCTCGAGCGTCTTGAGGCGGCGTTGCTCACGTTTCATGGCCAAGCACCTCGGACAAAGCGTCAAAGCTCGATTGGATGGTCAAACTCTGATCCCGCCTTTGCTGCAGGAAGCCATCGACAATCGGGGCAAGCTGAAGTGCCCGATCAAGCTGGTTGTCGGCACCCGAGCGATAGGCACCCATCAGAACCAGGTCCCGGTTTTCCTCTCGCGTTGCGATCAGGGACCGCAATTGGCGCGCCTGCTCTACGCGGTCTGCTGCAACAATATCGTTCATGACCCGGCTGAGAGAGGCGGGCACATCAATCGCCGGATAGTGTCCACGCTGGGCCAGATCGCGTGACAACAGAATATGCCCGTCAAGGATCGCACGCGCTGTATCGACGACTGGATCGTGGGTGTCGTCTCCATCTGCCAAAACGGTGTACAGCCCGGTCACCGCACCGCCGCTGCTTTCAGAATTGCCGGCACGTTCAACCAGACGTGTCACGGCGGCGAGCGAAGAAGGAGGATAGCCGCGCGCAGCGCCCGGTTCGCCCAGCAACAGAGCAAGTTCGCGCGCCGCATGGGCTACGCGAGTCAGACTATCCAGGATCAAAAGGGCACGCTTGCCCTGGGCCCGGAAGTATTCCGCGATGCCGGAGGCGAACTGCGCCGCGCGAAGGCGGAGATTGGGGGCATGATCTGCCGGAACTGCTACGATAACGATCCGTCCTCGGTCTGCGCCAGACATATGGCGCATGACAAAGTCTGAGACTTCTCGCGCACGTTCACCAATCAGGGCCACGACAATGACGTCCGCTTGGGCATGGCCTGCGATCATGTCGATCAGAACCGACTTCCCGACTCCCGAGCCCGCGATGATTCCCATACGCTGGCCTATGCCCATGGTGGTCAACGCGTTGATCACGCGAATTCCACAATCAAAGGTTTCGACCACCGGTGATCGCTCGAGAGCGCCTTCACGCAGCCCGGCCAATGGCCAGTCTATCGGAAGCGTGAGTGTAGGACCGCCATCGATTGGCGCGCCGAGGCCATCGACTGCCCGACCCAAAAGCGCGTCACCAACCGCAACATGCCCAGGGGTACCCACAGCCCTGACACGCGCATCGGGGCGCAGCAGTTCAGTATCGCCGAGCAGCATCATCAGCGAATGGCCAGCGCGAAAGCCGATCACTTCCGCGAGGCATTCCTGTCTCGTCGCACCTTCAGACTCGATTGCCCCCAGCGATCCGATTGGCAGCGGCAGTCCCGCGACTTCAATCAATCCGCCATCGCAGGCGGCAACCCGGCCGGTCAGCACAGGTTCCGGGCTCACCCTTGCTTTGCGCATCCGTTGCAGTTCGATGCTCAGTTCAGCGATCATGACCGCACCGCTTCGGCGATTGCACGGCGCCATTCGGCAGGACCATCGCACACGCTGCTGTCAGGACCTTCGAAACGCAAATTGCCTCGTTCGATGGCTGGCTCGGCGACGACGTTCCAATCTGCCAGGAAATCGTCCCCGAGCAGATCAATGTCGTCGGGATTCAGATACATTTTGCAGTCGGCAGCAGCCATCCCGATCCGGCTCGCGGCAACTCTGCATCTGTCAGAAAGCGTGCTGCGATCAATGCGCAACTCACCCACGACCTGTTCGCACAAGGATATGACGGTTTCCGATATCTCCGCCGACAACGCATCCATTGCAGCCTGATCAAGGACACGGAAGGCAAGTCTAAGGCGGTTCTGCTTCTCGCCTTGCAATTGATGATCCGCCTCAACAGCCTGTTTCCCGGCGGCAAAGCCATCAGAATAGGCCTGAGAGAGCGGATCAAAATCCTGTGCAGCATCCACCTTGATCCCTGGGACCTTGTCGGCATTGCCAGTCAGTCCCGGCGAAAATTGCGGCTTCTCGCCTACAGCCTCCAACCACTGTGGCTTGGCCAGTGATTGATCGTTTGAAGCTATGAGATCAGACAAATTCGCCATCACCCGACCCCATGATAATCTCGCCCTGATCAGCCAGTTGCTTGGCCAGATCGACAACCTTGCGCTGAGCCGCATCGACATCAGCACGAGAGAGGCGACCCCGCATTTCTATCTCGTCCTTGATACCGTCAGCAGCGCGGCTCGACATCGCGGCGAAGAAAGGTTCGCGCTGTTCATCGGGAACGCCCTTTAGGGCATCTACCAGCGCTTCATTGTCGACATCGCGCAGCAAACGACCCATCGCTTGGCTGTCGAGATCAAACAGCATCTCGAATGTGAACATTTCGTCTTCGATCGCCTGAGCCAGGCGGCCATCTTTTTCAGCGATGGCAGGCAAAACTGTTTTTGACAGCTGGCCGGAGGCCAGGTTTATCAAGTTGGCGGCTTCTCTTGGGCCGCCGAGCTGCATTGCCCCGGCACCAAAGCTCTGCCCGATCCGCTGCGACAACAAGCGATCAATCATTTCGACGGCTTCGGCCGAAATAGGCCCAATCCGCGCGACGCGTGCTACGACTGCTGTCTGGACCTGTTCTTCTAGCTTGGACAGCACTTCAGCGGCGGGCTCGGGTTCAAGCATCAGCAAGAGTGCGGCGATAACTTGCGGATGCTCTCCCTCGACCAGTTTGATCAAAACCGAAGGCGCAAGCCAGCGAGCCATCTCAACACTGCGGGGCCGCTGCTCAGGCTCAATCCGTTGCATCATGCTCTCGGCTTTCGTTGGTCCGAGTGACCTTTCGAGCATTGCGCGCACCTGCTGCGACCGATCGCGGGCCGGCAGTATCTCGCGATCCGCTTCGGCGACGAAATCTGCAATGGCGCCGGATATTCCCGCCTGATCTACCTCACCCAGTGCGCACATTGCTGCCCCCAACCGCTCAAGGTCGGATGGCTGGAGCCGCGCGAGCAGATCGGCGGCTTCCTGATCACCCAACAGCATCAGGAACACGGCGGCGCGATCAACCCGGCTGAACAGACTGGCTTCCCCAGTCACCGGCTTTCCGCTTTCGAATCAGATGTTTGAAGCATTCGCTGCAGGGCCTCAACTGCACGATCCGGCTGGGATGCCGCCAGTTTGCGAGCAAGCTCGACCTGCTGCGGTAGATCGGCCATCTTTGTGCCAGCAGGGACAGGCTGACCCTCGATCAGAGTGGTCGTGTGCGCATCATCACCGTCAGGATCGTCTGGTGCATCTCGACTGCTCTTTGACTGCTTGGCTACATCCCGTTTGTTGGCACGATTGATCAGCGGACGCACGCCGAGCAGCAGAGCCAGCAGGACGGCGATGATCGCGGTCACATATCTGAGAACAGTGGCAAACCAAGGCTGCTCATAGAAAGCAGGCACAGGCATTTCCGAGGACTCAAATGCGCTGGAAACGACCCTTACCTGATCACCGCGTTCCTCATCGGCGCCTACGGCCGCACTGATAAGTGATTGCAGTTCCTCCGCGGTGAGAGGGGCCGCATTGGCAAGCGCCTTTTCACTAACAGCGACAGCGACCGACAGACGAACCAGACCACCCGACCGGGTATTTGTAACCGCGACTTCACGGTCGAGTTCGAAATCTCGTCGAGCGGAGGTCTCGTTGTTGGTTACGGGCACGGCAGTGCCTGGCTGAGCCTCCGCAGGATCAGGCGCGCCCTCGACAATCTCGGCTGGGGGTGGCGGCGTATTGGCCGTCACACCGGGAATGCCGGCTGTACCCGGCTCGCCTGTGCGTTGAGCTTCGCTTTGCGTTTCGCTGCGCAAGGCACCTTCGGGATCATAGGTCTCTCGCGCCGAGGTTACCTCGCTTTGATCAAGCTGGACCTGCACTTGGCTCGAAAAGTTCCCATCGCCCAAGAGTGGCAAGAGCAACGCGGTAATCTGTTCGCGCAGTTTGGATTCAAACTCCCGCTGCAGCACCAGCCCGTCCAGCGTACCATCCCGTTCGGAGGACAACAGACGACCATTCTGGTCGACCACTCGAACCGCATCAGAGGAAAGCCCTGGCACTGAACCGGACACCAGATTCACAATTGCTTCCACCTGATCCTGGGTCAGCGAACGGCCACTGACCAGCCGCACCATAACAGAGGCACTGGGTGGATTGCTCTGGCGCACAAACACTGATCGTTCGGGCGTCGCGAGATGAACTCGAACCGATTCAATCCCATCAATCTCGCGAACTGTAAGCATCAGTTCGCGTTCGCGCGCGAGTCGAAGCCGCTCGCCTTCCAGTGTACGACTGGATCCGAGCGGGATTGAATCGAGCATGGCTGTTGCATCCTGAGGAGCCGCAAGTCCGGCGTCGCTCGCAACCAGCATCCGCGCACGGTAGACATCGTCTTCCGACACAGTGATCATACCGGTGCCGTTATCGATAGCGTAGGCGATCCCTCCCTGCTCAAGCGTTTCGACGACTTTGGCGCGTTCGCCATCGCTCAAGTTGCCATAGAGGATTCGCTGCGGGCCCTGAGCAATTGACAGGTACAGTGCTGCAACGACGGCCAGCGCACTCACACCAATGATTGCCGGCAAAGCACGCTTGAAAGCGGGCTGGCCAGTAAACTGGGTCATACGCCCTCGCCAGTTATCAGGCGCAGCAGGTGGTGGAGCCGTCTCAGCGGCCACGGGAAGAGCAGCCTCAGCCACCTATCAGCTCCCCATCCGCATGATGTCTTGATACGCCGTCAGCAGCTTGTTGCGCACTTGCAGCGTCGCTTCGAAGGCTACGCCTGATTCCTGGCGGGCCAGCATAACCTGCGCGATGTCGGTCACTTCGCCGCGTTCATAAGCAGCTTGCATGTCGCTGGATCGTTGCTGGATCGCGCTGACATTCTTGAGCGCGCTGCCGAGCGTATCGGCGAAGTCGATACCAGGGGCCGCTTCATTGGAAGCGCCTTTTGTCTCTGTGGCTGAACGGACATCCTGCAAAGCCTTGCTGCGCTGCAGGACCTCCTGGCGCAGCGCCATCACATCCTGCATTCCTGACGTCGGGCGGATGGAACTCATGCCTCACCCCCAGCGGCGAGCAGGCCGGATTCGCGCATGGAAGCGAGGCGATACCGCAGGGTCCGTTCGGAGATACCAAGGGTGCGCGCAGTTCGCGCACGGTGGCCATCGCATCTGTCCAGTGTATCGAGGATCGCCTGAGCCTCTGAGCGAAAGGCGATGTCGGATAACGAAGCCCGGTCGCTATCCGCGCTTGCTGGTCGAGAAACATCGTTTGGGTCACAGGTTGTGACCGCGCGCACGGGCTGATCAAACACTATATGTTCGGAGCCGATCTGGGAGGCATCGCCCGCCAACAGCACAGCACGGCGAATGACATTCTCCAGCTCGCGGACATTGCCGGGCCAAGCATGACCTTCAAGCATGGCAAGTGCTCGCTCATCCAGCCAGTTCGGCGTTCCCGGGCGGCAGGCGTGGCGGGAAAGCATGCCGAATGCGAGAGGGGCTATGTCCCCTTTCCGGTCGCGCAAGGCAGAGATTTCGAGGGGGAATACGTTGATCCGGTACAGCAGATCCTCGCGAAAACGCCCAGCCTCAACTTCGGCACCGAGCGTGCGATTGGTCGCAGCAACGATCCGCGTGTTCACCTTGATCGGTTTCGATGCACCGAGAGGGAGGACTTCGCCCTCCTGCAGTGCACGCAAAAGCTTCGCCTGCAAGGGCAAAGGAAGCTCACCAATTTCATCAAGCAGCAAGGTCCCGCCATCGGCCGCGCGGAACAATCCCTCGCGGGATTCTGCTGCACCGGTGAACGCGCCTTTACGATGGCCGAACAGCAACCCTTCCAGCATCGCTTCGGGCATGGCGGCGCAGTTGACGGCCACGAACGGGCCTTCGGATCTGGCAGAACGGTCATGGACAAACCGGGCGAGCACTTCTTTGCCGGTGCCGGTCGGGCCTTCGAGCAGAGCGGGAATGTCGCTCTTCGCGATCCGTTCAGCGAGAGTGAGAAGCGCGAGGCTTTGTTCGTCGCCAGCAATTGGCAAACCACCATGGGCAGCGATCGCCAGCAGACTGGATTGCGCAGACGATCCGACTGAAGGATTGTAGGTGAGAACGAAACGGGCATTGCCCTCTGCCACCAGCGAGGGGTGTTCACCCATTTTGAGTATGAGATCGATCGAGCCGGGCTGGCGGACGCCGGGTGCTGAAATCTCCAGATCGCCATCGGCAATCCGCAGGCGCGATTGCTGCCAATCGCTGGCTAGCAACGGCAAGCTTTGGTCAAGCAAGGTGCGATGGCGCTCGCTCACCTGCCGCGCGCATTGCGCCCGGTTCGCGTTAAGCATGTCTGGATTGGCTCTGACCGACGTCATTCTCACACCTTTGCCCCTTTGGTGAGGGTGGAATGGGGCAGGCGCGGCCAATTTAGAGTAACTTTAAGCCCCCGCAGAAACACCTATGCCGCCTTCGCGCGCACGCGATAATGCTGCGAAATTTCTGCCCTTAAACAATCGACTGGATGGTCGCTCTTAGCTCCAGCAGCTGCGCATTTCTTCGCACTGCACGCACCAACGGGAGTTAGACCAATGTCCGTAATCAACACCAACGTCTCTGCCCTGCGCGCTCAGAATGCGAGCACCAAGGCCAACGATATGCTCGGCGATGCCATGGAGCGCCTTTCGACGGGCCGCCGCATCAACAGCGCGGCTGACGATGCCGCAGGTTTGTCCATCGCAACCGGCTTCACATCCGACATTCGCGGTATCAACCAGGGTATTCGCAACGCCAATGATGGTATCGCTCTGGCGCAGACCGCAGAAGGCGCACTCGACGAAGTGACCAACATGCTTCAGCGTGTTCGCGAACTTGCCGTGCAGTCGAGCACTGGCACGCTGGATGCCGAAGATCGCAGCTTCCTCGACACCGAAGTTACCGAACTGACTGCGCAAATCAGCGACATCCTGACCAACACCGACTTCAATGGCGTCGCGCTGTTCAGCCAGACCAGTGGCACAGACGTGTCTGTTAACATTGCAATCGACGCAGGTCGCAACGTTACGCTGACCAGCACAGCCATTGACGGTAGCAACCTGACGGCGGCGGCTCTCGATGTCAGCTCTGACACCAACGCCGCAACCGCGATCACCAACGTCGATGCCGCGCTGAGCGATGTGAACACCACACGTTCAACGCTGGGTGCTGGCCAGAACCGCCTTGAATCGGCGATCAACAACCTGACCACGACAGCGACCAACCTGGTCGACGCCCGGTCACGGATTGAAGATGCGGATTACTCTTCGGAGACGACCGCTTTGGCCAAGGCGCAGATCCTGGGACAGGCGTCGACCGCAATGCTGGCTCAGGCCAACCAGTCGCAGCAAAACGTCCTCTCACTGCTGCGCTAACACCACCGGCTCCCGTTGGGGGCACGTCGATAAGCCCGGAGTCGCGAGACTCCGGGCTTTTTGATTGCTCCATTCTGTGACGGCGTAGCCAGCGGGTAAGAAAACTAACCTGCCATTCGATCCTGCCAATCGATCACGGCGAGATAGTTCCGCAGACGATTCTCCTCGAGCCGAGCGATTAACGGATTGGCGTGAAACGGGACGAGGAATTCCGCCAAACCTTCAGACCAGTCCGCACTCGCATCGAAGATAATGCCCAGGCCAAGAACGGCGGGCACGTGGACATAACAGAGCGGGCGTTCTTCGCGATCCGCTTGCTTCAGAAAGTCCTCCACTGCGGTCAGAACACCGTTGCGCGAACCGCCCGAATGAAGCGCGAAAGCAAAACTGCCCATGCCGCGCAACCCTTTGCCTTCAAGCGCTGCATCCACACCCAATGTTACTCCATGATCATAGCTATGGGGCTTGAGAAACTTCGGAGGGATCCGATCCGGCGCGTAATACATGTCGCGGCGTGCGCACGGCCAGGAGACATCATGCAGAAACGCCATCAGTGGCTTTTGCTGCTCGTGACAAACGGTATCGATCATATGCAGCTCGTTGAAAACCGTATAATAGTTGTGGTCACCATCAATGAACCAAGCATCCGCTCCGGATACCGAACGGATAGCCTCCAGGCTTGGCGAAGGCACATGCACAACGTGCCCCTCAGCCTCGGCCCAATCAGGAAAGGCCGGATCGGGTTCGGGGTCAATGCAGGTCAACTGGCCAGATTTGTCGCGGCAGTAATCCGCGAGCACGCGCGACATGCCGCCAAATTCGCTGCCGATTTCGGCTATGTTCTTCACCCCGGCGCGCGTCAGGCTGGGCACAATCAGGCTGGAAAACTCTGACATGGAATGGATAAGAAGATCGGTCATATTGCTACCTCCACTTGGGATGCACTGAGAGTTAGGTGTGGCGCTGTAGCGGCGCCGACCTCGCTCCATTTCAGGATTGGTCTGAACACCATTTCGATCATCTCGGGTTCAGGGCCCAGTGCCGGCGGAGTGATCATCACGAGGCCTTCGCGCGTCGTGCATTCGAACAGGCCCGGTGCGTGCTCGGTCATGGCGTCGAAAACGCCATCAACGGGGGCTGGTGGCTCTTCATTTACGGCGCCGCCTTTCAACGTTGCGACAGGTGACCGCGTGATCGATGCCAATTCCCACCACACGCATTCTGCGCCCATCTGGAT
>JBCAXQ010000057.1:0-12936 GCA_038534015.1 Pseudomonadota bacterium | reverse complement strand
TGCGCCGATGTTTGAGGGCGACGACTATCATCCGGCTTCCAACCGCGAGAAGATGGCGGCAGGCGAAGCGCTGACTGACAAAGACAGAGCCAGCTGGCTCGATGCCTTGCTAGAGGCGATTATTCACGAGATGGCTCCTGTCGCCGTGCTCGCATGCTCGGCGCTCACCCCCTACGTTCAGCAACGCCTCAGGGGTTGCGCCAGCCACTGCGTGCAGTTCGTCCTGCTTGAGGCTTCACGTGAAGTGTTGGCCGAGCGAATGCAGTCCCGCGCTGACCATTTCATGCCTCTATCTCTACTCGACAGCCAGATCGAAGCTTTGAGTCCGCCATCAGACGCGATCAGGATCGACGCACGCGAAACGGTCGAACGTATTGTTGCACAAATCACGGCACGGCTAAACGAATAGTCCAAGCGTAATGACGACAATGAAACCGACGACCCCGACCAGGGTCGACGCAATCGTCCACGTCCGCAGGGTTTCGCTCGCACTCAGGTTGAAATAGCGCGACACAAGCCAGAAACCGGAATCGTTGACGTGGCTGACTATGCTCGCGCCCGCCGCGATCGCGATTACCATGCGCGCGAGATCCCAACCTTCAAGTCCCGCAGAGGCTGCCAGCGGGGCGCTTAAGCCTGCAGCAGTGAGCATGGCCACTGTGGCCGACCCCTGTGCGACCCGCACAAGCGCGGCGAGGAGGAAGCCGGCGACAATCGGCCCCAGGCCGAATGCGAGAAAACCTTCGGCCATCATCTTGCCAGCGCCGGTATCAACCAACACCTGCTTGAACGCACCGCCCGCCCCGGTGACGAGCAGGATCACGGCGGTGGGCTCCAATGCGCGCGCCAAACCGTCCTGCAATCGCGCCCTGCCCTCGTCATCCTTTGGCTGCAACACCCAAGCCGCGAGTCCGCAACCGGTCAGAAGTGCGACAAAGGGATGCCCGGCGAAGGCGATCACATCACTCTCCATGCCCATTTGCACAGCGACCGCAGCCAATACGATTAGCGCGATCGGAACGAGAATGGAGAGGCTTGCCCTGACCGCAAGGCCACCATCAAGCTCCGGCCCTTTCGTGGAGACTTCATCCGGCAGGGCATCGGTGGAGTGGCGCATCGGCAACCAGTCGCATGCGTGGGCAAACCGAGTGAAATAGGGGCCAGCGATCAGCATGGCTGGGATCCCTGCAGCAAGGCCGCAGACTATCACCAGCCCGATATCCGCATCGAGGATCTCGGACACGGCAACTGGGCCAGGTGTGGGCGGTATAAAGGCATGGGCCGTAGCCAGTCCGGCAAGCAGCGGCAGGCCAAAGAACAGCGCCGGCTTTCCAGCGCGAACCGCAAGTGCCTGCACCAGCGGGAACAAGAGGATCAGCCCGACATCGAAGAAGACTGGTATCGCGATCACCAACCCGACAAAACCCATTGCAATGCCTGCCGGACCCGGTGGGCGATTGCCGACAATGGATTTTGCCAACGCGGCCGCTCCACCACTCGCTTCAAGATAGGTGCCGAGCAAAGCCCCCAGCCCGACAATCACGGCAATGAAGCCGAGCACACCGGCGAACCCATTCTGAACCGATTCAAGTACAGCTTGCGGAGCGAGGCCAGCCGCCAGTCCTGTCGCAAGCGCGGCAACGAGCAAGGCCGCAAATGCATTCACCCGGCGCGCGAGAATCAAGAACAACAGCCCCGCTACACCGAGGACGGTTGCAAGCAAAGGCCGCCAAACGACGAGGAAGTCTGCTGCCTCAGACATCAGCGGCATGACGTTTGGTTGTCGCTTCGCAAAGCAAAGACTTGAACGTTTTCGAGGCTTCCCACGCAAAATCGCGGATCTGATCCAGCTGCACCAAGCAGAGGAACTGCATCAGACAATTGCGTGTTCATGCCGGCTTTCACGGCGCCTTGGGGTCCAATGGAACAGGCAGGCCTTTGGAATTCCACTTCCAGAAAACGAATGTCAGCGGCTCGTCGCCTGTGTTCTTGATCCCGTGTGAGTCCCAGGCGGCCGCGTAGAGCATGTCGCCCTTCTTCGCGCCAAAGACCTCCTCACCGACAGTCCATTCGCCCTCACCCTCCAACACCATCAGGAACTCCTCTTCGGCGTGGCGATGCGGAGGATGAATTTCGAGGCCCGGACTAATTGTTGCGGTCCCGGAGAGAAGGTCCCTCACACCCGCGGTTTCGCCGGCAAAATACTCAACAAACGTGCCCCATTCCTCCTCGCTCACATTCGCGGTTTCTGTGGTCAATACCTGGGTTGTCATGGTGGGCTGAGTCTCGATGCCCGTCGCTTTGGGCTCTGCTTCCGCGCAACCGACCAACAGTAATCCACCCAAAAATACGGCATGTATGATGCTTTTCAATTCACCCTCCCGCTCAAAGCGGTCAATTGATAACGTTGTCAAGTGCGACGCGCAAGGGCGAGCCAAGGCGGCCACAGAAGCCGGCGGGTTCCGCAAACCTAAGAATTGGCGCTTAGGGCCTGCTCCACATGCGCAGTAGATTGGAAATTGATTTGTCCAGCATCAGCATCGCTTGCGGATCAGAATTGGAAATGGAGCGCAAGGCCGCGCGCGTGTTATCGAGATCGAACAGAATTTCGCGCTGGAAGGGATCGGCAATCAAGCTTTCAATCCACCCGACGCAGACTATCCGCCGGCCACTCGTGACAGGAGTAACTTCGTGGATGCTCGAAGAGGGATACAGGACCAGATGCCCTGCTGCCGCCTTTATGCTTTGCGAGGCACCGGCGGAATGCACCGTGAGCTCTCCACCCTCATATTCATCCGGCTCGCTTAGAAACAGCGTGAAGGACAGGTCCGAGCGCATCTTCGCCCGCCCATCTCCCATCAGTGCATTGTCGATATGCGCGCCATAAAATCCCCCGTCCTGTGTTCGGCTGACCATCAGGTGCGAAAACTTCTTGGGCCGAGCCGCCGAGCGAAGAACCGTGTTGCCGACGATATGAGGGAGGATGGCATCCCGAACAGCTTGGCCGGCAGCCTCCTTCATCACGGCTTGTTCATTCTGCTTCACCGCCTTGGCCACCGAGCCTGCAGTCGCGCGACCGTCACGCCAGTTGAGCGACTTAAGCAAACCGCCAATCTTTGCCAATTCGGCCCGGTCGGAGATCGCCGCGATCTTAAGTATCATGGAGCTGTTTTCCTGTTGCCCACGCCTGCTTCAACGCCTTCGCGGAGCAAGGTCTGCGTGCCCACTGGACCGCCATCCCGTCAAGTTCAATCGTCCGATTTACGCGAAGCCAATCCTTGTTCGATGATCGATCTCGCGATCGCCGCGACATCCTGATCGTCGCTTCCGTTGGCCCAGACGGCGTAGCGCAATCCAAGGAAGACGTTCATGCCCATCACTGCCCAAGCGTGAGCTTCCTCGATGTCGGCCCGCATCACTCCCTTTGCTGCCCCATCCTGCAGGCGACCAAGAATACGTGATGCTGTTTCTTCGTAGTGACCACGGTAAGCATCGGGATCTACGAATTCCGATTCATCAATAATGCGGTAAATTTCCTTGTGCTCGCGCGCGAACTTAAGAAAGCTTGCCAAGGCGACTTCCTCAATGTCGAAAGCGGTGTGCTCCGGATCCTTTTGGATCGTTTGCACCGCTGCCCCGGCTGAGATTTTAACCTGTCCGCTCAAATCGCGTACCAGCGCCTGAAACAGCGCATCTTTGCTGTCGAAATAGGTGTAGAAACTTCCGAGCGCCACCCCAGCCCGGCGGGTGATAGAGCTCACCGAAGCATCGTGGAAGCCTTTTTCCCCGAACTCAATCGCTGAGGCATCAAGCAGCTTCCGTAACGTCTTGCGACCGCGCTCTGTACGCGGGGTCTTTGTACCAGGATCGCGCTCTGATCCGACCGTTGTCTCGCCACTGCTGAGAGCGTCCATCCGCCATTCCTTCCGGTCAGTAGGCGTAGGCGGAGTGTAACTAGCGCGCAAGACTTAAACTTGAAAGTTGGTTCAAGTTTCAATAAGAGGCTGTAGTCGGGATTTTGGGAGAGTACCGAAATGATCAATCGCGTGAATGAAAGCCGTGCGCTTCTGCTTTGTGGCAGCGCTGCCTTTGCCTTGCTCGCAGTGCCTGCGCAGGCGCAGAATTCAGGGAATTCCAGCCAGGAAGAGGCCCAGCCAGAAGCTAACGAAGGCAATGTGATCGTCGTAACCGCGCGGCGGCGCGAGGAACGGCTGATTGACGTTCCGCTATCGGTCACAGCGATTTCGGGTGAGTCATTGGAACAGCGCGGCGTCCAGGATATCACGCAGGTTGCACAGGAAGTGCCCAATATCACTCTGGAGGTCAGCCGTGGTACAAACACGACGTTGACGGCCTTCATTCGCGGTGTTGGCCAGCAAGACCCTGTCGCGGGTTTCGAAGCCGGTGTTGGTCTTTACGTCGACGATGTCTATCTTAACCGGCCTCAGGCCGCAGTTCTTGATGTCTATGATGTTGAACGGATCGAAGTTCTGCGCGGGCCGCAAGGGACTCTTTACGGGCGCAACACGATTGGAGGTGCGATCAAGTATGTGACCGCCGAACTGCCCGACGATCCGAGCCTGAAAATCCGCGGCACCTATGGCTCATTCGATCAGGCTGATCTGATAGTCACAGGCTCGACGCCAGTCTCAGACAATCTCAAGATAGGTGCCAGCGGAGCGAGGCTATCGCGCGGCGGATTCGGTGACAATCTGAATCTCGGCACAGAGAACTATAACAAAGACGTATGGGCCGCACGCGGTACAATTGAGTTTGACAATGGACCAGTGTTCATTCGCCTGTCCGGTGACTACGTGAAGGACAACAGCGAAGCGCGCCAGGGTTCCCGCCTGATCCCAGGCCAGCTTTCCGGAGCCCCTGTGCTTGATGATGTGTTCGACACTCGCGCCGGACTTGATGTCGTCGATCAGGAAGTCGAGGCCTATGGGGGTGCGCTCAATATTGCGATTGAGCTATCTGATACGCTGACCTTCAAATCGATCACTGGCTACCGCGAGGACTCCTCGACCACGCCGATCGATTTCGACAGTCTTCCCGCTGCCGACCTCGATGTTCCAGCGATTTACGAAAACGATCAGTTCAGTCAGGAGCTGCAGCTTCTCTATGAGGGTGATCGGCTTTCGGGCGTCCTCGGCGCCTATTACCTGAGAGCCAATGCCTTCACAGCATTCGACGTTGCGCTCTTCACCACAATTGCGGGACTCAACGCTCAGACGCTGGGCGATGTGGACACCGAAACCTGGTCTGTCTTTGGCGACTTCACTTTCGACGTTACGGACACAATCAGTGTCTCCCTGGGAGGCCGCTACACCAATGACCGCCGCGACAGTCGCGTGTTGCGGACCACGTTTTTTGGCGGTTTCACCGATCTGTTCGACCCAGCCAGCACCGCGGTCCCCTTCGCCGTGACCAGCGACTTTCAGGGTGGTGAGACATTCGAGGACTTTAACCCCAGAGCCTCCATAAGCTGGCAGCCCGACCGCAACCACAACATCTATTTCACCTATTCACAGGGCTTCAAAGGCGGCGGCTTCGACCCTCGCGGCCAGACCACATCGGCACCCGATCTCGATGGCGACGGCGACATCGATCTCGATGATCAGTTCGAATTCCTGCGTTTCGCTCCGGAAACGGTCGACAGCTACGAATTGGGCTGGAAAGCTTCCTTGCTGGACAACCGGGTGAACATATCGCTCGCGGCCTTCCTGGGCGACTATCAGGACGTCCAGATTCCTGGATCGGTCGGAGTTGATACAACTGGCGATGGCACGAATGATAGCTTCATCGGAATCACTTCAAACGCCGCTAGCGCAAATGTGAACGGGGTCGAATTTGAAGGCACAGCCTTGGTGGGCGAGGACTTTGTCGGTGAAGGCAGCCGGTTCTCCATCAATTGGTCGCTGGGCATCCTTGATGCCGAATATAACGAGTTCATCGACGCTTTCGGTGTGGATGTAGCCGACCAACGCGTATTCCAGAACACGCCGGATATTACGGCGCACATGGGTTTTGTGTTGGGCGTGCCAACCGGGAGCGGAAATCTCGATTTCCTTGGCTCTGTTTCGATGCGTTCGGATGCGAGCCAGTTCGAAACTCCCAATGCATTCCTCGATCAGGATGGGTTTGAGCTGGTGGATGCAAGCATCGTCTATACCGATGATGAAGATCGCTTCTCGATCGGCCTCCACGGCAAAAACCTGTTCGACAAGGAATATATTGTAGCGGGGTACAACTTCGTTGCGGGCGGAACTGGTGGCACGCCATTCGTCCCTACCCTTGGCCAAGAAGGGACGCTGACCGGATTCTACGGCGATCCACGCCGGTTCTATGTCACGGCCGAGGTGAAGTTCTGATTGGTCGATACGTTGACGGAGCAGCCCGCCTTCGATGCCCGGTACTACCCTAGCGCGGATGGTCGGCTGACTCTGTTTGCACGAGATTATCCAGCCATTGGTGACGGTGGCTCCTCGGCTCCGTTGCTCATGATGCACGGGCTGACGCGCAACAGCGCCGACTTCGAACCGCTTATCTCCAAGCTGGGGACGAACCGCAGGATAATCGTGCCTGACCAGCGTGGACGTGGACTTTCAGAATATGATCCCGACCCGGCCAATTACAGGCCGGACATTTATGTCGAGGACATGTGGTCGTTGCTCGGCGAGCTTCAAATTGATCGCGTTGCCTTGATCGGAACGTCAATGGGTGGGCTGATGTCGATGGTCATGGGTGCCCAGCAACGGAACCGGATCGCAGGGATTGTGATCAACGATATTGGTCCAACTGTCAGCGAAGCGGGTCTGGACCGCATCCGAAGCTATGTTGGCGGCGGACATGCCATGGCCAACTGGAGTGAGGCAGCCATGCAATGCCGGCTCATCAACAGCGAGGCGCTGCGCGGATTTGAGACCGAAGACTGGATAGCATTCGCCAAACGCACCTGCACCGAAAATCCCGATTGCACAGTGTCTTTTGCATATGATCCGGGCATCGCGAACAGCATGGAAGATAAGGATCCTTCGACGATTCCGCCGGACCTCTGGTCGCTTTGGGATAGCTTGGCCAGCATCCCGATAGCCGTGGTCCGGGGCGCAGACAGTGACATACTATCGCGTGACACACTCGCTGAGATGGGACGCCGCCACAGAGGGATGACCGAGACAGAGATACCGTTGCGCGGACACGCACCTATCCTGGACGAGCATGAGGCCGTCACTGCAATCACTGAGTTTATCGGCCGCATCAGGTAGCGAGGCAGGAACTGACTTTCACAAGTTGGTCACCGATTTGTGAATCCAGGTTACAGCTCATTTGCGGCGACCGACCGCAGGAGGGGCAAACAGGCTTCTCCAACCACACCCTCTTCTTCCTCCATGCGATATACACTTGAGCATGATGCAAAGGTGGCCTCTCGGTGTGAAACGATCACACCGTCAAATCGGGGCACGATTTCCTGATCGTTTCAAGCAAGGAGGTTTCGACGTCTGCATCAATCATGCTGGTAGCTTCATCGAGGACCAGCAGCTCTGGGCACCTGTAAAGCGCCCGTGCGATCCCGAGCCGTTGGCGCTCTCCGCTCGAAATCTTGGCGCCTTGCTCTCCAATCGGGCTTGCCAACCCCTCCGGCAGGCCGTCAACTAATGGCGACAGTTGGGCAATGTCCAGGGCTCGATGAGCCAGCTTCGGCGACCAAAGGTCCTCATGCTGACCAAAGCACACATTTTCCAGGATCGAACCGTCAACCAATGGCACCTTGTCTGAAACATGCGCAAGCGAGCTCTGCCACGCACGCACTTGATGCCCGTCCAGCAGCTGGCGCTGGTCGACGTAGATCGCGCCCGATATTGGGACGCGCAGGCCAAGCAGCAGATCGATCAGAGTGCTTTTCCCGGACCCGGACGGCCCGCTGACCCCAAGCCATTCGCCCTTGCCCAAGGAAAAAGAGACGTCTGATAACACTAGTTCGCCGCCAGGATAGGCATAGGCAACACGAACAAACTCCAGCGCTTTTTTGATTGGGAGTGATGAGACCGGGACCGGACTGCTCCGTTCACCTTCGACCGGCAGCAGGAGGATGTCTTCAACCAAGGCCCGATTGCCCGAAGCCCGGCTCAAGCCGCTCCACATCGCCTGAACGAGTGGGAGGAGTCGCTGAACGCCCAGCGCCAGTGCGCCAAGGCTAGGCAGAGCCGCAAGCAAACCGTCCCCCAAAGTGCTGACCATGATGGCGACTAGAACAAGCGCGACAATCGCCGAAGCCTCAAAGATAAGACGCGGGCTTTGAGCATAAGCAACGTTGTGGCTGGTGGCTCTTCGATAGCGTTGATCCTGTTTGCGAAGCATGTCTTCGAACAGGTCATGGGATTGACCAAGCATGATCTCCCGCTTGCCCGAGAGCGTTTCCTGCAAGGTCCGCGTCCGCTTGGTCAACGCCTCGGCGATGTCGCCTGAATTTCTGCGAACTCGTGGAAGAATCACCGCGCTCATCAGCCAATAGGCTATTGCGACAAACCCTGCCGCGGCCATCGCAATCGACGGATTGATAACGATCAGTACTGCGACAATGCAAAAAGCTATCACGGCGCTGGTCAACGCCTGGATAAGAGGCATTACAAACCCGTATGTCAGCTCTTGAACCTTTTCGATCCCCGACAACACTTCGCTTGAATTGCGATCCAGCGACTGTTCAAGGTTCTGGCGCATATGTCCTGAATAGATACGGTCCACGACGAAAGAGCCAAACACAGCGGCAAAAGCCTGGGAACGCCAGACCAACAGCAATCGGAGCACCGCAGAGCCAAGCGCGAGCAGTACCAACGCAACGGATACGAGCGCCAGCGAGCTGTATTGCGCCAGCCCAAGGCCAGCCAGGGTACTATCCAGCAGAGCGGCCCCATCATCATTGGTAACCAGAGCCAGAAACGGAACCATAGCGCCGATCGTTATCAGTTCTGCGGCAGCAGCGGCGCACGACAGACCAATAATGACCGCAAGCCTGCGTCTTAACCTCTTGGGTAGAAGCGAAAAGAGCTTCCTGGCTTCACCAATCATCGCGCGCTCCCTTCATCGACTGCTCGCAGACCTTTGCCAGTGATGACGCATCGAGCCAACGAGCTTTATCGTCCTAATCATGCCAAAAAGCGCGAGGAAATATGGGCTTGCATTGGGTCTCGAAACCACGCGCAGGAGATTTGCCCTCATAGGGCTGAGCAGGGCGAGCCTCTTTACCAGCGCAAATGCCCGGTCCTTGTCATGAAAGTCGCCGTTACACCCCGCGCGAATTCCGAGTCCCATTACTCCGACCAGAGACCGAAGTGAGATGGGTTGCATCTGGATTTGCGCCGCCTCCCGCCAATCGGCAAAAGCCGCAATCGTATTGATGGCCCAGCGCACATTGGTTCGCGCGCTATTGCCGAGAAACAGATGGCCGCGATCATGGTGGCGTCTTGCACCAAGCACTTCATTGACCAATACGCCAACACCCGAAGTCGCAACCACCCGCCAGTTGAGCTCGGTGTCTTCACCCGTCTTGAGGCTAGTCAAAAACAGGCCACTTTTGCGCAAAGTGGAGCGACGATACAGCGCAGAACTTATGAGCCAGTGATTCCTCAACACACTCGTCTGCGATTGTCGCGCCCAACCGCATTGATCCCGGGCAATCTCCCCGCCATCCATGTCGGTGTTGGCAACATGCGAAACCGCAAACGGAGCGGAGCGATTCTCGCGCAGGGCAGTCACCAGTTTATCAAGACCGTATGGCGCAATTAGATCATCAGAGTCCAAGAAATAGATGAATTCGCCTCTGGCCAGAAGAGCGCCCGCGTTGCGAGCCGCGGCGACACCCATATTGGCTTGTCGCACGAGCTCGATGTGGACATTGCGATTGCGCTTCGCCCAAGCTGCAAGAACCGAACCGGTTTCATCTGTCGAGCCATCGTCGACCACGATGACCTCAAGGTTTTTATAGGTTTGGGACGCCAGGCAATCGAGAGCATCGGTCACAAGCCCCGCACGGTTGAAAGTCGGGATCACCGCTGAGACAAGCCCGCCAATCCCGGCACCGTGGAGTCCTACGGGAGGGCGGTCCGTCGAGCCGGGAGGCGCGTGATTTCGAAGTAGTCGATCCTGAAACATAGCCGATCAACCGATTGCTCAGAACCGGATCCTGACGCCGACTTTTCCTCCGAAGCTGGTGTAGTCCTGCGACAGATCGCTTTCGACCTGGAAGAAGCCAGACAGAGGGCCTTCGGTATCCAGCGCCGCGCCGGCTTCGATATGAGCATAGGTGTCGGTTGGCCTATTCCTATAAGAAACCTGATTTGTCGCGAAAGTGGAGGTCATAGCTGTCACAACGCCGCCATCGCCTGAGATTCCCTGCTCACCGATAACAGGGACTCCACTATCCTCACAAACAAATTGGTTAGGATTGAACTCGACGCGTTCGTCTTGAGCAAAGGCTGGCAAGGCGGCTGCAAGCAATGCTATTGGAGCTACAGACCAGTGCAACAGACGACGGGCCAATCCGAGGGTCAAGGTGGAAGACCCGCCGCCTGCTGCTTCGCCCAACCGTGTCCCGACAGTGACCAGGCCGGTTTCAGGGGAGCAACTTGCGGCCTCTCCCTTGAACTTTGTCACCTGGCCACCGCGCAACATGGCGGAGGAGCTCCAGCGCAAGAAATTCTCCGCTCCGTGAGCGACTTCGCTCAGTTGGGATGCGACGTTCTGCGCTTGATGTTTGTATGTCATCTCTTGACCCTCAGAATTTTCCCGCTCGAGCGCTACGCTAGTGTGAAGGAGGAGACCCGACGCTCCAGGAGACCTGAAGCGCCGGGTTGGGCTGGGGCGGCAGCCACCGGATCTTTCCGGTTTTGCTACCGCTCCTGGGATGGATCGAATGTTATAAGCGTTGCCGGATGTCGCAGACGCCTGACTGGCGGCCACCTTCCGGTGATTTTGTGCCGCCTGTTTGTCTGGCAATGTGCTTTGGTCTGCGCGGCAACAGGCGCAATCTTCGATTCTGTTCGCATGGTTTGACCCTTCGGATTGAGACGCGGGGTGCGCCTCCCTTGACCCGAAGAGATATCTCACAGCTGCGTTGGAGCCACCGTTGTAGCCAGCGTTGGAATCGACGGAAATTATCGTTGGAATTATGGTTTTTGGGCCAGATTCTGATCGCTCAAAGGGGGAAGCCTAGTCTTCCTGGAGGAAATCCCGCACCAGCTCAACAAACTGCTGGGATGCCTTTTCCCGGCCAAGCAACAGGTGATTGTTGCTATCGACCCCGGCCAGGCGCGCATCCGGGATCCGAGAGGCGATCGAGCGTCCGGTTTTGAACGGAATTCGCATATCACCGCGACTGTGAACGACAAGGGTCGGACATTGCACTTCAGGGAGGCAATGGCTGACATCAATGGTGGAGAATGCCTCGAGGAAGCGAACGGCATTTTCGGGCGATGTCGTAAGCCGCTGGAATTCGTCAAACCAATCGAGGTCTTGCGGTTCGGCATCGGGCATGAATGTGCGCGAGAACACGTGGCGATAGGCCGGATTGTCACTGCCCCAGCCTGTTTCAGTAAG
Organism: Pseudomonadota bacterium; assembly: GCA_038534015.1. GTDB lineage: Bacteria > Pseudomonadota > Alphaproteobacteria > Sphingomonadales > Sphingomonadaceae > Erythrobacter. Next base: position 1,341 of record JBCAXQ010000057.1, on the reverse strand, counting down.
CACCATGACGGCTTCACGTTCGCGCACCTCTGCAGGCGTCGCCACGTGCCGCCAGCCCTGATCATAGGCACCGAACAGGATCAGCTTGGATACCCTTTCGGGATGCTTCGCAGCGTACTTTATGGAAACGGCCGCCCCCTGGCTGATTCCGAGCAAGGGAAACCGGTCGAGTCCCGCCGCATCAACCACCTGCTCAAGATCCTCCACGAATTGTTCGAAGCCGATGTCGGCAACATCCCAGTCTGATAATCCGCAACCACGCTCATCATATCGAATGACGCGGTGAGATTTGGAGAGTTCACGAAACAAGGGGCTCCAGATGGGAGCGTCCCAATCGAGCTCCAGGTGGTTGAGCCAATTCGCGGCCTTTACCAGAGGTGGGCTGCTCACTTTGCCGACATTTGCCCAAGCAATGCAAACCCCATCCTTGCCCTCGGTAAAGCGGATTTGCTGGCCTTCCGGGGTCTTGTCGGGTCGGGTGTCTGCACTTGTGTCAATCTCGAACCGGGGTGCCTCCAGACCTGCCTCTTTGAAGCTTCGCGACAGATAGTCAGCAAGCGCGGCTGCTGCCGACTGGCCCGACGCAAAATGCTTCGTTTCGAATGCCGTCGCCGCCGCATCACGAGAAAACGGAGTAATGCTCAACCACCGCTCCGCCCATTTGTCGCGCGTCTGCCAGGATTGGCTGCGATCCTTGGCAAATCTGCGCGCGAGACGAGCGCGCAACCGTTCATGGTCGTTTCTTTGACCTTCGATCCAGATCATAAAGTCAGACTGGTTCGGCAACTCACACCCTTCGAGCGGAACGCCCATGGTCTCGTCCCAAATCGAGTTCGCCACCTGCTCGCTGGCGTCCGCGTGATCCGCGCTATCGGACAGTCGATTGCGGTCGATCTCAACATCTTGCCGTTCGAACCATACAGATTTCCGGTCCGAACCGAGCCGCTCGGCTCCTTCGCTGTTCAACAGGGGGCGCAGTTTGGAGAGCGACCAGCGCAACGCGGCCAGCGGATCATCGGTGCTGTCCCAGAACAGCTCGCACACTGCCTGGCGGGAATGCCGCCCGCCAGAAAGGACCAGATACGCAAGCAACGCCCGCGTCTTCAGCGACGCTGGCAGTGGAAGCGAAGCATCCCCATTGCGGATCTCAAACGACCCGATCGTCTTAATCTTGAGTGTCACGGCAACCCTTGCGACCAAGGTTCGATTGGCGAGACACAATCAACCGGATAGCTCGCCCGAGAGCAAGCGATTTTGTGCTGAAAGTCAATGAAATGGCAGAGGACGAAGCTGATCGCGGGGTATGGGAAGACGCGAAACCGGCAATCTCACTTGGTCCCC
>JBCAXQ010000056.1:0-12955 GCA_038534015.1 Pseudomonadota bacterium | reverse complement strand
CTGGAGTGATGATCCCGGCAGCCATCGCTTTGCTGTTTTATGGCATCAACCGGGCTGTGATCGACAAGATAGAGATTGACCTGGCCGCGCGCCGAACAAGTCTCGCGTGATGCCCCTTCCCTTTCGCAAATCAGGCGCTATACAGCGGCGCTCTGCTGGGGTGTAGCCAAGTGGTAAGGCACTGGTTTTTGGTACCGGCATGCGCAGGTTCGAATCCTGCCACCCCAGCCAGAATTTCATGAAAAGACCTGAATCGGGATTAAACCTGCCGCCCAAGGTATTGATCCTCAACTCCCCACAGACGGCTTGCCGGTGGCTTGCAGACATTGCCCGGTTACCCAGGCCGAAGCGGGCGATACAAGGTAAAGCACCATCGCTGCGATGTCGCGCGGGGTCCCTAACCGTCCAACTGGCAACGCCAATTGCTCCAGCAACGGCCCGAAATCCTCATCCGACATGTTGAGTGCCTTCTTCACCGTGTCGGTCGGCACAAAACCGGGCAGGATCGCGTTCACGCGTGTCTTTGGACCCAACTCCATCGACAGGGTACGGGTGACCATGTTCACGCCGGATTTTGCCGCGCTGTAATGCGCGCTGCCCGGGAACGGATCGACGCCTGCCAGTGAAGAGATATTCACCATCGCGCTGCCTTCTCCCAGGTGAGGCACGGCAGCCTGCACACTGTAGAAAATCGAAGAGAGGTTCACAGCCAGCGTCTTGTCCCATTCGGCCGGGTCCAGCTCTGCAAGCGGAGCCGATACGAGCGATCCCCCGGCATTGTTGACCCAGATATCGAGGCGTCCAAATTCGTCTATTGCTCGCGCCGCCAAAGCCAACATGGCGTCACGGTCCGACACATCGGTTGACTGAACCACGGCGCGGGACTGAGCCGGAGCGGAGTTGATAAGCTCCGCCGTGTGCTCGATCTGATCGGTTGAGCGAGCTGCACAGACCACATTGGCCCCAGCTTCCGCGAGCAGCGTTGCAATCCCTTCTCCGATCCCCCGCCCCGCTCCAGTCACGACGGCAGTTTTGCCGGTCAAATCAAACAATTCATGCATGCGCGCTCTCCCAGATCATGGAAGTGAACGTGGAACAGCCATACAGGTCCGTCCACTAACCCAATTGAGGATCAGGGCAGTTCGAGCGCTGCTTGCGGATTGTTGGGGACGAGGATCATCTCATTGGTGCGATTATCAACGCGATAGGACGCTAGACGGGACAAGAGGTTCATCCCGATGACATTGGTGCCACCCAGACTGGGCGCGATCACTACGTCCAAGCCTCGTGCAGCAACGTTTCCGAACCGCAATTCGTCTATGGTGGAAAGCTGCGCTTCTACCGGTCCGTTGGCAGTGCCGATCGACACCGGAAGCCCTCCCGCTCTCGGTTCAAGACCAGCGCGGTCCGCCAAACCTTGCGAAACAGCGGTCAGAGTTGCGCCGGTATCGACCAGGAAATTGGCCGGCACGCCGTTCAGCTCTGCACGAAGCCAAAAATGCCCGTCACGGTTGATCGGAATGCGGGTCTCTCCCCCTTCGACAATCTGTTGCGGAAGGATTGCATCTGGCACCGCGACCTCAAGCCTCGGATCAAAGCGAGACAATTGCACCACAACGGTGGCCAATATTCCGACTAGGACGAGCGTGCTTCCTGTCCGAACGAATTGCCCAAGTGGCACCTTTCGCCGGACCATCATCGAACCGACGAATCCCGCTAGAACGGCCCCAACCGCGAACATAAGCAATCCCGAGCGCGGCACAGCGCCGATCGCAGCCCAGATGTTCGCCAGCAGATTATCGATATCCACGATAAGCATATAGGAATTGGCGACTGCCAATTCCATGAACGCCCCTGCGCCGGACGTTTAAGCTATGCGAGGACTTTCTCGGCCAGAGCATGGCCCGAAAGGAAGGCTCCTTCGACACGGGCACTGTGCAGGTAATCTCCTGCAATTCCGATGCCCGCTTCTGCATCGTAGCGCGCAGGTTCACCCGCGATCTTCGCCGGCTTCGCGTATAGCCAGCGATGGGGAACGATATGAATGGGTTGGACCGGTGCGATGTCTTGCTGCCTGAAAAAATCATCCAGCATGATGCCCGCGACATAGTCTCCTTCTCTCCCAATCAGTTCACGGCTTCGGCCCGGTGACGCGTGCAGCACCCAGCATTCGGTTCCCTTGCGTTCTGGCTTGGTTGAATTGCGCGCGGCCCATGAGATTGGGCCAGATTCATCCCTGACGACGTCGGCCTGAAGATCGAGAGACTTGTCAAACGCCACCATCAACGCCCAGCAGGGTTCGGATTTCACCGCACCGGCGATAGCGGCCAATTCGGGCACATTCGACTTAAACAGCTCATAGGCTTGCTCTGCGGGTATCGCGACAAGCAGTCTTTCGGCCAAAAAACTGCCTTCATGCGTTGCAGCTTGCCAGTGTTCGCCATCTCTCCCGAGACTTGTAACACGGGCGTTCCAGCGGACATCAAGCGGTTCGGCCATGGCCCGGACCGGAGCGTTCATTCCGGGAACACCGACCCAGGCATCAACGCCCGCTGCTGGCCACCGAGCGACGACACCGAGTTTTTCCCAGACATCGACGGCGTCGAGAAACCAACGATTGCGGGCTGTGAAGTACTGCGCGCCGTGATCGAAGGAGATCGTTTCACCCGCTATCTCGGCCCGGCGTGCAGCCATGCGCCCGCCCGGCCCGCGCCCTTTGTCGAGTATGGTGACTGAGCATCCGTTGGCGGTGAGTGCGGTCGCGCAAGTCAATCCAGCCATTCCGGCGCCGATGATCAGAATATCGCTTTTGTGTTCATCCATGCAGCGCCAACGCCCCAAGATGCAGGGAGTTTCATGGCGCGCTGCGATTGGGCTTGGCTTCGGCAAGAATCAGCGAGAAGCGACCTTGGTTGTCGAGCCAGCGGGCTTGCGGTTCCCAACCACCGGCGAGCAACAGGGTGTTTGAAGTGCGCCGATCAAACTTGTGGCTGTTCTCGGTGTGGATCGTTTCTCCAGCGTGCATTGAAAATTCGCGTCCGGAGACTCTGAATTCAATGGCTTCATCGGCAACCAGATGCATTTCAATCCGCGCAAAGCCATCATTCCAGCGCGCCTCATGCGACAATGCTTCGATCGCGATGTCGCCGTCGAGTTCGCGATTGATCCGGCGCAGAAGATTCAGATTGAACTGCGCCGTCACGCCCGCCGCATCGTCATAGGCGGAAACCAGCTCGCCTTCGCCCTTGATAAGGTCCATCCCGATCAACAGCAGCGCGCCTTCGCCAAGTGTCTCGCGCATAGATCTGAGCAGGTCGACTGCGGTGCGGGCCACCATGTTGCCAATGGTCGAGCCTGGGAAGAATCCGAGTTTGGGTAACTCCGACACGGCAGCAGGCAGCTCGACCTCTCGCATGAAGTCCGTCTCGACAGGGTAAACTGGAAGACCAGGGAACTTTTCGGCCAGATCGGTGGCAGCCGCACGCAAAAAATCACCCGAGATATCTAGCGGTATATAGGCACTCGGCGCGATCGCAGAAAGCAGAAGCGGTGTCTTGACTGAACTGCCTGACCCGAACTCAACCACCGCCCGCCCTGCACCAATCAGGTCGGCAAATTCCGGGCCCCGCTCCTGCAATATCTCTTTCTCTGCACGAGTGGGATAGTATTCGGGAAGTCTGGTAATTTCTTCGAACAGTTCGGAGCCCGCGTCATCATAGAGCCAACGCGCCGGGATAGCCTTTTGCGGCTGCGACAAGCCAGCGAGCACATCAGCTCGGAATGCCGTATTGACGCCTGTCTCGTCGCGATCAACGAGTTGCAGCCCTTGTTTGGTGGACATTGATCAGAGGTCCTTTGCCAGCCGCAATCCGGTGAACTGCCAACGCTGATGGGGGTAAAAGAAATTGCGATAGGATGCGCGCGAATGCCCACGCACGGTGGCACAACTGGCACCCTTGAGCACGAATTGCCCATTCATGAACTTGCCATTGTATTCGCCAACCGCGCCGTCGGCGGGTTTGAATCGTGGATACGGAAGATATCCAGACCGGGTGAACTGCCAGCAATCGCCAAACAGCCCCGATCCGCCGGTTGGTTGGCACGGAGCGGCCCGATCCAACTGGTTTCCTGCTTCGGGATCGTGCGCCGCGGTCTCGCTTGCCTGTCCGCGCGCAATCGTTTCCCACTCGAATTCAGTCGGAAGCCTGTAACCCGCCCAGGTCGCAAAAGCGTCGGCTTCGAAATAGGATATGTGCGTTACCGGAGCATCGGGATGCCTCACCTGCCACCCTTGATGGGTGAAGTGTTCATCTCTCCGCCAATAAAGCGGGGAAACAACATCGCACCCCTTCACCCAAGTCCAACCGTCAGAGAGCCAAAGTGATGCGGTCTGATACCCGCCGTCTGCAACAAACTCGTCCCATTCGCGATTGGTGACCAGGCGGTTGGAAACCGCAAACGGCTCCAGCAAAACACGATGCTGAGGGCCTTCGTTGTCGAAGGCAAATCCCGCACCGGAATGGCCGACCAATGCGATTCCACCGGGATGATCAGTCCAACCATCCTTTGCATCTGACGCGTGGCGTGTGCTGCCTTCCCACATTGCCGGCCCAAGCGGATTCTGAAACAGGGCATGCTTGATGTCTGTCAAAAGCAGTTCGATGTGCTGCTGTTCGTGGGCGATGCCCAAAGCGATCAGTTCTGCGTGCTGTGGATCGCCAAGCAGCGGCTCCATCGCCGCATCGACGGCCGCGCGCCAATCGCAAATCTCATCCAACCTAGGACGCGACAACATACCGCGAGACGTCCGGGCAATCCTTTCGCCTTCCGCTTCGTAGTACGAATTGAACAGGAACGGCCAGTCTTCGTTAAACAGCGAATACCCAGGCACGCAATTGCGCAGCAGGAACGTTTCCCAAAACCACGTAGTATGGGCGAGATGCCATTTCGCCGGCGAGGCATCTTCCATCGACTGGATCGTGGCATCAGCATCGCTAAGCGGTTCCACCAACGCTTCTGTCAGAGCCCGCGTCGCGCGAAATCGCTCTTCCAAACCCGTATAAGGTTCGGAAATCCGATCGGGCAGAGATTCTGGCATTCGCCGCTCCTGTCGCCGCTAGCGCGATCCTGAAGCCATGCCGCAATCGCATGACAAATGGAAGGCGTCTATCGCAACGCATCGTTGAACTTGTCCAATAACTTGCTGATTTTGCGCTAGGCAGTGGGAATTGGAAGGTCGGCATTTGGGCGTAGCGCACCCTTCTCTTGTTGCTTTGGATCCGACACTTCACGAACAACAGCTATCACCCGGTCGACGCTCCCATCCCGTGCAAACAGGTTGCAAGCCTGAACTTGAACCTTGTGCTCGCCACCGTCGAAGCCAGGCTTGTCATATTCGAGAATGAATGGGGAGCGTTCCAGTGATCGCTTACGGGCATCCAAAACCAGATCGATATGGTTTGCGGCGAGAATTGTATCGGCGTCGCCTTCGTCAAACCGCTCTTCTGGATCAATCCCGAACAGAACCCGCATTCCATCTGACCATTGCTGGTGACCAGTAGCCGGATTGTATTGCCAAACACCGATTTGGGAGATGTTCTCCGAAAGCCTAATCGCCTGCAACAAGCGCCTCATTTGTATCGCACGGTCCCTAGCGATCCGTGCCGAAGCCCGGACTTGTCGACGAGAGGCCAAGACCGAAAAGACCAAGGATACCGCGATCAATCCGAGAAGCAGGCACAACCACAGCAAAGCGTGTTGACCCGCGCCCGTTGCGCCTGCGCCCGCCTCGACAGCCATGATCATGGTTCGCATCCTCGCACCCAGGCGGGAATGGTAGAGTTTAAACCGTCAATTTGGCGCGGCAGTGCCCATGTGGACGAATACCTAATTCTTCAGAACGGGTTTGGGATCAAGCGGCGTGAGCCTGGCGATCAAGCACTTCTTGGTTCAGCATTTCAGCCAGCAGGAATGCGAGCTCGAGTGATTGCTCTGCGTTGAGCCGCGGATCGCAATGGGTGTGGTACCGGTCACCTAGGCGTTCATCGGTGATGGCAACTGCTCCCCCGACACACTCGGTCACGTCTTGCCCGGTCATCTCGATATGGATGCCGCCGGGATGCGTACCCTCGGCGCGATGGACCGCGAAGAAACCCTTCACCTCATTCAGGATCCGGTCGAACGGACGCGTCTTAAAGCCGCTATCAGACTTGATGACATTGCCGTGCATGGGGTCGCAGCTCCAGACCACAGGATGCCCCTCGCGCTCAACCGCGCGGATAAGCTTTGGCAGCCCCTCCTCTACCTTGTCATGGCCAAACCGGCTGATCAGCGTGATGCGCCCGGCTTCGCGTGCCGGGTTAAGCTCGTCGAGCAACCGCAGCATCGCGTCCGGTTCAAGGCTTGGCCCGCACTTCATTCCCAACGGGTTTCCGATGCCTCGGGCGAATTCGATATGCGCACTGCCTGGGAAGCGGGTGCGGTCTCCGATCCAGAGCATGTGCGCGCTGGTGGCGTACCATTGGCCAGTCAGTGAATCCTGCCGCGTCAGTGCCTGCTCGTATGGGAGCAAAAGACCTTCATGGCTCGTGTAAAAACTGGTCGCCTGCAACTGCGGCACAGTTGCTGGATCGACACCGCAAGCTTCCATGAAATCCAGCGCTTCGCCAATCCGATCCGCCGTCTCGGCGAACTTCGCAGTCCATGGTGTGTTGCCCATAAAATCGAGCGTCCACTGGTGAACCTGACGCAGGTTTGCATAACCCCCGCCAGCAAAAGCGCGCAGAAGGTTGAGCGTCGCCGCAGCCTGCGAGTAAGCCTTGACCATTCGACCCGGATCATTGCGACGCTGGACCGGATCGAAATCGATACCGTTGATATTGTCGCCAAAATAACTCGGCAGCGTGACATCGCCCTTGGTCTCGGTCGCTGACGAGCGCGGCTTTGCGAATTGCCCGGCCATCCGGCCAACCTTCACGACCGGCTGCTTGCTCGCAAATGTCATCACCACTGCCATCTGCAGCAGCACACGGAAAGTGTCGCGAATGTTGTTGGGGTGGAACTCGGCGAAACTTTCCGCACAATCGCCGCCCTGAAGCAGGAATGCCTTGCCGTTGGCGACGTCAGCGAGGTCAGACTTGAGCGCCCGCGCTTCCCCGGCAAAGACCAGCGGAGGATACGCCTCAAGCGTGGCCTCTGCTTCCGCGAGTTCGGTCGGGTCTTCGTAATGCGGCAAGTGCCGCGCTTCAAAAGCTTTCCAGCCTTCAGGTATCCAGGTTTGTGCCATGGTGCTGCTCAATCAATTCGCATTTGGTGTCGATCACATTATCGGCGGGCGCGGTTACATGACCACCCTTATATCTGTAAACCGCGAAGTGCATTTACGATAATTTTATTTCACGGTGTGTGAATTCGGAATTTGCGATCACGTCAGTACGCGGCGGCGGTCTATCGCCCGATGATCTCGACGGGTCGAGGCGGGGCCGGAACCGGCCGTGACGCTTCCAAAGCCGGATCAAGCGTGGCGAGTTCTGCGCCTTCGGGAATGATCGCCAAGCGCCAACCCTCGATCCCGCCAAGATATCGCGCTGCCAGGGCCTGCATACGCTGCGGCGTAGTGATCGAGAAATCCTGGGTCAGTGTTCGCGTCAAGGTCACTCGACGCGGATCGAAGCTCGCCCCCTGCAGTTCCCGCAGCCAGAAGGTGCTGCCGGTAGAAGCGCGATTGATATACTGCCTCAGCGGCTCGGTCGCCCGCAGCAATTCGTCATTCCCTGGCGGATTTGCAACGAGATCCTCTGCGATCTTCTCTGCTTCGTTAAAGAACACCGGCACGTCATCAGGTTGGAGCTGAGCGACTGCAGTGATCCTGCCACCGGTCGGCATGTCCACAGGCCAGGTCGCGAACACTTGTGGTGCATAGCTGGCCCCGGCCCTTTCTCGCATCGCTTCGAGCAGGCGGTTGTTGAATATCCGTGTCAGGATCTGGAGTTGACGGGATTCGCGCAAATTGTCGATACCGCCACCGCTCGGCCAGGCAATCACAGCTGCTGCCTGATTGGCATCCCCACGATGGTTCACAACTGTCGCATCGTCGCTTCCGGTTGGGAAACTGGTGACGCGGCCAGCGACATCATCCGGGATCGCATCCCGTTGGGGCAAAGCACCAAAGGTGCGGCGCAAGGCCTCGATCGTTGCCGTCCGATCAATCTCACCGAACACCAGCACTTCAATTGGGCCTTGAGCCAATAGCGGCTCCCAGGTCTCGCGGAAGCCTTCGGGCGTGACCTGTTCCAGCTGTTCAGGCCCCGCTGTGGCAAACCGGGGATCCTTGTCCGTGATCAGGTATTCAAGATCGCGCTGCAAGACGCCGAACGGGCTTGTGGCAAAGCTTTGATAGTAAAGCTTGCCAGCGGCCTTTGCGCGCAAGACCGGAGCCGCATCCCAACGCGGCATGCCCAGCTTGGCCGCGAACATATACAATTGGTCTGCAACATCGGCTGCCCGCGTCTGTGCCGAAAAGCTGAACACCGCATCTTCGATCGCGAAGTCGAAGCCAAGCTTTCTGCCACTTGTGAGATTGTCGATATCCTGGCGGTTCAAATCGCCGAACCCCGTGTCGAACAGCGCCACAGTGCCAAGCCCGGCATAGACAGCGTTATCCTCATCGAACGCTCTGTAGCCGGAACCAAAACGCACCTTCACCATCGCCCGACCAGGCTCTTGAGCGTTGGGCCATATGATCGCGCGCACGCCATTGGCAAATCGGATCTGTTCCATTTCGTAAAGACCAAGAGGCGCCTGAACTGTGATTTCGCCCGGAGCGCCAATCGGCGGCAGGTCATCGAACGAGATCGATTTCGCAGCAAGGCGTGCGCCCGAATCCGCCGTGATTTCTTTTGCCATGGCCAACCGCAGGCTCGCTTCGTCAGCCTCGCCTGTTTCCGGAGTGAGATAGGTTACCCTTACGACATCACCGGAGAATATCCGTCGGGTCGCCGCGAGCACCTCTTCAGGAGTGAACCGGTGCTTCATGTCCCGGAACACTTTCAGGAAAATCTCGGGCGCTGCCACCGCTTCGCGGATATCAACCGCACCCACCAATGTGTCCGCAAACTCGGAGCCTGCCAGGACTCTGCGCTGCTCGACATAATTGACGAAGCTTGCATCCATCTGCGCAACAACCTGGTCGATTTCTTCCTGGCGTGGTGCATCCGCGACAGCATCGGCGATCACGCCGCGTACATCGTCCAGAGCGGTTTCCCAATCACTGGTCAACGGCTCAATATTGACAACCGTCATGTCGGTCGAGCGGGCATACTTGTCTTGAACGACCGACGCGGTCAGGAAGTTTCCACCACCACGGGCTCGCGATTCCAGGCGGCGCGTCAGGATGAATTGCGCGACCTGATCGAGCATCTTGCCTTCGTTGTAGACAATGGTGTCGTCAACCTGACGCCACGGCCGCATGATCGCATAAGAAATTCCGCGCGGAAGATCAGGTTCAACCGCCACACCGACTTCACCGATTGGCGCATACACTGAATCAGGCGCATCGGCTGGGGCCTTCGGGTCACCAAAATCGGGCGGATCCACGCCTTCCCCGATTCCCTCCCAATCTCCGAACCAACGCTCAACCAGGCCCGCCAACAGACGGCGATCAACATCGCCGACGGCAACCACGACAGTGTTCTCCGGACGGTACCAGCGCCGGTGAAATTCCTGCAGGCGTTCGCCGGTGGCGGCCCTGAGAGTATCAAGGGTCCCGATCGGCGGTCGTGTAGCGAGGCGTTGCCCAGCGAACAGAGTTGCCCGGGTAAGCTCACCAACTCGCTCCCCTGCGCCACCTCGCTCGCGCTTCTCAGCCATCACGATCGGGATTTCCGTATCGACATTGGCCTGCGACAAGACAGGTTCTCGGATCATTCCAGAAAGCAATTTGAAGCTTTCATACAATTTGGTGCGATTAATGTTGGGCAGATCGAGGCTGTAGACTGTCTGCGTCGGGCTGGTCAGCGCGTTGGTGTCGCTGCCGAACGACGCCCCCAGCCGTTGCCAGGTCTCGATCGCTTCTGACTGACCAAGATACTTGCTTTCGCGGAACAGCAAGTGCTCGAGCAAGTGGGCGTAACCCAATTCGAATTCGCGTTCATGCAACGATCCGGCATCAACGCGCACCCTGATGGAGACCTGCCCTGGCGGGACTCCGTTGCTGCGCACGGCATAACGAAGGCCATTATCCATCTTGCCGAACAGCCATTCGCGATCAACCGGGACATCGCTGCCCTCGTAAATCCATGGAACTTCATCGCCGATCTGAGCCGCTTGCGGTGGGGGAACAGGTTCAGGAATCGGAGCGCGTTGATAGGTTGGCTCAATGGCCACAACGTCTTGCGCAAGTGCGGTTGATGAGAATGCTGCCGGTCCGGCTAGCAAGCACACGGCGCCAATGGCCCGAATAAACGCGTTCATGGGGTGACTATAGTGCGTGAAGCGATGAAGGGATAGTGAATGCAGGTTTTCGGTCCGCAGCGCTTGCCGCACACCCCGTCTCTACCTACATCGTAATCATGTTTATCGAGACTGAAACCACTCCGAACCCGTCCAGCCTGAAATTCCTGCCTGGCCGTACTGTGATGTCTTCGGGCACCCGCGAATTTTCAACTCCAGAAGCAGCCGAGGCGAGCCCGCTGGCCGAAGCGATCTACGACACCGGAGAAGTGGTGAATGTCTTTTTCGGGTGGGATTTCGTGACGGTCACAGCGGCACCAGGCGCCGACTGGGGGTCGCTAAAATCTCAAGTGGTCGCAATCCTTCTCGATCATTTCGTTTCCGAAGCACCCTTGTTCAAAGGCGGTTCGGCCGATGGCATTTCAGTGCCGGATGATACTGGCACGATCGTTGATGAAGACGCTGCAGATGCAGAGACGATTGCGGCGATCAACGAGCTGCTCGAAACCCGAGTTCGCCCAGCTGTGGCGGGGGATGGCGGAGATATTGCCTATCGTGGTTTCAGCGACGGTATCGTCTATTTGACTTTACAGGGAGCCTGCGCCGGATGTCCTTCAAGCACGGCGACGCTGAAACAGGGTATCGAGAGCCTACTTAAGCACTACGTGCCCGAAGTCATCGAAGTTCGCGCGGCATAAGGGCCTGAAATGACCAAGCAGTTCCATGACACGGTGCTGGATAGCGCCGCTCTTGACCAGATTTTCAATGAGGCGCGCACGTATAATGGCTGGCATGACAAAGCCGTTGGAGACGGGCAGCTTCATGCGATCTGGGACCTGATGAAGATGGCTCCGACGTCGGCCAATATGCAGCCGGTGCGGATTGTGTGGGTCAAGTCAACCGAACAGAAAGCCAAGCTCGCCGACTGCGCGATGGATGGGAACAAAGAAAAAATTCTGGCCGCTCCAGTCACCGCAATTATCGGCTACGACATTGATTTCCACGAAGAGCTGCCCTGGCTGTTTCCACACACCGATGCGAAAAGCTGGTTCGAAGACGATGAGAAAGGCCGCGAGGAAGGAGCATTTCGCAATTCGTCGCTGCAAGGTGCCTATCTCATGCTTGCGGCGCGCGCCGTGGGACTTGACTGCGGCCCTATGTCAGGCTTCGATTCGCAAGCGGTCAATGCCGCTTTCTTTGCCGACGAGCCCCGGCACAAAGTTAACTTCATTTGCTCGGTCGGGTATGGCGATCCCGAAACGATCTTCGATCGTAGCCCGCGTCCGGACTTCAACACCTTCAATACCATCATCTGAACTTGCGGGGCGCGGCACAGTCAGGCAACGCGGGCCCTATGCGCACGCTTGCAATTGAGACCGCAACAGAAGCCTGTTCGATCGCCCTTTTTGAAGGCGACAATCTGATCGCGCATGATCATCAGGAGATCGGACGCGGTCATGCCGAGCGTCTGATCCCTATGGTCGCGAACCTTCCCCGGAAAGGACGCTCGGACCGCATTTTCGTTTCGCTTGGCCCAGGCAGTTTCACCGGAGTACGGATCGGAATAGCGTCCGCACGCGCGTTGGGGTTTGCATGGCAGACAAAAGTGATTGGGTATCCGACGCTTGCCCTTGTTGCGGCGATGGCCCTTGAGCGGGAACGAAGCGAAGTGACCGTTTGCATGAATGGCGGCCATGGCGAATGGTTCGTGCAGGACTTTGCCGCAGACGGCTCATCAGCTTCCCGGCTGGCCTCGCTCACGCCCGAACAAGCGGTGCGCCGTAGCCATGGTCACTACATCGCTGGCAATCGCGCACATGCGCTGGCGGAGATTTCGGCCGCGCCGCGCGAGGTCTTTGAAACGCTCCCCGATGCACGCCAATGTCTTTCAATTCTTGAAGCACACTTCACCAGCGATCTTGCCCCGATTTATGGGCGCCATCCGGACGCAAAGCCTCTGGTGCAGCCCGCATCATGATGCCCTGCCCACGAACAATAGACCGTATCATGGCGATTATGGATGTCGCATTCGACCCTAAATACGGTGAAGCCTGGAACCGAAGGCAGGTGTCCGAAGCTCTTACCCTGCCGAATACACACGCAATCCTGATCAACCATGATGGCGTAATACTGGACCAAGGAGAGCAACCAGCTGCCGGGTTCGTGCTATCAAGGGCAGCTCCAGGTGAAGAAGAATTGCTCTTGATCGCCGTGCTACCTGAGCTCAGGCAACGCGGGTTGGGGGAAATCTTGATCGACCGATTGATATTCGACGCACGAAAACGGGGAAGTGAACGCATCTTTCTCGAAATGCGTGAGGGAAACCCTGCAGTAAACCTCTACCAGAAGCTTGGATTCACTCCAATCGGTAAAAGAACGCAATATATTTGGACTCTATATGATTAGACAGAGCGGCCAAAAGTAATGGCGTCAACTCTATCACCAGTTATAAGTCGATAATATTGCGTTCTTTTACCGATTGGAGTGAATCCAAGCTTCTGGTAGA